>SABN01000280.1 GCA_009928955.1 Opitutia bacterium | reverse complement strand
CCCGGTGGCGACGATAGTCCGGCATGGTCGTTTTCCTTTTGTCACCACCATACCACATCATCCGTCTTACCCGTAGGGCGGGTTCGCGCCGCAGGCGCAACCCGCCATCCAGCGGCAGGCACCCAAGGAAAAAGGCGAGGTTCGAAGACTCCGCCCCATGTTGATGTTTGCCGGTTGTGTTCCGCATCAAAGGCGGATTGCCGCTTCGCGGCGAATCCTCCCTACGTGGCGACACGGTTACCCGTGGGGCGGGTTCGCGCCGCAGGCGCAACCCGCCATCCAACGGCAGGCACCCAAGGAAAAAGGCGAGGTTCGAAGACTCCGCCCCATGTTGGTGTTCGCCGGTTGTGTTCCGTATCAAAGGCGGATTGCCGCTTCGCGGCGAATCCTCCCTACGTGGCGACACGGTTACCCGTGGGGCGGGTTCGCGCCGCAGGCGCAACCCGCCATCCAGCGGCAGGCACCCAAGGAAAAAAGGCGGGGTCCGAAGACTCCGCCTCACGTTGGTGTTTGCCGGTTGTGTTCCGCATCAGAGGCGGATTGCCGCTTCGCGGCGAATCCGCCCTACGTGGCGACGGGGTTACCCGTAGCCATCCAGCGGCAGGTACCCAAGGAAAAAAGACGGGGGGCGAAGACTCCGCCCCACGTTGGTGTTTGCCGGTTGTGTTCCGTATCAAAGGCGGATTGCCGCTTCGCGGCGAATCCGCCCTACGCGGCGACGCGGGTTACTCCCGGGCCGTTGCAAGGGTACCGAGGATGCCGCCCCAGTCCAGAGGCAGCCGTCCGGCCGCGACTTCCCGATGAAACGTTGAATAGGGCCAGTCACCGACCCGTGTTACCAGACCGTGCCGAACCGGGTTGAAATGGACATACTCGACGTGCCGCCTGTAATCTTCCTCATCACGGATCGTGTGTTCCCAATACCGCCGTTGCCAGATGCCGCGTTCGCCCCGCCTCTGGCGGACAGCCGAGAGGCGTTCGGTTTTCGGGAGAGCCTTCACGAACAGCAGTTTGATCAGACGCCAGCGGGTGGGATATCCGGCGTCTCCCGGCGGCAGGCTCCATACACAGTGCAGATGGTCCGGCAGCACCACCCAAGCGTCGATGGCGAAGGGATACCGTCGCCGCACCCGGCGAACCGCGTCCCGCAATCCATCGATGTGGTCCACCAACAGGGTGCGCCGTCGCTCCAGAAGCGTCACCGTGAAGAAATAGCAGCCGCCCGGCACCCGGTGGCGACGATAGTCCGGCATGGTCGTTTTCCTTTTGTCACCACCATACCACATCATCCGTCTTACCCGTAGGGCGGGTTCGCGCCGCAGGCGCA
>SABN01000279.1 GCA_009928955.1 Opitutia bacterium | reverse complement strand
TATAAAAACATCGCCCCGGTCTATGCGGGCATCTTCCTGTGGTTCGTGTTCTGGTCCGGAACGGCTTCGGTCGGTGCCGACAACGCGGGCGGCATTCTGGCCGCCGGCTGGCCGACGGCCTTGATCGGCATTCTGGCGGGCGCAACGATCTGTTATGTGCTCTTTTACCACGTCTTCGGCCGCTTCGGCCAGAAGACCGGCCTGCCGCTCTATATTGTGGGATCCTCGACCTTCGGCGCCACGGGCGGCCTGATCCTTCCGGGTTTCCTGATGGGTCTGCTCCAGTTCGGCTGGGTCGCGGTCAACGTCTACTACTCCACCCAAGCCCTTAACGTCATGTTCGGCCTGAAAGAAGGCAGCGCCGGCCTCTATGCCATCATGCTCATCTGGGGTTTCGGTGGCGTCGTCATGGCCCTCAAGGGCATCAAGTACGTCGCCATGATCTCCACCTACTTGCCGATCATTCCCGCGATCGCGCTCGTCGTCCTGCTCGCCAAGACCCTCGGCGGACTCGGCTCGTTTGACGCAAACGCCTTGGTGGCGGCCGCCAAAGCCGGAGGCGTGGCGAAGCCCGCCCTCGACGGCCTCGGCGTGATCTTCCTGCTCATCGGCCACATCGTCGGCTTCACCGCCACGGCGGGCGCTGCGGGCTGCGACTTCGGCACCAACGCGCGCGACAAGAAGGACGTCGTCATGGGCGGCCTGATGGGCGTGCTGGTCGCGATCTTCGTGACGGCCGGCCTCGCCGCCCTGATCGTCGCGGGGTTCTATGGCACCGAAGCCGGCAAGACCATGCTGGCTCAGGGCAAGGCCGTGCTCGACCCCATGGGTCTGCTCAAGACCATCCTGGGCGACCAGACGGGCGGCATCGTCGCCTTCCTGCTGGCGCTGTGCGCCTTCCCGAGTTGCTGCTTCTCCTCGATCATCGCCGCCACATCCATCAAGACCACGCTGCCCAAGGTCAATCCCTGGGTCTCCTGCGGCATCGGTTGCGCGATCGCCGAAGCCCTCGCCATGACCGGCGTCGCCGCGAAACTGCCCGTGATCTTCGGGTTCTTCGGCGCCTCCTTCGGCCCGATCTGCGGCGCGATGGCCGCCGAGTACGTCATGAACAAGGGCCGCTGGACCGGGCCGCGCGCGGGCTTCAACCCGGCCGGCTGGATCGCGTGGGTGGTCGGCTTCGTGATCGGCGCACAGCCGCAGCTCGTCGCATGGGGACTGCCCCTCGGCAAGCCGCTGCCGCTGAGCCTGATCCTGGCTTTCGTCGCCGGCGCGGTCATCTACGCGCTGCTCGCGAAAATCCAGACGCCGGTCCTGCCCTACCCGCAGG
>SABN01000278.1 GCA_009928955.1 Opitutia bacterium | reverse complement strand
GAGTCCAAGCTGACGCCAGCCCGCGGTGGAGACGATGGCGCAGAGTTCCGTGCCCTCGTCGATGCGCACCGCGATCTCGCTGCTCACCCGGCCCCGGCGGATGCCGGTGATGGCGCCGTGGAACCGGTTTTCGGCGCTGCTCGCCGGCTGGCCGTCGCTCCGTGTCAGTACCACCCAGGGCGCCTTGACCTCGGCGGTGAGCAGTCGGCCGGCGGTGAGCCCGAGCCGGTCGACGCTGTCGTTGGTGATCACCGCGACGAGTGCGTGCCCGGCCGGGGTGACCAGCCGCACCAAGGATTGGATGTCGCCGCGCTCGATCGTGGTCACCTTGCCGAAGAACCGGTTGCGCGCGCTCGTTTTCCGCTCGGCCTCGCGGGCCAGGAAATAGTCGGTGACCCGCTCCAGTTCGTCCGGGGCAAAGGAGACGTAGGCCGAGGTCGGCTTGGGGCTGGCGTGGCCGAGCAGCCGCTGCACCGCCGGCAGGGGCATGCTCGTCTGCATCAGCTCCACCGCCCGGGCCCGGCGGATGCACTCCGGGCCGCCCAGCCGTCGGGGGAAGCCGCAGCTCTCGGCGCGCTCGTAGAACTTGCGGCGGACAAAGGCCGGGTCCACGGCAAAACCGCGGGCGAGCAGGGCGCGGAACGGAGGCTCGGCCAGGGCGGCAGCCAGTTCACGCACCAGGGGCTCGGGCAGGGGTACCTCGCGGCGGTTCTCACCCTCGCCCAGGGTCAGGCGGCGGCCATCGGGATCGATGGCGGTGCAGGGATCGAGGCCGAGGATCTCGTGCAGCTTGGCGCCGGTATTGCGGATGAGCAGGAAGATGAACAGGATGCGGCGGCGGGACAGGGCAACGTCGGGTCGGCTGGACGCGGCGGCCCACTGGCGGAAGGACTGCTCCAGCCGGTCGAGCTGGACCGCGTCCAGGCAGGAGCCGTCGTCCGGGGCGGCGACGAGGGCGCCCGGACCGGGGGTGTTGGGGTTCCGGGGTGGGCCGGACGGGGACTCGGGAGTGTCGGGGTGCATAAGCCTGGCCGGGGTTTGGGGGCAGGGGGAAACGGACAGCCTGATTGTACCGCATCCTGCCACGGGGGGGAAGGGCGCTCCGGTCTTGACGAGGACCGGCGGCTCGGCTATAGTGACACGAAAGAAAACGCGATCGTGTTTCTAAATCCGGCCCGCCCCGCAGGAGGTTCCCATGTTCTTTCCGCTCTCCGGTGTCACTGTCGATCCCTGGATTCCGCCCCTGGTCGCCTTTGCCGTCAGCTTCCTCACCTCCATGGGCGGGGTGTCCGGCGCCTTTCTCCTCCTGCCGTTCCAGATGTCCGTCCTCGGCTACACC
>SABN01000277.1 GCA_009928955.1 Opitutia bacterium | reverse complement strand
AGGTTCCTCGCTATTTTCAGTGGCTGAGCATAGCAGGTGAGGGAAGTTTTGCAGCAACAAAATAGAGCATGGTGATCATATTCCGGATGCTTCGATAGCCGCGGGCCTTGCGGCGGACGGCGGAGAAGACGCTGTTGAGCCCCTCCATGAAGGCGTTGGTCACGCCTTGCTCCCAATGTGCCAAGATGCCGGCGATATGCGACTCGATCAAGTCGGCCACGCCGGCCATGTGATGAAGCAGCCAGCGGCTCGCCTTGCGGGCTTCCCGGCGCACCCACCGACACCACTCCCCGAAGCGCTGGGCGGCCGCCGCCGACGAATCGAGCGCATAGATTTCCTGCAGCGCCAGACGCATCTGGTAGGCCCGGCCCGTCTGGAGCATGTCCTGGTCGATCTGCCGCAGGCGGGCCCGTTGTTTGCGGCTGAGATTCTCGGGGTTCTTCAGCCATAGCCAGCGGCTCTTGACGAGCACCTCCCGGGCCGTGGCCGGGCCGCTTTGAGCTTCGGCCCGCCGCACCAAGTCGACCGCCTGGTTGGCATGGGCGATCACGTGGAACTTGTCGTAGACGATCTGGGCGTTTCGGCAATAGTCGCGCACCCCCTTGGCATACGCCTTGCTCATGTCCATGGACACGTGCGTCAGGGCGTGGGGGTGGCCGTTGTGCGCCGCCAGCGCCTTCACGAACTCCGCCCACGTCTCGCTGTCCTTCCCGGGCGTGGCGAACAGCACGGCCTTCCTGACCAGATCCGCGAAGACCGTCAGGTAGCGGTGGCCTTTCGCCCGGGCCATCTCGTCGACGCCCACGCAGGTCACGTCGGACATGTCGACCGCCGCATGCGCCTCCTCGACGTACGCCTGGACTACCCGCCACATCCGGGTGTCCTGCTCGCCCAGGATCTCGGCCGCCTTCTTCACCGGCATCTCCCGCATCAAAGTCAGCGCAAACGCTTCGAACTCCTTGGTGAAGTGCTTGGCCCGGCCTTCCCACGGCGGGTCCACGCGCCACACCTTCCCGCACGCGGGACACCGCCCCCGCGGCAGGTCGCAGACGATTTCCGCTTCCTTGTTGAACACGTTCAGATGCCGCCATCGCAGCCCCCGGACATGGTCGTGGCAGACCACCCCCGCGCTTCCGTCGTGCGGACAACGTTCTTCGTCCCACAGCTTCGGCGTTTCCCTCACGTGTAGTTCCAGCGCCTTCTTGGCCTCGTCGAACGCCGCCCGCTCGACTACCCATGCATCGCCCAATCCCAACAGCTCGCTAAACAGTTTTTCCGGTGTCGTCATGCCCCTGAAACTGCCCGAATCCCCCGATTCTGGCCACTGGAATTAGCGAGGAACC
>SABN01000027.1 GCA_009928955.1 Opitutia bacterium | reverse complement strand
TCTTTGTGCCGTCCGCGCAGGGCGAGGCGGTGTTGTACGAGGGGGGCGGGGGGTGGGCGGTGGTTTCGGGCGTTCCGGCCACGGCCGCGCCGCCGGGGGACGCGTGGAGTTTCGAGGACGGGTTTTGGATTGGCCGGATTTCCGCCGAAACGGCCCCGCTGGCCTTTGGCAAGGCGCGGTTGCGGGTCGCGGAGGCGTCGCCCTTGCCGTTGGCGCCCGCCGTGCTGCCCCCCACGAGCAACCCGCTCGGCCCTTGCGTGGTGAGGTCGCTGTCCATCCGCTATGATTCGCAGATCCGCTCCCGCCGCTGGTCGCTGGTGTTCACCCGCGAAGGCGAGAAGCCCAAATTCGCGCCGCTGGAACTGCCCGGAGGCCGCGAGGTCGGTCTGGCGCTGTTTCTGGAGGATGTCGCGTCCGGGCGGCGCCAGGAGCTGCATCCGTCGCGCATCGGGCGCGAAGGCAGCATGTTTTCCCGGGCGAAGGGGGAGGCCCGCTTCTATGCCGGCGTGCTGGACGATGGCGACTTGGAGTGGAACCTGATCGTGTCGCCGGAGGCGGAGGGCCGTCTCATCTTGCAGGGGCGGGTGATGGCGATGAAGAGTCCGACCCGCCTGCTGCGGTTGCGCGTCCTGTTGCGCACGGAGGTGCCGGGCGCGCCCGTGCTGCAGGAGGAATCGCCGCCTGCGGTCGTCGCCGCGACCGGCGGCGCGGCCGTCGGGCTGTTCGCCGACTTGGCGGAGCCGCGCCGTTTCCGCGCGGTGGCCGACGAGCCCGGCGCCGCGGGGCTGGAATTCGATCTGGCGGTGACGAAGGCCACGGGGAATTTCCCGCGCAGCGCGACCGTTTCGGTGGAGGTGAACGCGTGGGCCACGGCCGATGCGGAATCGGCGGCGCGGGAGGCGGTGGATTGGCTGCGGCGCGCCGGAGGCGGCGTCGGGTTGCCGGAAGCGGTGGCGCGGGAAGGCCTCCGCGCGATGGCCGTGTTCGAGCCGAGCCGCATGCGGCTGTCGCATCCGGGGGGGTTCCGGGATCCGCTCGATGCGCAGCAATATCTGATGATGAAGACGTCGGGGCTCTTCCCGGACCAGGATTGGGCGGCCAGCGCGTTCCTGTGCGCGGCGCAGGATGCCCATGGCGCGCCGCGGATCGAGTTGGAGGGTGCTTCCGCCCTCGTGGCGGTGAACGCCGATCCGGATCTGGAGACGATGCTGGAGATGGGGCAGAACCGCGGGAGGACGGTGCTGGAGCAGATCCGGCGCCAAGGTGCGCCCGCCGTTTTCATCCGGGCCGCCGGGACCTACCGGGGCTTGGACCACCATGCGCGGGCGCTGCGCCTGTGCGACTATCCGGCGCTGTGGGAGGAAGGCTCGTCGCTGCCGGGCGTGGATTTGCGGCATGCGGAGGTGGAATTGATCGCGGCGCTGGCCTGCGTGCTCAAGGAAAAAGGCCTCTGCCTGCTGGTGGGCGATGCCGGTCCGATGGCGCCTTTCACGACGCACCACGCCGACGCCTTGGTGTGCGAGAGCGCCGATCCCGGCGAGATGCGCCGGCAGAAGGCGCTGGCCGGGATCCGGCCGGTGCTGTGGCTGGCGGGGGGCGCGGACGCGGACGCCGAGGCGCTGGCCCGGAATTTAGGATTTGTCAGGCCCGGCGAAAACAAAGAGGATTGACCCATGTTTGAAACCCCGGTTGGAAGATTGCTGAGCGGACCCGCCGCCGCCGCCGAGTCCGGCGCGCGCGCGTGGAAGACCCATCCCGTGGACTGGGACCTGATGGGCGAGGCGCGGCCGGCCGCGCCGTCCCGCGCGCAGACCACGATCGAGCGGCCGGTGACGGTGACCGGCCGCGGCACGTTTTTCGGCAAGAGCCTGCGGACGCTGACGCTGTGTCCGACGGACATGGAAGGCTGGTGGTTCGAGCGCACGGATCTGCCCGACAGCCTGCCGGTGCGCTGTTCGATCCGCAACGTGTGGACGACGGGCAACGTCGTCAGCAACATCGTGCTGCGCAGCGGATCGCCGCACAACTACATCCGCATGGCGGAGCATATGATCAGCCTGCGCATGGGAATGGGGATCGACAATCTGCTGATCCGCCTGGATTCGGGCGATCCGCCGTTGTTCAACCACGGCAGCACGGAGCTGGTGGAGGCCTTGAAAGGCGCGGGGCTGCGCAAGGTGGACCGGCCGGCGGCCTATGTGACGGTGCGCGAACGCGTCACGGTGGCCAACGGGCGCGGCGGATTCCTGACGCTGGCGCCGCCGGCGGATCCGGCGAAGCCGCTGCTGGCGGTGGACACCGCGGTGGATTTCAAGACGGCGATCGGCAAGCAGCGCATCCGGTTCGCGGTCGATCCGGCGAAATTCGCCTACGGGGCGACGGCGCGCACGAACACCTCGGCGCTGAAGATGCTGTGGTGCAAGACGGTCGGACTGTTGTTCGCCGACATCCGCAATCTGGGCTATTCATTCGACAACCTGCTGGTGGCGGGCCGCCTGGGCTACTGGAACAAGGCCCGGCTGCCCCATGGCGGCAAGTCGCTGGAGGCGGTGTGGCACCGGGCGACGCTCGATCTGCTGGCGGCCATCGCGCTGATCGAGGAGGGTCTGTTCGTGGGCGAAATCATCTCCTACAAATCGGGCCACGGCCTCGACGTGGAGATGGTGCAGCGCCTCTATCAGGAATCGCTTCTGACGCCGCTGGCGCCGGCCCGCGCCTGAATCCACCGCCGCGGGTTTTTCCGTGGAGCGGATGGCGGCGGGCCGCCGTCCGGGCGGTCAATGCGCGTAGCGCAGGGCGGCGGCGAAGCCGGGGGTGGCGACTTCTTCGAATTGATCTCCGCCGTGGCGCAAAATGAAGAGGGCTTCGACGCCGGGGAAGGCGGCGGCGAGGAGGGGGAGGCCTTCGGCGGGGCCGAGGACGACGAGGGCGGTGGCGAGGGCATCGGCGGTGAGGCAATCGGGAGCGAGCACGGAGACGCTGGCGACGGCGTGCTGGACGGGCGCGGCGGTGCGGGGATCGATGAGGTGGGATTGGAGCTGGCCGTTTTCGTCGCGGAAGAAGTTCTGGTAGTCGCCGGAGGTGGCGATGGCGCGGCCGCCGGTGAGGTGGAGGACGCCTTCCAGGGCCGGGCCGCCGGCGGGATCGGGATCGGGCCGCCGCACGCCCACGCGCCAGGGGACGCCCTCGGCGTTGAGGCCTGCGGCGAGGGTTTCGCCGCCGATTTCGACGAGGAAGTTTTCGATGTCCTTTTTGCGGAGGAGGGCGGCCACCCTGTCCACGCCGTAGCCCTTGGCGATGGCGCTGAGGTCGAGCTTCAGACCGGGGATGTCCTTGGCGAGGCGGCCGTCCGAGGAAAGGGAGAGATGGCGGAAGCCGACGGTTTGGCGCGCGGCCTCGATCTGTTCGGGGGCGGGGCGGCGGGAAATCGCGCCGTCGGGGCCGAAGCCCCAGAGGTTGACGAGGGCGCCGACGGTGGGGTCGAACGCGCCGCCGGTGGCCTCGGCGAGGGCGAGGGCGCGGCGGGCGACGAACTGGAAGTCCGGGGAGATGGCGAGGGGCGCGTGGGGGGCGGCGCGGTTGAACCGCGCGATCTCGCTGTCGGGTTGGTAGGTGGACATCTGGCGGTTGACCTCGGCCAGGGTTGCATTGACATCCGCCTGCAGGCTGTCCAGCGCGCGGCGATCGAGGGCGGCATCGGCGATGCGGATGGAATAGGTGGTGCCCATGGTGCGGCCGGCGAGAGTCTCGGCGCGGGGGGAGGGGGCGCAGGCGGCGAGAGACGCAAGCAGAACATTCAATATCCAACATTCAATCTTCAATTTCCAAGGCTGGCCCCGCCGCAGGCGTGGGAAGACCCCCACGGCCTTGTGCCGTGGGTGAATGCGGTTGGGGGCATTCGACGTGGCAGGGCAGAACTGATTCACCCACCCCGCAAGGGGGTGGGGGTCTTGGAGCCGGCGGGCGTCCGTTTTCCCCGCGAGGGGGTGGGGGTCTTGGAGCCGGCGGGCGCCCGTTTTCCCCGCGAGGGGGTGGGGGTCTTGGAGCCGGCGGGCGCCCGTTTTCCACCGTGTGGAAAAAAGTTTTCCATTGCGTGGAAAAATCGGGAAAAGTTTTTCCATTGTGTGGAAAACGTCGGGTTACGGGAGGCCGAGGAGGGCGGCGGCGCGGGCGGGGTCGATGCGGTAGCGGGCGCCGCGGCCTTGGAAGAAGGAATGCTTCTCGATCAGGGCGAGGCCGAGGCTGGTGAGGATGAAGCTTTCGCCGGAGGCGGCGGAGACGACGACCTCGCCTTTTTCGAAGACGCCGTCGCCGCGGAAGGGGGAGGGGATGCGGCCCATGGACTCGTGGGCGACGGCGGTGACGCCGGGGCGGACGGCGACATCGCCGCCGAGTTCGGCGCGGGCCTGGTCGAAGACGCCGCGGAGGGCGGCCAGCAGGCGTTCCTGGGGGAGGCCGAGGCGCGCGAGGGTGCGCCGGTCGTCGGCGACGATTTCATCGACGGGGCGGTGATCGGAGCCGAGGAAGCCTTCGCCGGAGAACTTGGAGGCGCCGAGGCGGTCTTCGAGGGATTTGTCTTCGGGCGTTTCTTTCATGGGAGATCCTCCGGAATTCTTAGACAGGATTCACAGGATTTGCAGGATGGGCAGGATGGAACAGCCAAACAGCCCTCGGTTCTGGTTTCAATCCTGCCAATCCTGAAAATCCTGTCATCCTGTCCAGATCGGTCATGAGAATTTATCGTAGAAGACGTTGGCTTCGGGCATGCCGTTTTGGACGAGGGTTTTGATGGAGGCGTCGATCATGCCGGGGGAGCCGCAGAGGTAGGCCTCGTGCTTCGAGGCGTCGGGGAAGTGGCGGGAGACGACCTCGGTGATGAGGCCGCGTTCGCCGGTCCAGCCGGAGTCCTCGGGCTCCTTGGAGAGGGCGGGGACGAAATGGAACCAAGGGCAATCCTGTTCGAGCTTCTTGAACTCGTCCATGAAGAAGAGGTCGCGCTGGGTGAGGGCGCCGAAGAAGTAGGTGGTGGGGCGGGCGACGCCTTTTTCCTTCATGTCGCGCACGATGGACCAGATGGGGGCCATGCCGGAGCCGCCGGCGATGCAGATGATGGGCGCCTGGGTATCGGCGAGGTGGAAGAATCCGTAGGGGCCGGAGAGGGCGACGGGGTCGCCTTCCTTGAGGTGTTCGAAGACCCAGGTGGTGCAGATGCCGTCGGGGACGAGGCGGACGATGAGCTCGACGGCATGGGTGTCGGAGGGGACGGAGGAGATGGAGTAGGCGCGCATGACGGAGTCGTGGCCCTTGTATTCGGGCGACTCGAGCTGGACGTACTGGCCGGCTTCGAAGGAGATGGCGTCGGGTTCGAGGAGCTCCAGGCGCAGCTCGACGATGTCGTGGGTGAGGGGCCTCTTGTGGGCGAGGCGGGCGCGGAAGCGGCGGACGGAGAAGAGTTCCTCGGGGATTTCGACGGCGAGGTCCTTGCGGACCTTGACCTGGCAGGCGAGGCGGACGTTGTCCTTGCGTTCGTCGGCGGAGAGGTAGGGCTCCTCGACGGGGCCGATCATGCCGCCGCCGGCGTTGACCTTGAGCTTGCAGTAGGCGCAGGAGCCGCGGCCGCCGCAGGCGGAGGGGATGAAGATGTCCTGCTGGGCGAGGGAGGAGAGGAGGGACGAGCCGCCATCCACGTCGAGCCCCTTGCGGCCGGCGTTGATGTCGATGTGGCAGGTGCCGTAGTTGAGGATTTTCTTCTCGGCGAGGAGGAGGAGGCCGGCGAGGACGAGCCCGCAGGCGAGGAGGAAGCCGACCGAGATGGCGATTTGGAGGAGCATGGTCAATGGGGTTTCGGTTTTCGTTCGGGCGGGCCCCACCGCCTTGCGCGGTGGGGGAGCCAACTTGGCCTCCCACGGCACAAGGCCGTGGGGGGGGGCAACAACCGCATGGAATTTGGTTTCATGCTAGATCTTGATCATGCCGGAGAAGCCGACGAAGGCGAGGGCCATGATGCCGATGATGATGAGGGTGATGCCGGGGCCTTCGAGGCCTTTGGGGAGGGAGGCCTCGTTGATCTTCTCGCGGATGCCGCCGATGAGGGCGATGGCGAGGAACCAGCCGAAGCCGCCGCCGAGGCCGAAGGCGAAGGCCTGGAGGAAGGAGTAGGGCTTGTTGAGCATGAACAGCGAGAGGCCGAGGATGGCGCAGTTGACGGTGATGAGGGGCAGGAAGATGCCGAGGGAGTTGTAGAGCTTTTCCGAGACCCGCTCGATGATCATCTCGACGAGCTGGGTGAAGGCGGCGATGACGACGATGAAGATGATGAGGCGCAGATACTCGAGGTGGAGGGGCACGAGGAGGTAGGTGTAAACCAGATAATTGAGCGCGGCGGTGGAAGCGGTGACGAACATGACGGCGAGGCCGAGGCCGAGGCTGGTGTCCACCTTCTTGGACACGCCGAGGCACGAGCACATGCCCAGGAAGCGAGCCAACAAGATGTTGTCCGTGAACGCCGCCGAAACGAAGATCAGCAGGAAGGACGAGAGGAATCCCAGATCGGCGAGCGGGGTCATTTCGTCTCCTCCTTGGCCAGCTTGGCGCGGGCGATCCAGGTCAGGATGGCGAGCATGAAGAACGCGCCGGGCGGCATGACCATGATGGTCCATTGGTGCCACCAGAGGTCGCGCGCGGGCAGGGCGAAGCCGAGGACGGTGCCGAAGCCCATGGCTTCGCGGACGACGGCGATGGCGACGAGGACGGCGGTGTAGCCGAGGCCGTTGGCGAAACCGTCGATGAGGGCGGGCAGGGGCTTGTTCTGGCTGGCGAAGGCTTCGGCGCGGCCCATGATGATGCAGTTGGTGATGATGAGGCCGACGTAGGGGCCGATGAAGCGGTGGATGTCGGGGGCGACGGCCTTGATGAGGATGTCGATCATCATGACGTAGCAGGCGATGATGACGACCTGCACGATCATGCGGATGCGGACGGGGATGTAGTTGCGCAGGAGGGAGACGGTGAAGGCCGTGAGGGCGGTGGCGAACGTCACCCCGAAGCCCATGAACAGCGTGTTGACCACGAGGTTGGTGACGGCGAGGGCCGAGCAGATGCCGAGCACCTGGCGGAAAATCGGGTTTTCGACCAGGAGGCCGTCTTTGAGGATTTTGGAGTAGGCGGAGGCCATAAAGAAGAGGTCAGAGGTCGGCGTTCAGCGTGTTGGCGGCGGCGGAATAGGCGGCGCGGAAGCGGTCGAGTTCTTCGTTGAGGAAGCGCATGAGAGCCATGGAGGTCTGGGTGGCGCCGGTGATGGCGTCGACTTCGTTGGGGGCGTTGGGGGCGGGATTGGCGCCGACGAGGATGCGCTGGCCTTGCGGATCGTTCCAGGCCAGTTCCAGGCCCTTGAACTGGTCGGTGAATCCGGGTTCCTCGATGCGGGCGCCGAGGCCGGGGGTTTCCTTCTGGTCGAGGAACCGGACGTTCAGGATGGTCTGCAGATCGGGGGAGACGACGACGACGCATTCGATGCGGTCCCAGAAGCCCATGCCGCCGGCGACGAACCCGACGCTTTCCTTGCCGGGGGCGGTGCAGATGTAGACGAGGCGTCCGCCGAAGTCGTTGGTCCGGAGGCTGGCGTCGACGGCGTTCTGGTAGGCCTCGGCGGAGGCGCCGGCGACGTCGAGCTGGAAGGCGCGGCAGAGCACGCGGTTGCGGTGCATGGCCGCGTTTTTCGCCAGCAGGCCCTGGGTGGCGTAGTTGACGACGGCGATGCCGGTGCCGAAGACGAGGCAGATGGCGGCCATGAAGGAGAGGACGTAGGCGGGGGATTTCTTGTTCATGCCGGCACCGCCGGCTTCTTGGGCGCCTGGAAGCGCTTGATCCAGAGGTCGAGGGAGGGGGCGATCATGTTGCCGAGGAGGATGGCGAAGGCGACGCCGCCGGCGAAGACGGCCTTGTAGCGGAGGAAAACGATCATGGCGCCGATGAAGAAGGAATAGACCCAAATGGATTCCTTGAGGCGCGGGGCGGAGATGGGATCGGTGACCATGAAAACGGCCGCGTAGAGAAATGCGCCGGAGAAGAGCGTGAACGGCAGGGGCGGGACGGCGGCGATGCCGAGCGCGTTGCGGAGGAGGAGATTCATGCCGACGGCGCCGAGCAGCGCGCCCAGCATGAGGCGCCAGTTGGCGGTCTTGGTCCACAGGAGATAGGCGGCGCCGAGGAGGATGGCGAGGGCGGAGACTTCGCCGGCGGAGCCGGCGGCGAGCACGCGGGCCTGGCCGGCGGGGTCGAAGAGCGCGCCGATCTGGCCGGTGACGAGATCCCAGAGGCGGACTTCGAAGCCGTAGTCGCGGCGGGTCCACATCGGGGTGGCGGCGGTGACGGCATCGACGACCTTCAGGCCGGGCGCGGCGAGATCGGCGGGGAGTTCGCGCAGCGCGGCGAAGCTCCAGCGGGCGAAGCCGCCGGGGAAGCCGCGGAAGGCGGGCACGAAGCGCGACGTCATTTCCACGGGGAAGCAGACGTAGACGAAGGCGCGGCCGACGATGGCGGGATTGAAAACGTTTTTCCCGAAGCCGCCGAAGACCATCTTGCCGAAGACGATGCCGAAGACGGCGCCGACGGCGGCGATCCAGAAGGGCGTGGTCGGCGGCAGGGAGAGGCCGAAGAGCGCGGCGGTGACCCAGACCGCCTGGGAGATCTTGCCGGGTTTGGCGGGCCGCATCGCCCATTCGGCGAGGAAGGCGAAAACGCAGGAGACGGCGACGAGCGCCAGCACGCGCCAGCCGAAGAGGTAGATCGCGGCGAGCGCCACAGGGACGAGCGCGTGCAGCACCCGCATCATCATCGGCTGCTTGAGGAAGGCGGGCTTGTTCATGGAATTGGGGCGAAGGTATCCGAGGAAAGCCCGCGGTTCAAGCCGGATTCGGGCGGGGCGCGCATTTGGGGCGCATCTCGATTCGGCACATGAACCTATTCATAATTTCAGGCCATTCATTCGCGACTTGAAAAGCCAATGGGGCTAACAGAATGCTAACAATTAATCTCTTGCGTGCGTTTCTAAAAACTCTGTAAATATAGCTTAGGCGAAGCAAGTCAACCCCTCGATCCCGGCGCGAATATTTCGAAAATCGATTTGGTGTGGGAGAAAGCGGAGGAGCCATGAAAGTACATCGGTATGTATATCCGGTCTTGGGTTCCATTTTCCTGGTGCTGGTTCTTTCGGCGGAAGCCCGGACAAAATTCATCCGCATCGTCACCTATGCGGCGGGCGAACCGCCCCAAACGCGGATCATTGCCGTCGAACGTTCCGGCTGGGTGACCTGGACCAACACCTATATTGCCGGCGGATTTTCGATGCAGACGTATAAAATCAAGTTGGACGACGGCAGTTCGAGCGGAAAAGTTCCACCTCCCGTCACCGTCGGGAGCGGCGCGATCACCAGCCATGTCCAGCGCATTTGGGTCGACGTGGATGAAACCAACGGATATCACGAAATCCAGGGCGTCGTGCGGTGGGGCGACGACACGGTTCCCGGCATTAAGGTGGACTTGCACGACGTCAACTGGGAGCTCTGCCACAGCACGATTTCCGATGAATTCGGGCAGTTTGCTTTCGCCCAAATCCCGTTCGATCAGCAATATTACGTTTCGAGCAATGACGATGGATTTGGCGAGCCGGCCGTTTCCAATCGCCCCGATGGCCGCGTTGGACCTTTCTATCCAACCGGTAGCGTGACCGATGTCGCCTTCGAACTGTTCCAGAATTCCAGATGCACCAGCCATGAATTGGACAGCGTTGTGCCCAATACGTTCTGGCCCGTCATCCAGTGGGAGACGTTTCCCGGGGTTAGCTATTGGTTGGTGGATTGCCCGCCCGGAGGGTTCTTACCCGGTGGAACGACGACTGAGCCACAACTTGTACTTCCGGGGCCGGGTTTGGCAGGATTCGCAAATCCGGCGGAGGCCGGATGGGCCGGGGGCGAAGTAATAGCCTATTGGATTGGATATTCCGCCAACGGAATTGCGATGACGTGGGGTACAGTTCAGTTCTCTTATGAACCATAAATCGCCAGTGGCCTCCCAGGCCTGCAGGGCGCATGGAAATTCCGCGGAGACACATTGTTTGCGGTTTTATGGACGAGGCCGACCGGAGGCCTTGCGTTACTGGAGGCATGCGTTGGCTTCCCTGTCGCGCAAGGCGGAAGGCTCGGCTTGATCCTCCGCCATCCCCGCAGGCTGCTTTCGCGTCCGGGCACGGTGTGCGCCTGCGCCAAGAAAGCTGGACCCCGGCGGGCTTGCCTCGCCGGCGAAGAAGGCCTCCGTGCCGTGGGGCCTACAGGTGGTAGTCGCCGGCGGCTTCGGGCTGGTAGGGAATGTCGACGATCTGGATTTGGCGGGGGCCGCCGGGCGTGTGCCAGGTGAGGGTGGCGCCCTTGCGGTAGCCGAGGATGGCCGTGCCGATGGGCGAAACCACCGAAAGCCGGCCCTGGGAGACGTCGGCCTGCTCGGGGAAAACGAGGGTGTATTCCGACGTCTCGCCGGCATCCAGGTCCTTGACGACCACGCGGGAATTCATCGTGACGACGTCGGGGGGCACGGACTTGGGATCGACGGTTTCGGCGATGGCCAGTTCGCGGGCGAGTTCCTTGAGGAACGTCGCGTCGCGGTTTTTGGCGGCCAAGGCGGTTTCGACCATATCGTTCAGGCGCTGGCGGTCGGGGGCGGTGATGTAAATCTGGCGGGTACTCATCGGGCTCCTTTCAAGGGGGGGCGGGTTACAGAATCTTGAATTTGGGCAGGTCCTGGATGTCGATCATGCCGGCGAGGGTGCCGTCGGCGTTCACGACGACGAGATCGTCGAAGCGGTGTTTTTGGAAGACGGCGAGGGCGTCGGCCGCGAGGCGTCCGGAGCGGACGGAAGAAGGATTCGGGGTCATGAGATCGGCAACCGGGCGGGTTTGGACATCGGTGGCGCCGCCGGCGAGGTAGCGGCGCAGGTCGCCGTCGGTGAAGAGGCCGGCGACGCGGCGGGCGTCGTCCACGACGGCGACGGCGCCGGCCTGGACCTTGGTCATGGCGATGACGGCATCGCGGACGGTGGCGGAGCGGGGGACGGAGGCGAGGCGGTCGCCGGTGCGCATGATGTCGTCCACCTTGAGGAGGAGGGCGCGGCCGATGGCGCCGCCGGGATGGAAGGCGGCGTATGCCTCGCGGGAGAGGCCGCGCGCGTCGAGGAGGGCGATGGCGAGGGCGTCGCCGATGGCGAGGGCGACGGTGGTGGAGGCGGTGGGGACGAGGTTGAAGGGGCAGGCTTCGCGCTCGACGGAGGCGTCGAGGACGAGGTCGGAGTGCTTGGCGAGGGTGGAGTCCAGGTCGCCGGTGAGGGCGACGATGCGCACGCCGGCGCGCTTGAGGAGGGGCAGCAGGTTGACGAGCTCGTCGGATTCGCCGGAATAGGAAAGGGCGAGGACGGCGTCTTCGGCCTGGAGGAGGCCGAGGTCGCCATGCATGGCCTCGGAGGGATGGAGGACGGTGGCGGGGGCGCCGGTGCTGGTGAAGGTGGCGGCGATCTTCTGGCCGATGTGGAACGACTTGCCGACGCCGGTGACGATGAACTTGCCGCCGTTGGCCAAGGTGGCCTGCAGGAGGTCGACGGCGGCATCAAAGGCGCCGTCGAGCCGCTCGCGGGTGCGGTGGAGGGCGGCGATCTCGGTGTCGAAGACGAATTGGGCCTTTTCCAGATGGGAGGAGGAAGCGCTCATGAAGGAAAACTAGCGGAAAGCGCCGGGAAGGGCAAGCGTTGCCGCTCCGGTCGCGCCGCGGCGAAGTGTTTCCGCCCGCTGAAGCGGCGGGGCGCCCGCCGCGCCGGAATGGGCCGGGGGCTAGAGGTCGTCTTCCTCGTGGAGGTGGGCGAGGAAGTCCTTGGGGTCGACCAGGGGCGGGATCGCCGGTTCCGGGGCCAGATCCACGCGCTTGGCGAACTTGGTTCGCTTGATCCAGAACTGGGGCTGCTTTTCGGCCAAGGCGACGTTGCGGGCGTGGCGGACGATGCGGTCGAGGGCGGCGATGTATTCGCTGAAGAAGATGCCGGCGGTGGGGGTGATGGCGCGCCGGGAGACCTGTTCGTTGAAGTGGGTGCGGGCGGCGAGGCTGGCCTGCATGTAGTCGTCGCGGGCGAGGAGGATCTGGTCGGCGATGTCGGCGAAGGTGTCGCGGGCGGGGTCAAAGGATTGGACGAGGAGCTTGAAGGAGTAGAGGACGGCTTCGTAGAGCTGGAAGAAGATGCTGAAGGAGAGGCGGTCCACGATGGCTTCGGGGACCTTCCGGCGGCGGAGGGAGATGGCGCAAAGGGTTTCGACGTGGTCGCCGATGCGTTCGAGGTCGGACATGCAGCGGTCGAGGTACTGGACGAGGATGGCTTGGCGCTTGGAGAGGGTGCGGCGGGTGAGTTCGGCGAGGTAGCTCTTCATGGCGAGCTTGATGTCGTTGATGGCCTGTTCGTTGAGGTGGATGGCCTGGATGTCGTTGGCGGTGTGGGCGAACAGGAGGGTCTGGCCGGCGAGGCGGAGGCTGCGGGCGCCGATGCGGGCGACGCGTTGGAGTTCGGCGATGCAGGCGGCGATGGCTTGTTCGGGAAATTCGAGCAGGGGGGGCAGCAGGTGCGAGGATTCCGGGGGGGGCGTCCGGGAGGGGACGATCTTTCGCAGCAGCAGCGCATAGGCGGGGATGAGGGGCATGAACACCAGGCAATTCTGGATCATGAGGAGGGTGTGCGTGTTGGCGGTTTGCCGCACGAGGTCGGGCGACGTGCGCGCGAACAGCGGAATCCACAGGGGCGCGAGCAGGAGGGACAGGGCGGCGTTCACCACGTTGGTGAGCAGGTTGCCCGCCGCCGCGCGGCGGGAATCGATGCCGGTGCCGATGGATCCGAGCAAGGCGGTGGCGCAGGTGCCGATCTGGGCGCCGATGACGATGGGATAGGTCTGCCAAAGGGAGTCGAAGACGCCGGCGTCGGCGAGGGCGAAGGCCATGCCGATGGTGGCGCCGCTGCTCTGGATGATGGCGGTGAGGGCGAAGGCGAGGCCGATGCCCAGCAGCCGGCCGGAGAAGGTGTGGCCATCGATGGCGATCAGATATTGCCGGAGCAGGTCGCGGTGGGGCGCGATGGCTTCGCTCATGGTCTTCATGCCGAGGAACAGCAGGCCGAAGCCGACGAGGGCGCGCCCGATGGATTTTCCGCGCGGGTTGGGGATGGCCATCTGCAGGACGAGGCCGGCGACGATGCCGGCATAGCAGTAGTCGGCGAGGCGGAAGGACACGAGCTGCATGGACAGCGAGGTGCCCAGATTGGTGCCGAGCATCGGGGCGACGGCCTGCGCCAAGCTCATCAGGCCGGCGTTGATGAACCCGACGAGCATGACGGAAGCGGCGGAGGAGTGGACCAGGAACCCCAGCAAGGTGCCCAAGGCGAGTCCCGCGAACCGATTGGCGGTCGCCTTGGAAAGCAGGGTGCGCAACCCGGGACCGGCCGCGACGCGCAGGCCGTCCGACATGATGCCCATGCCGAGGATGAAGAGGGCGAGTCCGCCGAGCACCTGGAACACCAGAAAGAAGATGCCGCGCCCGTCTAGCTGGATCAGATCGACCGGCACGAAGCCGACGGTTTCGACCACGTTCTGTCCCGGTTTGGAACGGACGAACTGGATGAACCGCTCGATGGCCGCGTTGGTGGATTTGGCGCGGGCATAGAGCCAAACGGGCTGCACGTAGGGATAAACGCCCTTCTGGACGGTGATTTCGTTCGGCGGAATGCCGTTGATCGACACCGCATGCAATCCGGGATGGGCCACCAGATTCATCTCGACGTAGCCGATGGCGCCCGGGCGGTCGGCGATGGCCTGGGCGAGTTCTTCGAAGCTGGCGAATCCCTGGGCGTGGGCGGCGTAGCTTCGGCCATCCATCGCCAGTTCCCGGAAGCCCAGATGGGAGCCGCCGGACGCATCGCGGATCAACACCTCGATGGGGCGATCCGGGCCGCCGACCTGCTTCCAGTTCGTCGCTTTCCCGACGAAGACGTCGCGCACGGCGGAGTCGGAGAGGTCTTTCAGCGGGTTGTCCGCATGGACCACGACGGCCAACCCGTAGTAGCCGGCGATGGAGGACTTGAGTTCGATGCCCTTGGAGCGGGACATCCGCTGCTCGGTTTCGTCGAGCGAGCGGGTGGACACCGCGATGTCGCAGGTATTCTCCAGCAGGTCGGCGATGCCCGAGGCCGAGCCCAGCCCGGTCAGCTCGATTTGGATTTCGGCGTTGTGCGCCTGGAAAGCGGAAATCAACGGCGGGCCCAGTTCCAAGCTGAACGTGTCGGAGCCTTTGATCGAGAGCTTGTCCCCCGCTTGGGCGACCCAGGCTCCAAGCAAACAGAGGCTTGCGACAATCCATTTCCGGTGTGGTTTCATGGGGTGGGTTCCCTTGGATTCATTGAGATTGAACGGATCATCATCCAAAAGAAGGGGATGGGTTGTCAATCCCGGCGGCGACGGCAAGGCGATTATTCCGCGGCGCGGGAAACGCCCGGCGTCCCGCGCCGCGGACGATCCGGCGTCAGGCCGTATAGATCATCCAGAGGCCGCCGAGGAGGACGAGGACGCCGCAGACCTTCTTGAGGATCGTTGCGCCTTGGGAGGACTCGTTCCAGTTCAGGTAGTGCTGGACGGATTCGGTGAAGGTGCCGGCGAGGACGATGACGGCGCAATGGCCGACGCCGTAGGCCAGCAGGAGCAGGATGCCGTAGGCCATCTGGTCGGCGGCCATCCGAAAGGTGACGGCGAGCATCGGGGCCATGTAGGCGAAGGTGCAGGGTCCCAGCGCGACGCCGAAGAGAAGGCCAAGGATGAACGCAGCGATGCGCCCGCGCTTCTTCATCTTGACCTGGCCAGGACCGGTGAACGGCATGGGGATGACGCCCAGCAGATGCAGGCCGACGAGGAAGAAGATGGCGGCGACGAAGTAGTTGCCATAGGCCCCGATGTCGCCCATCATTCGGCCGGCGGCGGCGGTGATCGCGCCGATGAGGCCGATGGTGGCGAGGATGCCCAGGGAGAACAGCAGCGCGATCTGAAAGGCGCGTTTGGTGGAGATTTGCCCTTGCTCGTCGATGAATCCGACGATGAGCGGGATGCTGGCGAGGTGGCAGGGGCTGAGCAGGATGCTCAGGATGCCCCAGGCGAAGGCGGCGGAAAGCGCGACGGCGGGGCCGCCTTCGACGGCGCGGGTCAGGGTGGTGAAGAGTGGTTCGAGCATGTTCAGGCCTTTGGTGTTAGAACGGGTGGAACATGGGGGTGAAAACGAAAACCGGTCCAGTCGTCGCCGATGCGCCGCCTACCATGTCGAATCTTTCGGGAGGCGGGAGAGGTTGGCGGGGACGAACCCGACGGACTTCACGATGCGCTGTCCGGTCTTGGAGCGGACGAACCGAACGAAGCGCTCGGCGAGGGGGGAGGCGGACTTGGCGCGGGTGTACAGCCGGACCGTGCGCACATAGGGATAGACGCCTTCGTTGACGGCGAGGTCGTTGGGGGGGATGCCGTTGATCGAAAGCGCGCGCAGGCCGGGATGGGCGACGAGGTTCATGCCGACGTAGCCGATGGCATCGGGGTTGGTTCCGATTTCATCGGCCAAGGCCGTGTAGCTGGCGAAGCCGCGCGCAGTGGACGCGTAGAGCAGATTGTCCATGGCCAGTTCTTGGAAGCCCAGATGCGTGCCGCCCGTGGCGTCGCGGATCAGCACCACGATCGGCCGGTCGGGGCCGCCGACCTGCTTCCAGTTCGTGGCCTTGCCGGTGAAGATGTCGCGGATGGCGCGGTCGGACAGGCTATTCAGCGGGTTCCGTTCATGGACGACCACGGTGACGGCATAATGGCCGATGACCGAGAAAGTCAGGTCGATCTTGCGCGACCGGGCCCGGCGCTGCTCGTCTTCGTTGAGCACGCGCGAGGTGGCGCCGATGTCGCAGGTGCCGTCGAGCAGTCCGGCGATGCCCGAAGCGGAGCCGAGGCTTTCAATCGCGACCGCGATGCCGGGATTCCGCGCCCGGAAGGCCGAGATCAGTTGCGGGCCGAGCTCCTCGCCGAAGGTGTTGGAGCCCTTGATCGACAAGGTTTCCTCCGCTTGCGCGGCCAGGGGGGCGATCAGACACAGGGCGGCGAGAATCCATTTCAGGCTGGTTTTCATGTCTTGGCCTTTCTCGGGTTTGCTGCGTTTCAAGCATTCCATCCTACCATCGCATGGCGGGCGGGTCCAGTTCCGGATCTCACGCTGTAGGGACCGGGAACCAGTGCTGCGTGCGGGTGCAGATGCGCACCAGCCAGAGCATGACGGGCACTTCGATCAGCACGCCGACGACGGTGGCCAGCGCCGCGCCCGAGGAGAGGCCGAAGAGCATGGTGGCGGTGGCGATGGCGACTTCGAAGTGGTTGGAGGCGCCGATCATCGCCGCGGGGGCGGCGTCGCGATAGGGGAGCTTGAGCAGGCGGGCCGCGCCATAGCCCAGCCAGAAGATCAGCATCGTCTGGATGAACAAGGGGACCGCGATCCACAGGATGGTCAAGGGCTGGCTCAGGATGATGCCGCCCTTGAAGCTGAACAACAGCACCAGCGTCACCAGCAGGGCCAGGATCGAAACCGGCGTGAGGACGTGGAGGAATTTTTCCTTGAACCAGGCCTCGCCCTGGGTCGCGAGGATCCACTTGCGGGAGAGGTACCCGGCGACGAGCGGCAGGGCCACGTAGATGGCGATGGAGAGCAGGAGGGCCTGCCATGGGACGGGCAAGCGGCCGACGCCGAGGAGGAAGCCGCCGAGCACGCCGTAGAGCAGGAGCATCGTCAGGGAATTGATGGCCACCATGACGAGGGTGAGGCCGTCGTTGCCGCGGGCGAGGTAGCCCCAGACCAGCACCATGGCGGTGCAGGGGGCGATGCCCAGCAGGATCGTGCCCGCGAAATAGCTGCGCCAAAGCGGAATTTGCAGCAGCTTGACGCCCTCGCTGAGGACGACGGTGCCCGCGCCGTGCTCCGCGCCCACGGCCAGATCGAGCCCGAACGGGATTTTGACGAGATCCATCGCGTCCGCGCCGATGAACGATTTGAAGACGAACCCAAGGAAGAAATAGGCGATGGCGAACATCGTGAAGGGCTTGATCGCCCAGTTGAGGAACAGCGTCAACCCCACCGGCTTGCCGCTCTTGCCGGCCTGGATCACCGAGGCGAAATCGATCTTCACCATGATGGGGTACATCATGAAGAACAGGCAGATGGCGATGGGGATGGAGACGACGGGCGCACCGTTGATGGTTATCGCCATGCCGTCGAGGGTCTTGGCCAGATTGGGCGCGAGCTTCCCGAGGAGGATGCCGCCCGCGATGCACAAGCCGACCCACACGGTCAGATAGCGCTCGAAGGGGTTGGTCAGTTTGCGCGATTCGGCGGATGCGGTGCTGCCGGTCATTTCCTTGCTCCTTTTTTCACGGCCTCGATGGTGGCGGAACGGACGAATCGCTCCGCGCCGCTGCCGGGGAACCAGTCTTTGATGAAGGTATTGCTCTGCTCGTTGACGCGGATGCGGATGCCGGAAAATCCGGCTTTCTTCAGCATGCGCTGGGTTTCGGGGACGGTGGCGGAGCCGGCGATGCAGCCGCTGTGGGCCTGTAGGTTTCTCTTCACCTTGGCCGGAATCGGCGCGACGGCCACCACGTCGGAAATGGCCAGGCGTCCGCCGGGCTTCAGGACCCGGGCGGCTTCGGCGTACACCTGCGGCTTGTCGGGCGAGAGGTTGATGACGCAGTTGGAGAGGATGACGTCCGCCGCGGCATCCGCGACGGGCAGGTGTTCGATCTCGCCGAGGCGGAAATCGACGTTCTTGATTTTGCTCTTGGCGGCATTCTCGCGCGCCTTGTGGATCATCTCGGGGGTCATGTCCACGCCGATGACGCGGCCTTTCTTCCCGACGCGGCGCGCGGCGAGGAAGCAGTCGAAGCCGCCGCCGCAGCCGAGGTCGACGACGGTTTCGCCGGGCTGGAGGGCCGCAATGGCCTGCGGGTTGCCGCAGCCGAGGCCCAGATTGGCTCCTTCCGGAACGGCGGCGAGCTCTTCTTTCGAATAGCCGATTTGCGCCGAGGCGTTGGGGTTGAGCAAGGCGTCGGGCGAACAACAGCTGCTGGAACAGCCGCACGAACCGCCGGATTTCGCGATGTCGGCATAGCGCGCGCGGACATGTTGGCGGACTTGGTCTTGCTTCGGAGAGGGCATGGTTCAGTTCCTTTCAGCGGTCAATGCTTCCGGCAGGGTCACGACATAGGCTTTGATCTCGTCGCGGACGCGGCGGTAGTGGCCAAGGGCTTCTTCTTCGGTCTGGGAGTCTTTAGCCAGGCGCGGGGGATCGTCGAAGCCGACGTGGACCACTTTGCTTTTGCCGGGGAAGAGGGGGCACGACTCGTGGGCGTCGTCGCAGACGGTCACGACAAAGTCGAAATCCTTCGTCGGCAGGTCGGCGAAGGTCTTGGAGCGGTGGCCGGAGATGTCGATGCCGGCCTCGGCCATGACCTGCACGGCGCGCGAGTTGAGTCCGTGCGTTTCGATGCCGGCGGAGAAGGCGTCGATTTGACTCCCCTTGAGGGCGCGGGCCCAGCCCTCGGCCATCTGGCTGCGGCAGGAATTCCCCGTGCAGAGGAACAGGATGTTGAGTTTTCGGCCGGCGGTCATGGGAATTCGAATCCCAGTTCCTTCCATTTGGCGAGGATGTCCTCTTTGGCGTAGAAGCCCTCGTGGCGGAACAGTTCCTGGCCGTCGGCGTCGAAGAAGATCTGGAGGGGGATGACGCGGACGCCGTAGGGGCCGGCGGCATCCGGATCCTTCCAGACATCGATGAAGTCCACGTGCAGCTGCCCGGCATAGGTGGATTTGAGGTCGGCGACGATGGGGGCCATCATTTTGCAGGCCATGCACTTGTCCGCGCCCAACTCCAGCAGGCGGGGCAGGGGGGCGGTGGTTTCCGTTGTTGGGGCGGGAGGGGATGCCTCGGGCGCGCGGGCGCGATGTTTGAGGGCGAAAACGACTCCGGCGGCCACGATCAAGGCGGCGAGGATGGCGATGTTCTTCAGGTTTTTCATCTCAGGTTTTCCCTTTCGTTTCTTGAATTCTCGGATCGCGACATGCCCCGCCAACAGGACGCCCGCCACCAGCAGCAGCGGCATCAAATCTCCGCCGCCTCCGGTTGGGCAGCAGATGGGCGCGGCAGCGGGTAGTCCGTTGGCCATGGGACGGCCTTCAGCAAGCCAGCTTCGGGGCCGCAGCTTGCGCGACCGTGGCTGTGTATTCCGGCGTGGCGGGGGACGCGCCCTCCTGGAAACCGATCTCCGCCAGGCCGAGATGTTCGATGGTCGCGAAGCCCGCCAGTTCCCGCGTCTTTTTCGCGCAATTCAGCGGGCAGCCAGCGATGGCCAGGATCTTCGCGGCGCTTTCGGTGCTGGCCAGGATGCCGGACACCCGTCCGCCGATGCCCGCCAGGCAATACATCTTGCCGGAGCCGGCGCGGGTCATGTGCCGGGCGGCCAGATCGGCCAAGGCGCCCACGTCCGATCCGCCAGAGCAGGGGAAAACCAATTGAGGGGCGCCCCCGCCCGCGCCGGTTGGTTTGTCGCTCATCGGTTCTCCTTCATGCCAAATGATTCTTGATGTCGTCCGGGCTCAACACCTTGCCGGCGCTTTTCACCACGCCGTCCACGACGAGGGCGGGGGTGGACATGACGCCGAACTTCATGATGTCGACGATCTTCTCGACCTTTTCGAGCTGCGCCTCGATGCCGGCGGATTGAATGGCCGCCTCGGCGTTGGCGAACAGCAATTTGCATTTGGGGCAGCCGGTGCCCAGGATCTGGATGTTCTTCATGGGATTCTCCGTTTGGGTTCATTCCGTCGTTTGGCGTTCGATGAAATCGTCCATTTTCCGGTCGGCGGCGTCGCGGACCTCCTTCGCCACGGCCAACGCCTCCCGGATCAACTCGTCGCCGACGCCCAATTCCCTGGCCCGCTTGCGGTGGTAGGCGTAGCACGGCTGGCATTTGACGGCCAGCGCCGCCGCGATGGCCACGAGTTCTTTCGTTTGGGGGTCCAATTTCATGGGATCACCTCGTTAGGGTTCCAAAGATCATTCCCGTGGCGGTTGCCATGACGACGACCAAGCCGATGAACGTCAGCGTCTTTTTGGGGCCGAGGATGGAGTTGATGACGAGCATGTTGGGGAGGGAGAGGGCGGGACCGGCCAGCAGGAGTGCGAGGGCGGGGCCCTGACCCATGCCGCTGTCGAGCAGGCCGCGCAGGATGGGCACTTCCGTCAGCGTGGCGAAATACATCAGCGCGCCGGTGACGGACGCGAACAGGTTGGTCCACAACGGCCAGATCATGGCCAGCCAGCCGGGGGCGATCCCGTCGGGGCGGCCGAGAATGGAAAGCAGGGCTTGCGGCGAGTCGCCGACGAGCGCCTGGATCCAGCGGTTGGGGATGATGCCGGCGTCCACGCTGTCGGGGCTGCCGAGGAAGAAACCGGCGGCGAGCACGCCCATGAAGAGGAGGGGCAGGATCTGCTTGCCAAAGCCCCAGGACTGGTCGCGCCAGTTTTTGAGCTCCGCGCCGCCGAAGAACGTCAGCGCCGCCAAGCCGGCCGCGCCGGCCGCGAAGGCCGCGCCGGGATGTTGCGGAAGGGCGAAGGCCAGCACGATGGCCGGAACCGCGGCCAGGGCGATGTACGCCAGCTTCACCTTGAAGAAGCGCCAGAGGCAGAATCCCATCAGCGCGGCGAAGAGCGCGGTGACGATCCACTTGGCCTTGAAGATGGCGAACCAAAGCCCGGCGGTTTCCTGCGGGCGCGCCCAGTTGGCGAAGACCAAGATGCCGACCATGGAGAGGAAATAGAGCGCGACTTGCCACAAGGGGCGGTTGCCCTTGTCGTCGTCGCCGAGGAACACTTCCTGCGGGTTCGCGGCCTTGGCGCGCTCTTCCTTCAAGAAGATCAGGTGCATCAGCAGGCCGATGACGACGCTGAACACGATGGCGCCCACGGCGCGGGCAACGCCGAGCTGCCAGCCCAGCACGCGCGCCGTCAGCACGATGGCCAGCACGTTGATGGCGGGGCCGGAGTAGAGGAAGGCGATGGCCGGGCCGAGGCCCGCGCCGCGCATGTAGATGCCGCCGAAGAGCGGCAACACCGTGCAGGAGCACACGGCCAGGATCGTGCCCGAGACGGACGCCACCGAATAGGAAAGCCACTTCGACGCCTTCGGGCCGAAATACTTCATCACGGCGTTCTGGCTGACGAACACCCCGATCGCGCCGGCAATGAAAAACGCGGGCACGAGGCAGAGCAGGACGTGTTCGCGCGCGTACCACTTGGCGAGGTGGAGGGCTTCGAGGAGGGCGCCTTGGAAACGGAGGTGCTCCATCGGCAGGTAGTAGAGTCCGAGAAACGCCGCCAGCAGCCCGAGGAGAATTTTGAGTTCCTTGTTCATCGCATTTCTTCTCAAGTCGCTTGGCTTTGGCGCTTCTTCACCGATTGGATCACGCCGAGGGTGCAGTTGACCGCTTCCAGCATGCAGGGGCAGGCGAGGCGGTGGACGATTTTCTTGCCCGCGCGCCGTTCGGTGACGATGCCGGCCTTTTTGAGCTTCTCCAGATGGTGCGAGATGGTGGGCTGGCTCACCGACGCGAGGATGCGCAGGTCATTGACGCAGCGATCACCGCGGCTCAGCGCGTCCAGCATCAAGACGCGCGTGGGGTGGGCGAGGGCTTTCAGGATCGCGGCCCGGGCTTTGGCTTGGATGGAATTCATATCCATAAACATATATACATATGTCTATATGTCAAGCGGCAGGACCGTCTTTCCGGAGGAGGGGGGGGCGCCGGGCGGGGGCGGATCCCGGCGCGGGTGGGCGGGAAGTGCGGCGCTCCGGATGTCCCCCGGCCGCGCGCTCCCCGTTTCCCGGTTGATTTTGGGCGGGGCTTTGGCAACATGGGGATGGCAACGGGCGCGCCGGCGGGCGCGGCCCCGATCCACCGAGGAGAAACGAAATGAAGGTGCTGAACATTCTGCTGGTTTCCCTGTCCATTTCCCTTTGCGCGCGGGCGGCGCCGATGCCGGAGGCGGTGTTCATTCTGGATGCGTCGGGCAGCATGGCGGAGGCGGCGGGGCCGCAGACGAAGATGGCGGCGGCGAAGGCCGTGTTGGCGCAGGTGGTGCCGGCGGTGGCGCCGGAGGTGAAGGTCGGACTGGCGGCCTACGGGCACCGGCGGGATCGGGATTGCGACGACATCGAAATTCTCGTTCCGCCGGGAAGCGAGGATCGCGCGGCGGTCCTGGCGCGGATCGCGGCGATGCAGCCGAAGGGGGTGACGCCGATCGCGGCGGCGGTCGCGCAAGTGGCGGAATTCCTGAAGGGGCGGGCCGCGGAGACGATGATCGTCCTGGTCAGCGACGGGAAAGAGACCTGCGGGGGGGATCCGCGGGCGGTGGTGAAGGCGCTGAAGGACGCCGGCGTGAAGTTCGTGATGCACGTGGTGGGTTTCGGCGTGGCGGAGGCGGACCGCGCGGAGCTGGCGGGCATCGCGGAAGCGGGCGGCGGGACGTATTTCAGCGCAGGGGACGCGGCGGCGTTGCTGGCGGCGTTGCAGGCGGTGAGCGAGGAGATCGCGCAGAAGGTGGCGGCGGCGAAGACGGTGGTGGTGGCGCAGGCGACGGGGCTGGGCAAGCTGCGGATCGCGCTGCCGGAAAGCGCCCTGAAAAGCCTGTCGGGGTTCCGCGTCGTGCGCAAGATCAGCGACAAGGTGGTGAAGGAGGGCGAGTTGCCGGCGGCGGATTCGACGCACCCGCTGATGTCGGGCGATTATGCGCTGACGCTGCTGTTCGCGAATCCGAACTACCAGCCGCCGACGGAGATGCCTCTGGGCGATTTCACGGTGGCGAAGGGGGCGACGACGGAAGTG
Source organism: Opitutia bacterium (assembly GCA_009928955.1). Lineage (GTDB taxonomy): Bacteria > Verrucomicrobiota > Kiritimatiellia > CAIQIC01 > Lenti-01 > Lenti-01. The sequence continues at coordinate 10,008 of SABN01000027.1, read as the reverse complement.
GCGCTGGGCGCGCTGGTCTTCAACATCGCGGAAGAGTTGCAGGAGGCGCCGGTGGAGGCGATCATCCTCTCGGCGGCGGGGGGGCGCGAGACGCTGCGGATCTTGCCGCACGGGAACGACTATTATCTCTTCAAGCCCAAGGCGCTGTTGCCGGGGACCTACGACGTGGCTTTCCGCTACCGCCGCTGCGAAACGCCCTCGACGGTCGCGTCGGGCTTGGCGGTGTCGGCCGGGCAGGAGACCGCGCTGACGCTGGATTCGGGGATTGGCGTGGCGCGTCCACGCGAGACGCGGGTGCGGGGCTGGGACTTGCTGCCGGCGGGCGGCGGCGCGCCGGTGTTGTCCATCCGCCGCGGCGAGGACAACGAGGAGCCGCTGTGGCGTCCGTTCCCGGTGCGGCCAGGCACCTACGACCTGCAGGTCTGGGTCGGGGGGATGGACGAGGCGTTGCCGGCCGGGGAGGGGCTGGAAATCGGGGAGGGCCAGACGGTGCGGTTCGAAACCGGGCTGTAAACGGCGCTGATTTTTCCGCGCGGCGGAAACAATCTTTCCGCGCCGCGGAAAAAGGCGTGAAAAATTCTCCGCAGTGTGGAAGACTGCTTCGCCATGGCGAAAGGCATGTGCAAATGAGCAAAGCAATGATCTTGGGGTTGCTGATCCTGGCGGCATTCGTGGTCGTCCTGATCATGACGGGGGGGAACGTGACGGTGAACCTGTTTTCGATGAAGGTGACCCTGAAGACGTCGTACGCCTTGCTGGCGGCGGCGGGCATCGGGATGGCGACGGGGGCGTTGCTGCGCAAATGACACGCGTGGAAGAACTGTTGCGGCGGGGCGTGAAGATCGCGGCGCCGGCGTCGGTGGAGATCGGCGACGAAGTGGATCCGGGCCGCATCGCGGCGGGCGTGGCGATCCACGCGGGGGGCAAGGTGTTCGGCGCGACGACGAGCATCGGGCCCGGTTGCGTGCTGGGGCGCGAGGCGCCGACGACGGTGGAGGACTGCCAGCTCGGGGAAAAGGTCGAGCTGAAGGGCGGTTCTTTCAGCGGGGCGGTGTTCCTCGATGGCGCCGCGATGGGCAGCGGCGCGCAGGTGCGCCCGGGCACGATCCTCGAAGAAGGCGCGGAGATGGCGCACACGGTGGGCCTGAAGCAGACGATTTTCTTCCCGTTCGTGGTGGGCGGCAGCCTGATCAATTTCTGCGACGCGCTGATGTCGGGCGGAAAGAGCCGGAAGGTGCACAGCGAGATCGGGTCCTCGTTCATCCATTTCAACTACACGCCGCACGGCGACAAGGCGACGGCGTCGCTGATCGGCGACGTGCCGCGCGGGGTGATGCTGGATCGGGATCCGATCTTCCTGGGCGGGCAGGGGGGCGTGGTCGGGCCGGTGCGGATCGAATTCGGCACGGTGCAGGCGGCGGGGCTGGTGTCGCGCAAGGACGTGCTCCAACCCAATCAACTGGTGGTGCCGGGCATGCCCCATGCCGGCGTGTTCCCCTACGGGACGGGCTACCGCTCGGTGGCGCGCGTCGTGCGCAATTGCGCGATCTACATCGGCAACGTCGCGGCCCTGCAGGTCTGGTACCAGCAGGTGCGCCGGCCGCTGCTGGAGAAGACGCCGCATGGCGCGGCGGCCGGCGAGGGGGCGCTGAAACAGTTGGCGGCGGTGCGCAAGGAGCGTGTGAAGCGGCTCGGCGACGTGATGGAGCGGATCGCGAAGGAAGACCGGTCGGCGCTGGGCGCGGACCTGCGCGCGGAGCACGAGAAGCTGTGCGCGGGATGGCCGGCGGCGCGCGAGCGGTTGGCGGCGGCCGGCGACGTGGAATGCGCGGAGAAGGCGGCGTTCCTCGCCGCGTGGACCGCGGCGAAGGAAGAGAGCTATTTGGCGCGGGTGCAGGGGCTGTCGGCGGAAGCGAAGGCGGCGGGCACGGCGTGGTTGCAGAAAATCGTGGATGAGGCCGGTTCGCCGGCATAACAAGCGGGAGCTGAAAATGGGCGAGAAGAAATTGTTCGGGACGGATGGCGTGCGCGGGGTTGCGAACCGCGAGCCGATGATGGTGGAGATGGCGGTGAACCTCGGCCGCGCGGTGGCGCACGTGCTGATGGAGCGCAAGGGCGGCAAGCGCCCGCGCGTGGTGATCGGCAAGGACACGCGCCTGAGCGGCTACATGCTTGAAAATGCGCTGGTGGCGGGTCTGTGCTCGATGGGCGGCGACGCGCTGCTGGTGGGCACGCTGCCCACGCCGGGCATCGCGGTGTTGACGATCGACCAGAAGGCGGACGCGGGGTTCGTGATTTCCGCTTCCCACAATCCGTTTCAGGACAACGGGATAAAACTTTTCTCCTGCGACGGCTACAAGCTGCCGGACGAGGAAGAGGCCGAGATCGAAAAGCTGATGGCGGGCGGGACGCTGACGAGCCTGCTGCCGACGGGCGGTGGCATCGGCAAATCGTTCCGCGTGGAAGACGCCCTGGAGCGCTACATCGCGTTCTGCATCGGCACGTTCCCGAAGGAGCTGGATCTGAAGGGCATGCGGATCGTGCTGGATTGCGGCAACGGGGCGACCTACAAGTCCGCGCCGGCGGTGTTCGGGCGGCTGGGCGCGCACGTGACCACGCTGCACAGCACCCCCAACGGGCTGAACATCAACGCGCGCTGCGGCTCGCAGCACACCGAGGCCCTGCGCGAACAGGTGCTGGCCGAACGCGCCGACGTCGGGCTGGCGTTCGACGGCGACGGCGACCGGCTGATCGTGGTGGACGAGACCGGCGTGGAGCTCTCGGGCGACCATATCCTCGCCATTTGCGCGAAGGATCTGAAAGTCCACGCCCATTTGAAGAACAACCTCGCCGTGGGCACGGTGATGAGCAACTTCGGGCTGCACGCGACGATGCGGAAGCTGGGCGTCGAGCTGGGATGCAGCGCGGTGGGCGACCGCTACGTGCTGGAAATGATGAAGGAAAAGGGCGGCATTCTCGGCGCGGAATCGTCGGGGCACATGATCTTCCTGGACAAGCACACGACGGGCGACGGCATCGTGTCGGGCCTGCAGCTGCTGGCGGTGATGCGCCGCACGGGCCACGAGGTCTCGGCGCTGGCGTCGATCTTGAAGCTGTCGCCGCAGCATCTGATCAACGTGGACGTGGCCAGCCGGCCGCCGCTGAAAGATCTGCCCGGCGTGCAGGCGGCGATCGCGGCGGCGGAGAAGGAGCTGGGCCAGGACGGGCGCGTGCTGGTGCGCTATTCCGGCACCCAGAACATGTGCCGCGTGATGGTCGAAGGTCCGACGGAGGAGATGACCACCCGTCTGTGCAAGGACATCGCGGCGTCGCTGAAGAAGGAAATCGGCTGAGGGACCGGCCCGGGCGGCTGAAATTTAACACCACAAGGAGCAAGCAGATGAAGATGAAGAAGATGTGGGCGGCGACGCTGATGGCCGCGTTCGTGGCGGCCGTCTGCGGGGCGGCGGAGCTGAAGATCGCGACGGTGGATCTCGACAAGGTGTTCACGGCGCATCCCAAGACGCAGGCGGCGGAAGCGGACCTGAAGAAGGCCGAGGACGCCATCCAGGCGGAGATGGAGCGGATGGTGGCGGAAGGGCGCGCCCTCGAAGAGTCCGTCGCCAAGCTGCGCGAGGCGGCCAAGAACCCCCTGCTGACGGAGGAGGCGCGCCTGACGCGGCGCAACGAGGCCGAGGAGAAGCTGACGGAGCTGCAGGAATTCCAGTTGCGCGCGCGGCGGACGCAGGAGACCAAGCTGAAGCAGATGCGCGAGCAGGTGATGAAGTCGCGCCAAGGCATCGTGGACGAGTTGATGGCGGCGCTGGAGCAGTTCGCGCAGGCGGGCGGATATGATCTGGTGCTGGACCGTTCGGGCATGACGATGAATGCGATTCCGCTGGTGGCCTATTCAAAGCCGGAGCTGGATGTGACGGAAAAGCTGATCGCGTTTCTGCAGGCCAAGGCGACGGCCGAATAGGCGGAGGGCGGGCGATGTTCACGCTGACGACGGGCGAATTGGCGGCGAAGCTGGGCGCGGCGCTGGAGGGCAGTCCCGGGGTCGTCCTGCGCGGCGTGGCGGATCTGCGCGCGGCGGGCGAGGGCCAGCTTTCGTTCGCGGGGAGTTCCCGCTATCTGTCCGAGTTGGCGGCGAGCGGCGCGGCGGCCGTGATCGTGCCGAAGGGCGCGGTGATCGCCGCGCCGAAGCCCGCGCTGCTGCGCGTGGCGGACGTCGACGAGGCGTTCGCGGCGGCGTGCGGGCTGTTCGCGCCCCCGGCGGTGGTGCCGCCGCGCGGCGTGCATCCGCAGGCGTTCGTTTCTCCGCAGGCGCAGCTGGGGGAAAACGTGTCCGTCGGCGCGTTCGCGGTGGTGGAGGCCGGCGCCGAGATCGGCGAAGGCGCGACGCTCCATCCGCAGACCTACGTGGGGCGCGAGGCGAAACTGGGCCGGGACTGCCTGCTGTATCCGTTCGCCAGCGTGCGGGAACGGTGCGTGCTGGGCGACCGGGTCATCTTGCACAACGGGGCGGTCATCGGCAGCGACGGGTTCGGCTATGCGGTGGATGCGCAGGGCGTGCGCACCAAGATCCCGCAGACGGGCATCGTGGCGCTGGAGGACGACGTCGAGATCGGCGCGAATGCGACGGTGGACCGCGCGCGCTTCGGCGAAACGCGGGTGGGCAAAGGCACCAAGGTGGACAACCTGGTCATGATCGCCCACAACTGCGTCATCGGCGAGCATTCGGTGCTGTGCTCCCAGGTGGGGTTGGCCGGCACGACCACGCTGGGCAAGCACGTGATCTGCGCCGGCCAGGCGGGCCTCGCCGGGCACTTGACGGTGGGCGATGGCGCCGTGATCGGCGCGCAGGCGGGCGTGCCGAAGGATTTGCCGGGCGGCCAGATGTATCTGGGCGCGCCGGCGGTGCCGCGGCTGGAATTCGGCAAGTCCCTTGCGCACGTGGCGGGGATTCCGAAGCTCAAGGAAAAGCTCAAGGAGCTGGAGATCCGCCTGGCGGCGCTGGAACAAGGGGACGCTTGACGGGGGGGGAGGCGGGGGGATAGGCTTGTGAAACGGCATCCTTTCGATGCCGATCGGACTTCAAACCCTGCGGGTGAATGCGATGACAGTGACGAAAGCATCGGAAAAACAGATCGAGACCCTGGCCAGCCAATCCCAAGCGGGATTCCTGGACAACCTGACCGGCGCGTTTTTCCGCCGCATCGACTGGTGGGCCTTCTGGATCACGCTGGCGATCTCTTTCGCCGTGTATTTCTACACGCTGGCGCCGACGCTGACGCTGGAGGATTCGGGCGAGCTGGCGGTGGCCTCGGACTATCTGGGGGTGCCGCATCCGCCGGGCTATCCGATCTGGACGTTGGTGACGTGGTTTTTCCAGTGGGTTTTCCACTGGGTGACCTACAACGGGCATCCGAACCCGGCGTGGTCGGTGGGCTTGGCCTCGGCGGTGGCGGGCGCGGGGGCCTGCGCGCTGCTGGCGCTGCTGATCAGCCGTTCGGGCGCGGATCTGCTGCGGAGCGTGCCGGCGCTGACGGACAAGATCGGCTTCCAGACGGAGAACCTCCTGTGCCTCGTGGCGGGGATTTCGGGCGGGCTGCTGCTGGCGTTCAGCCCGGTGCTGTGGTCGCAGAGCGTCATCGTGGAGGTGTACAGCCTCAACGCGATGTTCCAGATGCTCGTGCTGCTGCTGATCTACATGTGGATGTGCCGGCCCAAGAGCGACGCGCTGCTGTTCGTGGCCGCGTTCCTGTTCGGGCTGGGGCTCACCAACCACCAGACCCTGCTGTTCCTGGGGTTGGCGCTGGCCGTGGCGGTGTTGCTGAAGGACGCCAACCTGTTCCGCGACTTCGCCATCGCGGCGGTGTTGCTCGGCGTCGTGTTCCTGTTCGCCGCCAAGGGCTATTCGCTGATCGCCTCGGCGGCGGAAAAGGCGGCGCCCGCCTTCGATCCCTCGGCTTGGAAATGGTCGCGGGGGCCGGAAACGCAGGCGTTCTGGGTCTACAACGTCCTGTTCCTGGCGATTCCGATCGCGCTGGCGTTCGTCCTGCCGCACGGCAAGGCGGTGTGCGCGACGATCCTGCTGGCGGAGCTGGGGGTGGCGTTCTACCTGTACCTGCCGATCGCCTCCGAGCAGAACCCGCCGATGAACTGGGGGTATGCGCGCACGTGGGAGGGTTTCATGCACGCGGTGACCCGCGGGCAGTACGAGGCCATCGTGCCGACGGACATCTTCAGCGAGAAATTCATCCAGCAGCTGGGCTCCTATCTGTCGGACTTGCGCAGCCAGTTCTCGCTGCCGGTGGCCGTGCTGGGCTTCCTGCCGTTCTGCGCCTGGGGCTTCCAGCTCGGCGGGCGGCGGGTTTCCCTGTTCCCGGCGGCGCTGGGTCTCGTGCTGGTGTCGTCGGCGCTGATCCTGATGGAGACGGCCGGCTGGGCGGGGGCGGAGAAGGTGTACCGCTTGTTCATCGCGCCGATCCTGCTGCTGGCGGGGTGGGGGTTCTTCACCCTGCTGGCGCTCTATCTGAAGAAACAGACCGCCGACCTGCGCGCGCACGCGCTGGGGACGAAGATCGTGATCGCGCTGTTCCTGCTGGGGGTGGCGCTGGCGGCGCTGTGGGTGGACGTGATGAGCCTGAAGGCGCTGTTCAGCTCCTCCGGCGTGAAGCTGGGCGATCCGGGCTACCTGTCCGGGGCGGGCCGGATGATTTTCGCCGGCGTGGTGTTCGGGCCGCCGCTGGCGGTGGCGCTGGCGTGGTGGCTGAGCGGGCCGGCCGTCGGGCTGGATTTCGACCTGGGCGTTTCGCAGCAGCGCTGGCTGCTGACCTCCGTGGTCGGGTTCTTCTCGGTCAGCGTGATTTTCCTGATCTTCCAGAACCCGCAGCTGGACATCCAGAACCTGTTCATCGGCCGGGTGCAGTTCATCCAGAGCCATGCGCTCTACGCGCTGTGGCTGGGCTACGGCATCTTGCTTTCGGTGGCGTGGCTGGAGCGGATGTTCGGCCGCCCGGCGCTGGTGCCGGCGGCGGCGGCGGTCCTGCTGCTGCCCGGCATCCTGCTGTGGCAGAACGGATACGACGAGGACCAGCTGCGCATCGTGGGCGGCGCGGAACAAAACGGCCACGACTACGGCTGGCAGTTCGGCAACTGGTCGTTGCAGGGCGTCGATGGCATCCGCGAGGATCTCCAATACAAGTATCCCGATCCGGAGGAGTTCGCGCAGCAGTGGGCGGCCTATCCCACGCCGGACTATCCGCCCCCGATGACGCCTGGGGCCATCTTCTATGGCGGCACCGATCCGGGGCGCTTCGTGCCCACCTACATGATCTACTCGGCGGACGTCCGTCCGGACGTCTATCTCATCACGCAGAACGCGCTCGCCGACAACACGTTCATGAACATCACCCGCGACCTCTACGGCGACACGATCTACATTCCGTCGCTCGAGGACAGCAACGAGGCCTTCCGGAAATACGTGGACGACGTGAACGCGGGGCGCATCCAGGCCGGGGCCGACATCAAGATCGAGAACGGCAAGGTCAGCGTGCAGGGGGTGGGCGGCGTCATGACCATCAACGGCATTTTGGCCGAGCTGATCTTCAAGGAAAACAAGGGCCGGCACGATTTCTATGTCGAGGAAAGCTATGTGATCGGCTGGATGTATCCGTACCTGACCCCGCACGGCCTCATCCTGAAGCTGAACAAGGAGCCGCTGCCGGGGCTGGACCCGGAGCTGGTGAAGAACGACCACGCCTTCTGGGGCTGGTACACGCGCTGGCTGCTGGACCAGTCCGCGTTCCGGCGCGACATCTGCGCGCGCAAGTCCTTTTCGAAGCTGCGCAGCGCCATCGCGGGCATCTACGACTACCGGCGGATGTACGACGAGGCCGAATACGCCTTCAAGCAATCCATCGAGCTGTATCCGCTCTCGCCGGAGGCGACCTTCCGCCTCGCCCAGATGTACATGAACATGCAGCGCGTGGAGGACGCCGAGAAGCTCATCCGCGCCTTCGCGGAGCAGGATCCCGCCAACGACAGCGCCAAAGGGTTCCTGGGGCAGATCCAGAACGCGCGCCGCATGGGCGCCCGCCGGCAGGAGATCGAGAAGAAGCAGCAGGAGACGGAGAGCTTGTCGGCCGACGAGGCCCTCGAGCTGGTGTCGATCTACAAGGCCTCCGGCATGCAGGGCGCCTATCAGCAGCTCGCCTCGCGCCTGGTCTCCGACCCCAACCTGCCCCCGCAGCATCTGCTGTCGCTCGCCGGGCTCTTCGCGCAGGAGCAGCGCATCGACGCGTTGGTCTACGCCCTCGAGCAGTACACCCGGCGCGAGACCGGCAATCTGGACGTCTGGCTCGACCTCGCCGCCGCTTATGCCTTCCTCCGCCGCGACGCCGAGGCCGTCGACGCCGCCCGCCAGGCCATCGGGGTCGGCGGCGACCAGGCCCGCGACGCGATCTTGCGCGACCAGCGCTTCCAGCCGCTGGCCACCAACCGCGAATTCCGCGCGCTCTTCCCGCGCCAAGCGGGGGGCCGCCCGGCGGTTCCGGCGCCGTGGCGGGGCGGCGACCTGCCGAACCTGCCCGGGCTGGCGAGATAGGCCGGCCGTGTCCGATCCTGCCGGAGCCGCCGGTTTCGCGGCGCTGACGCCCGACGCCGTCATGGATTGCGCCGAGCGCGCCTCTGGCCGCCGGGCATCCGGCACCTGCCGACCGCTGACCTCCTACATCAACCGCGTCTACGAGATCGGTCTCGAGGACGGCGGCTTTCTCATCGCCAAATTCTACCGCCCCGGCCGCTGGTCCCGCGCCGCCCTGCAAGACGAGCAGGAGTTCCTGCTCGAGCTCGCCGCCGATGAAGTGCCCGTCGTCGCGCCCCTCGCGGACGCGGACGGACGGACGCTGCACGAGGAGGGGGGCATCGCCTTCGCGCTCTTTCCCCGCGTGGGCGGGAGGCCCTGCGACGAACCCTCCCGCGCCGAATGGCTCCAGATCGGCCGCCTGATCGGGCGCATCCACCAGGTCGGCGCGCAACGTCCCGCCGAACACCGCTTCGGGCTCGATCCCCGGAACTCCTCCCGCGCGCATCTGGATTTCCTGCGCGACTCCGGCGCGATCCCCCGCGAGGTCGCAGGCCTCTACCTCGACGTCGCGCAACAGCTTTTGGACCGCATCGCGCCGCTGTTCGACGGCGTCGCAACGCAGCGCCTGCACGGCGACCTGCACCGCATGAACCTCCTGTGGCGCCCCGGCGAGGGATTCCAGGCCATCGATTTCGACGACATGGCCATGGGCCCGGCCATCCAGGACCTGTGGATGCTGCTGCCGGACCGGCTGCCCGCCGCCCGGCCCGAGTTCGAGCTGCTGCTGGAGGGCTACGACACCTTCGCGGAATACGACGACGCGCAGACGCGGCTCATCGAGCCCCTGCGGGCGATGCGCTACCTGCACTACGCCGCGTGGTGCGCCCGCCAGAAGGCCGACGGCGGCCGGGGCCTGCTCACCGCCGAGTGGGGCACCGCGGATTTTTGGCGCCGCGAGCTCGCCGACCTCCAGCGCCAAGCCCGGGACATCGAAGACCTCGCCTGAAGGCGAATTTTCCGAACCTGTGCGCTTGCCAAGTTCCGGTTGGCAAGCGCACACTGGGGACCATGAAACCGTGGAGAATCAATCGCAAGGATGTGTTGGGGCTGAAGTTTGCTTGTCCGGATTGCGGGCAGCATGTCGATGCGGGGCGGGAGCTGTTCGGGGAGCTGGTGGAGTGTCCCACGTGCGGCAAGATGATGCAGGTGCCGGACCTGAAGAACGCGCCGGGCAACATCGTGCCGAAGCGGTTGCCGCGGGCGGCGCGGAAGCTGCCATGAAGCTGCGGCGGCGGGGGAGCGGGTGCGGATGCGCGCTGCTGCTGCTGGCGGGGGCGTTTGTTTGGGCGTGGCTGGGGGCCTATCCGTATCTGGCGCGGCAGGCGCCGGTGGCGTCGGAGGTCTTGGTGGTGGAG
>SABN01000276.1 GCA_009928955.1 Opitutia bacterium | reverse complement strand
CCGCGGGCGAAGGCCTCGTGGATGTGGAAGATGCGGATAGGGCCGGCGTGGCGCAAGGCGTTTTCCAGCGAGTCGTCGGTGTAGTGGCGGCTGACCTCGTTGTCTTTCCCGTCCGCGCCGAATCCGGCACGGCCGATCTCCAGTGAGCGCAGCGCCTTCTGGAGGGATTGCTGAAAAGTCTTGCCGATAGCCATGGTCTCGCCCACGGATTTCATCGCGGTGGTCAGCAGGGGGTTGGCCCCGGGGAATTTTTCAAAGGCGAAACGCGGGATTTTGGTGACCACGTAGTCGAGCGCCGGCTCAAAACAGGCCGGGGTTTCCCGGGTGATATCGTTGCGCAACTCATCCAGCGTGTAGCCGATGGCCAGTTTGGCGGCGATCCGGGCGATGGGGAAGCCGGTGGCTTTCGAGGCGAGGGCGGAGGAGCGGCTCACGCGCGGATTCATTTCGATGACCACCAGGCGTCCGTCTGCCGGATTGACCGCGAATTGGACGTTCGAGCCGCCGGTCTCGACACCGATCACCCGCATGACTGCGATCGAAGCGTCGCGCATGATCTGGTATTCGCGGTCGGTCAGCGTCATGGCCGGCGCCACGGTGATGCTGTCGCCGGTATGGATGCCCATGGGATCGAAATTTTCGATGGAACAGATGATGGAGATGTTGTTTTTGCGGTCGCGCATCACCTCCATCTCGAATTCTTTCCAGCCGAGCACCGACTCTTCGACCAGAATCTCATTCACGGGGCTGAGGCTGATGCCGTTGGCGCAAATGGCTTCGAACTGCGCGGCGTCATACGCGATGCCGCCGCCGCTGCCGCCCAACGTAAAAGCCGGACGGATAATCACGGGAAAGTCGCCGATCTCCTTCTGGATCCGCCACGCCTCGTCCAGCGTGCGGGCGGTGCCGCTGCGGGGCACCTCGAGTCCGATCGACAGCATGGCGTCTTTGAAGAGCTGCCGGTCCTCCGCACGCCGGATGACCTCGGCATTGGCTCCGATCATTTCCACCTGATAGCGTTCGAGAATGCCCTGGTCCGCCAACTGGATGGCGAGGTTGAGAGCGGTTTGGCCGCCGAGCGTCGGCAGGATGGCGTCCGGACGCTCGCGGCGGATGATCTCATGAAGAATCTCGACGGTCAGCGGCTCAATATAGGTGCGGTCCGCGAATTCCGGATCGGTCATGATGGTTGCGGGGTTGCTGTTGACCAGCACCACCTCGTAACCCTCTTCGCGCAGTGCTTTACAGGCTTGCGCACCGGAATAATCAAATTCGCAGGCCTGGCCGATGACGATCGGGCCTGCCCCGATGATCATGATCTTTGACAGATCGTTCCGTTTGGGCATGGTGTGGTTC
>SABN01000125.1 GCA_009928955.1 Opitutia bacterium | reverse complement strand
GGGAGGGGGGAGGCTGGGGTGGAGATGGGCTAAGTGTTTCCATGGGGAATGGCTCCATCCGGGAAAATAGATCATTCCGGCGGGACAGGCAAGACGGTTGCCAAGACGCGGTTGCCGGGCGGGATGAAGGTTGTTGTTCCCGTTTGCTTCTGATAGGATCGAGCTATGATGAAAGTGGACCGCGCCCAATTGTCGATCGTGGATCTCCGCGCCAAATCGCCCGACAGGGGGTATTGGCGCCGGCGAACAGCCATCGAACGGCTTCGGGCGGTTCAACTGGATCGACAGGTGGCCTATGGCCGAGCAAACACTACCCGAAGACTTCAAAGAATTCTTGAAGTTGTTGAACGAGGCTGACGTCCGGTACCTGCTGGTGGGCGGCTATGCCGTTGGGTACCACGGCTATCCGCGCGCCACCGCCGATATGGACATCTGGGTCGCCATCGCTCCAGACAATGCGGCCAAATTGGTCGAAGTCTTCCACCGGTTTGGGATGGAGGATCCCCATGTGACGCCGGCCCTTTTCCAAGAGCGGGGAAAGATCATTCGCATGGGCGTGCCGCCGATGCGGATCGAGGTGCTGACCGAGATCGACGGGGTTGAGTTCGCCGAATGCCATGCCGCCCGTGTCACGGCGGACGTCGACGGGCAGACCGTCCCGGTGATTTCCCGCGAACATTTGTTGCGCAACAAGCGCGTCGCCGGGCGGCACAAGGATTTGGACGATCTCGAAAACCTGTCCGGGGATGGTTCGACGGATCTCCCGTAGTCAGATCTTCAGGAGATATCGTTTCCGGATTTCGCGCAGGTGGTCGGGGAAGAGGCCTTGCGCCTCCCAATACCGCCACAGCTCGGGGTAGGTCATCCAGACAAAGGTGACGTCGGAGTCTTTCACCTTGTCTTGGAAGGCCGCCAGCTCGGCGCGGTGCTGGCGGTATTCCGGGAAATCCTCCCAATTCTCGGGCTCCCAGAAGAGGTTGAGCAGGATGATCTTCTTGCCCTTGAATTCGGGTTGGTTGCGGAGTCCGAGGTAATGCCGCACCAGTTGGGCGCCGTCCAGATATTGCTCCGGACCCGCCTTCAGCGCGTCCATCAGCTTGGCCCAGGACGGCTCCATCTGGGGCAGGTTCCCGGGGGTGTAGCTGGCGGCGAATTTCGGTGGCTTGGGGGAAAGGAATTCGAGGAATTTGGATTCGACGCCGATCACCACATCGGCGCCCACGATGACCAGATCGAGATTGGGGTGGATGCCGCCGAGGCCGGTGGGGCATTTCTTCTCGAATTGGAGAGCGGTGAATCCTGTTTTCCCGAGCAAGCTCAAGGGCTGCGGATTTTTGCGCCAAGGGCCGAACGCGTTGGCGGCGAGGGCCGACGACGAATGCGCCGCGCGGAACTTGCCTTCCAGTTCATTTCCGCTGCCTTGGGCGAAGTCGGCCTGGACATCTTCCAGGCGGACGCCGGGGACCAGATTCAACTCGGCGCGGGCGGCGTAGCCGCGGTCATCCAATTTCTCCGCCGAGATCTCGTCGTAGCGCTGGCGGATCGCCTGCTTGGCGCGGACGGCCGCGGAGGGATGCTGGGCGAAAGCGGATTGCGCCATGACCACGGCCGCCACGACCACGGCCCGCATTGTTTCCCGGTTCATTTGCATCCGGCCTATGTCGGGCGCGGGGCGGTGGGGGGCGATCCGTCCGCCGGGCGGGCGGGGCCATCTTGAAAAACGGAGGGGGGCAGATCCAGGTCGGGGTACAGGGTCTGGACGCAATCGGGGCACAGGCCATGCGAGAACTCGGCGTCGGAATTTTCCTGGATGTACCCTTCCAGTTGGTTCCAGTAACCCTTGTCATCGCGGATTTTCTTGCAGGAGGCGCAGATGGGGAGCAGGCCGCGCAGGACCTTGACGTTCGCCAGCGCCTCCTGGAGCAGCCGGGTTTCCTGTTCGAGGGCGGCCGTGCGCGCCTGGACCAGTTCCTCCAGGTGCTCCTTGTGGGTCCGGAGTTCGGCATTCAATTTTTTCAACTCGGCCGTGTGCGTGCGGTGCAGGAAGCTCAGGAACCAGAGGAACGGGAGGCTGGTGAGCAGGAAGAACAGGGCGATGGCCACCGACTGCAAGAGGCTTTTCCGGAGCAGCTGGGCGATGTCGCCGATTTCCTTGTCGGCGCAGGCCAGATAGCGCCGGCCGCCGGGGGATTGTTGCGGAAGGGCGACGGAGCGGAACGTGCCCCACTGATCGGTGTACTCGACGAACACGGTTTTGTTTTCGCGGAAGGCGGCGATGAATTCAGGCGGGACATCGTCATAGGGATAGAAATACCACGAGGCCAGCTCCAAGGCCTCCTCCTCGCTGACGGACGGGGCGGCGAAGAAGTATTGGCCGTCCTTTTCGGCCAGCGTGTAGACCCATTTGAAGCCGGATTCGACGCCGAAATCCGTCACGGCCTTCCGGTTTTTGAGTTCCTCGTCCATGGCGATGGAATTCGTGTCGAGGGCGCGGTCATGGAAATCGGGGGCGAGGAGATATTTCAGGCTGCGGGCGGCCTGCAGCAGGTCGGAATCGATTCCGGCCATCAGGTCGACCTTGTGCGCGCGATACGCCCAGACGGCGTAACCGGCCACGGCTGCGGCATAGATCACCATGCATGCCGCCAACAGCGGCAGGGCGAAACGGGCGCGTTGTCTTTCGTCTTTCATGCGAAACTCTCCGGACCGGTCATTAATGAAAACATAACAATCGGTTTCCAGTTGTCAAGCCGGATGAAAGGCGATGATATGGAACAACAAGCAGGCCAATGGATTATCCGACTGGATTCCGCATGGGTTCGAAGCCGCGGGCGTGGAGGTCGAGGAGGCCGCGGGGGAGGCTTTCGGCGAACCAGAGGGGGGCGTAGGCTTTTTCGAGTTCGTCGAGCAGGGGGCGGGTTTCCGGCGCGGGGGCGCCGGCGGCGACGAGGGCGCTGAACTGCAGGAAGCGGCAGGCGAGGGCGAGCTGGGCGTGGTCGGTTTCGTCGGCCCATTCGGTGGGCGCGAGCTTGGAGAATTCACCGGCCCAGAGCGGGGCTTGAGTCGCGAGTTCCCGCGCCGGGGCGGGGTCGGCGGGGGGCGGAATATTTTTCAGCGGCGCGAAAGGCCACGCGGCGAGATGTTCCGGGACGGAGCCGGCGAGGGAGAAGAGTTCGGCGGGGCGGGGGGTGTCGGCGCCGAAGAGGATCTTGGAGAAGGCGCGGTCGAAGGCGGCGCCTTCGTCGTGGTCGGGGTTCCAGGCGAGCTGGGCGCCGAGGGCGAGGCCGTGGAGGGCGCCGGGGGGCATGTTGAAGTGGCCGTAGTCGCCCCAGTCAGTGTTCAGCAGGCCGCGCGCGCCGAATTGTTTTCCGGTGCGGGCGTAGGCGGCGAGGACGGTGCGGGCTTCTTCGACGGCGTTGAAGAGGCGTCCGAAGCCGCGCACGGAAGGGCAGACGATGGTGGGGAGTCCGCGCGAGATGAACTCGTTGCACTTCGCAAAGTTGTTTGAGGGGAAATAGGCCCAGTCGAGGATTTCGCAGCCGGGGGGGAGGTCGCCGATGGCATCGGGGTGGTGCAGGAGCATGTCGCCCCAGAGCATGAGGGATTTGCCGTGGCGGGCGGCTTCCTTTTGAAGGAAGCGGACATGGTTGTTGTAGCGCGCGGCGATTTCGCCGGGGGATGCGCCGGGGGTGCTTTGGCCGAGGTCGTAGGTTTCGTCGCCGCAGAGGTTGAAGCGGGTGGAAGAAAAACAGGGCAGAAACTCATCGAGGATGTTTCGCAGCAATTGCTGCGCGTCGGGGTCGCGGGAGTTGAGGGTGGCGCCGCGGAGGCGCTCTCGCCAGGTGGCGGTTTCCCACGAAGGCGCGGGGAATTCGACTTCGGCGAGGTCGCGGTAGGGCGGCAGCGAGAGGATGCGGCCCATGTGGCCGAAGCAGGTGAAGGAGGGGACGAGCTCGATGAAGTGTTCGCGGCAGCACGCGTCGAGCGCGCGGAGGTCGGCGGCGTCATAGGCGTCGTTGTCGCCGGCGATGGCGGGATCGAAGGCGAAGCGGAAAGGGTGTTCGAAGTAGAGCTGGAGGTGGTTGATCTTGAGGGAGGCCAGCAGCCGGATGCGGCGCTGGAGCATCGCGAGGCGCGGGACGCGGCCGCGGCTGACGTCGAGGTAATAGCCGCGGAGGGGGAAGACGGGGGCGTCGGAGATTTCCAGGCAAGGGAGCGCGGGGCCGCTTTGCGCGAGGATCTGCCGCAGCGTCTGGAGGGCGTAGAAGAAACCGGCGGCGTCGGGGGCGGCGATGCGGAGGCCGTCGGGGGAGATGACGAGCTTGTACGATTCGCTCGGGCCGGGAGCGGACTCCAAGCGGACGGCAGGATCCGCCTGATGGCAGGCGATGTGGTGGAGGCCGGGGAACAATTCGTGGAGGACCTTGCCGACGCGCGGGTCGAGGTGGTCGGGGACGCCGGCGGCGGGGGGGGAAGGGAGGGCGAAGGTGCCGCCGAGAAGACGGAAGGAAGTCGGGGATGGAATCAGATGGATCATGCGGGAAGTTTTCCACAGTGTGGAAAAAAGTTTTCCACGGTGTGGAAAAATTGGGCCGATTTTTCCACAGTATGGAAAAAGTTTTCGCGATTTTTCCACACAATGGAAGAAATGTTTCCACAGTGTGGAAAAAGGCCCAGCGGCAGAAATTCACTATTCAAGGGCTGACCCCGCTGGGGGGGCGTGGACGACGAGCTGGGGGTAGGGGATGGCGATGCCGTTGGCGCGGAAGGCGGCGAGGGCGGCGTGGCGGATGTCGCTGGCGGTGGCGGCGACGGAGGCGCGGGTGGTGTCGACCCAGAAGAAGAGCTTGAACTCGAGGCCGCTGGCGCCGAAGTTGTCGAAGATCGTCCACGGGGCCTTGCCGGGGGCGTTGATGACGGCGGGGTGGGCGGCGGCGGCGGCGCGGAGGGTTTCGTCGACGAGGCGGGTGTCGGCGTCGTAGGCGGCGGAGATGGTGACGAGGCCGCGGAGGGAGCGGTCGTAGTTGGTGCGGTTGACGATGGTGTTGGAGATGAGGTTGCTGTTGGGGACGACGAGGTTGACGCCGTCGTAGGTGAGGATTTCGGTGGCGCGCAGGCCGATGGCGAGGACGGTGCCGGCCTGGCCGTCGACTTCGACGATGTCGCCAACCTGGTAGGGGCGGGCGGCGAGGAGGATGACGCCGCTGATGAGGTTGCCGCAGAGGTTCTGGGCGCCGAAGCCGAAGCCGAGGGCGATGGCGCCGCCGAGGAAGCTGAGGGGCGTGAGGGGGATGCCGAGGACGCGGAGGGCGGCGAGCAGGAAGAGGGCCCAGAGGCTGAAGAAGATCCAGCGGGGGGCGAATTCCCGGGCGTGGTGGGATTGGCGGAGGTGGCGGGGCAGGCGCTTGCCGAAGAACGTGGCGAGGAGGCGGCTGGCGAGGGCGCCGCCGAAGATGAGCAGGAGCGCGAAGAAGACATCGCCGAAGGTGAGGGTGAAGCCGGTGCCGGTCCAGAGGGCGCGGTCGAGCTGGGCGCGGATGAAGTGCAGGTTCATGGGGGGAAGTGTAGCGGGGGGCGGCGCGATCATGAACCAAAATCGCGGGCGGAGGGCCGCCGGGGGGGTCAGGCGCCTTCGGCGCGGCGCCGGGCGACGAGGGCCTTGGACTGCTCGCGGAGCTTGAATTTCTGGATCTTGCCGCTGGCGGTGAGGGGGTATTCGTCCACGAAAAAGACGTAGCGGGGGACCTTGTAGGCGGCGAGGTGTTTCCGCACGTGGTCGCGGACGTCCTCCTCGGCGAGGGATTGGCCGCGGTTGAGGATGACGAAGGCGACGGGGAGTTCGCCGTATTTCTCGTCGGGGGCGCCGACGACCTGCGCGTTCATGATTTCGGGGAGCGTGAGGAGCAGGTCCTCGATCTCCTTCGGCGAGATGTTCTCGCCGCCGCGGATGATGATGTCCTTGATGCGGCCGGTGATGCGGTAGTAGCCGTTTTCGTCGCAGGTGCCGAGGTCGCCCGAGTGGAGCCAGCCGTCCGGGTCGATGACGGCGGCGGTTTGCTCGGGCATCTTGTAGTAGCCGCGCATGACGTTGTAGCCGCGGCAGCAGACCTCGCCCTCGGCGTTGGGCGGCCGGGGCCGGGACGTGGCGGGGTCGAGGATGGCGACCTCGACGCCGGGGAAGGCGGGGCCGACGGTGGAGACGCGGACTTCGATGGGCTCGGTGCCGTAGGTCTGGGTCATGCCGGGGGAGGCCTCGGTGAGGCCGTAGACGACGGTGATTTCGGGCATGTGCATGTCGGAGATGGCGCGCTTCATGACCTCGATGGGGCAGACGCTGCCGGCCATGATGCCGGTGCGGAGGCTGGACATGTCGAACATCTTGAACATGGGGTGGGTGTACATGGCGATGAACATGGTGGGGACGCCGTAGAGGACGGAGCACTTTTCCTGGTGGATGGCGGCGAGGCCGAGGAGGGGGTCGAAGACCTCGACGACGACGAGGGTGGCGCCGTGGGAGAGGATGGCCATGACGCCGAGGGTGACGCCGAAGCAATGGAAGAGGGGGACTTGGAGGCAGAGCTTGTCGGCGGCGGTGAAGCGCTGGCGGTGGCCGATGCTCCAGCCGTTGTTGAGGAGGTTGTGGTGGGAGAGCATCACGCCCTTGGGGAAGCCGGTGGTGCCGGAGGTGTACTGCATGTTGACGATGTCGTGGCAGCCGATGGCGGCCTGCGCTTCGTCGAGGCGGGCGTCGGGCTGGTGGGCGCCGAGGAGCATGAGCTCGGCGGTGGTGTACAGGCCGCGGTGCTTTTCCTGGCCGACGTAGCAGGCGAACTTCAGGTGCGGATAGGCCTTGCTGTCCAAATGGCCGCGCGGCTGTTCCTTGAGTTCGGGGACGAGCTGGTTGAGGGTCTGGATGTAGTCGACGTCGCGGAAGCCGTCGATGAGGCCGAGCATCTTCAGGTCGGACTGGCGCAGGACGTAGTCGAGTTCTTCGCCCTTGTAGGCGGTGTTGACGGTGACGAGGACGGCGCCGGTCTTGGCGCAGGCGAACTGGAACGTGAGCCAGTCGGGGACGTTCTTGGCCCAGATGCCGACATGGTCGCCCTTGCGGATGCCGATGGCGAGGAGGCCCTTGGCGAGGCGGTTGACGCGCTCGTCGAACTGGCGGTAGGTCCAGCGGAGGTTGCGGTCGGGATAGACG
>SABN01000026.1 GCA_009928955.1 Opitutia bacterium | reverse complement strand
GGGTAGACTCGTCCGGATTTTGCGTATTGGGAGATTCCGCATGAGCGATCCGAAAACGAAAGCCCCGGAGCCGTATCCGGTGATCGACCCGCTGGAGTGCAAGGCCTGCGGGCGGTGCATCGCGGCGTGCCCGAAAAAGGTGATCGCGATGGGGACGGAGCTGAATTCGCGCGGGTACGTGTTCGCGAAGTACGCGGGGGCGGGGTGCATCGGGTGCCTGAACTGCTTCTACGTGTGTCCGGAGCCGAACGCGATCGAGGTGCATGTGCCGGTGAAGGATCCGGCGGGACGGGGAAACGGATAATGGCGACGCAACTGGTCAAGGGCAACACGGCGGTCATCATCGGGGCGCTGTACGCGGGGTGCGACTGCTTCTTCGGGTATCCGATCACGCCGGCGAGCGAGATTCTGCACGAGGCGGCGAAGAAATTCCCGGGGGCGGGGCGGCGGGTGGTGCAGGCGGAGAGCGAAGAGGCGGCGATCAACATGGTGTTCGGGGCGGCGGCGTCGGGGCGGCGGGCGATGACGGCGTCGTCGGGGCCGGGGATCAGCCTGAAGCAGGAGGGGATCTCGTACCTGTCGGGCGCGCAACTGCCGGCGGTGGTGGTGGACATCATGCGGGCGGGGCCGGGGTTGGGGAACATCGGTCCGGAGCAGGGGGACTACAACCAGGTGGTGAAGGGGGGGGGGCACGGCAACTACCGGACGATCGTGCTGGCGCCCGACAGCGTGCAGGAGATGTGCGATTTCACGATGCGGGCCTTCGAGCTGTCGCAGAAGTGGCGGATGGTGGTGTTCGTGCTGGCGGACGGGGTGCTGGGGCAGATGATCGAGCCGCTGCGGTTTCCGGAGCGCAGCGTCGCGCCGGAGACGGACACAAGCTGGGCGGTGGACGGGACGGCGGAGACGCGGCCGAACGTGGTGACGTCGATCTTCCTGAACTTCGACCAGCAGGAGGAATTCAACAACCTGCTGCAGGCGAAGTACGCGGCGGTGGAGGCGGCGGAGCAGGACTCCGCGAGCTGCCGGATGGAGGACGCGGACATCGCGCTGGTGGCGTACGGCATCAGCGCGCGCATCTCGCAAGGCGCGGTGGACGCGGCGCGGGCGGAGGGGATCCGCGCGGGGCTGTTCCGGCCGAAGACGCTGTATCCGTTCCCGAAGGACGCGCTGAACGCGTTCGTGGGCCGGGGCGGCAAGCAACTGATCAGCGTGGAGATGAGCAACGGGCAGATGCGCGACGACCTCAAGCTGGCGGTCGAGTGCCGGTGTCCGGTGCATCTGGCGAACCGGCTCGGCGGGAACCTGGTCACGCAGGCGCAGGTGCTGGCGAAGATCCGCGAGACGGCGAAGAAAGCCTGAGGCAGGAGGGCGCGCGATGGAGAAAGTGATCCAAACCCGGGGCCTCTACAAGACGTTTCCGCACAAGGGAGGCTCGGCGCAGACGGCGACGCACTATTGTCCCGGGTGCGAGCACGGGGTGCTGCACAAGCTGATCGGCGAGGCGCTCTCCGACCTGGAGCTGCAGGACCGCGCGGTGATGATCAGCCCGGTGGGCTGCGCGGTGTTCGCGTACTATTATTTCGACACGGGGAACCTCCAGGTGGCGCACGGGCGGGCGGCGGCCGTGGGGACGGGCCTGTCCCGCGCGCGGGACCCGGCGGTGGTGCTGTCGTACCAAGGGGACGGCGACCTGGCGTCGATCGGCCTGAACGAGACGCTGCAGGCGGCGAACCGGGGAGAGAAGCTCGCGGTGTTCTTCGTGAACAACACGGTCTACGGGATGACCGGCGGGCAGATGGCGCCGACGACGCTGGTGGGGGAGAAGACGGAGACCTCGCCGGAGGGGCGCGATCCGCAGCAAGCCGGCTATCCGCTGCACATGGCGGAGCTGATCAGCCAGCTGCAGGCGCCGGTCTACGTCGCGCGGGTGTCGTTTTCGAACATGGCCAAGCTGCGGCAGGCGCGGCAGGCGATCCGCAAGGCGCTCGAGGCGCAGCGCGACGGCAAGGGGTATGCGTTCGTGGAGGTGCTGATGGCGTGCCCCACCAACCAGAAGATGAACGTGGAGGCGGCGACCCGGTTCGTCGCCGAGCAGATGGAGGCGGAATTTCCGCTGGGGGTGCTCCGCGACCGCGTGGCGGAGGCGGCGCCCATCGTGCGGGCGCGGAGCGACTACCGGAAGGAAACGCTGGACCACCTGCTGGGGCTGGACGCGGACCAGGCGCCCGACGCGCAGCTCGATCCGTCCGCGCCGACCCATGCCGTCAAGATGGCGGGGTTCGGGGGGCAGGGGGTGCTGAGCATGGGCGTGGTGCTGGCGCGCGCGGCGTGCGGCGCGGGCCAGTTCGTCTCGTGGTATCCGTCCTACGGTCCCGAGCAGCGCGGCGGCACGGCCAACTGCGGGGTGGTGATCTCCGGAAGCCCGATCGGCTCGCCGGTGGTGACCGAGGCCGACGCGCTGGTGGCGATGAACCGGCCCTCGCTGGAGAAATTCGCGGGCGAGGTGAAGCCCGGCGGATGGCTGCTCTACAACGCGGCCATCGGGGCATTCCAGGCGCCCGCCGGGGTGCGCGCCTTGGCGGTGCCCGCGCAGGAGCTGGCGACGGAGGGCGGCAGTCCGCGCGCCGCGAACACGGCCATGATCGGCGTGCTGGCCGCGCTGGGCGGGCTGGGCCTGCCCGATGAGGCGTACCGCCAGGCCATCGCGACGAACTTCGCCGGCAAGGAAGCCGTGATCCAGCAGAACGAAGCCGTTTTCGCCTGCGCCCGGCAGTGGGCCGCCCGGCAGAAGCCCTAGGGCGCCGCCCGGCGCCCTGAACGATTTTCTTGCGTTTTCGGGGGGGAGCGGCGACAATTCCGTCCCGATTTTGAAACCCAAGGATGGAGCATTTATGGACGAGCCAATTCCGAGCCAAGAGACCGAGACGCCGCCGGCGGCGAACGAGGACGCGCAGCAATTTTCGAAATGGATGGCGGAATACGGCCGTCCGGCGCTGATCGGGCTGGCGGTGGCCGTGATGGTGATGCTGGGGATTTCGATCTGGCGCAACCAGAAGGAATCGAAGGCGGCGGAGGCCGTGCAGGCGCTGTTCCAAGGGCGGAGCCCGGAAGAGTTCCAGCAGCTGGCCTCCACCGATCCGGAGGCGGTGACCGCGCCGATGGCGCTGGCCACGGCCGCGGCGGAGTTCTACGCGCAGAACCGCTACGACGAGGCTTTGGCGGCCTATCAGCGTTTTCTTTCCCTCTACCCCGGCCACATGCTGGCGCCCGATGCGGCGGTGGGCGTGGCCGCGAGTCTCGAAGCGCAGGAGGATTTCACGTCCGCCGCGGAAGCCTACGAGGCGTTCGCCGCCGCGAATGCGGCCAGCCCGCTCCGGCCCCAAGCCGTGATGGGCGCCGCGCGCTGCCGCGAGCAACTGGGGGATTTCGACGAGGCCCGGGCGCTCTACGAGGATTTCATCGCCGCCCATCCGGACAGCACGTGGCTTCCGCAGGCCGAATCGGGATTGTTGTTCTTGAAGAAGGCCGAGCGCGCCAAGGCCATGCCGGCTCCCGCGCCGGAAGTCGTGTTCGAAGCCACCCCGGACATGATGGAGACGGTCGCGGCCGCACCCGCCGGAGACGCGGAAGAAGCCGTCGCCCCCGCGGCGGCCGAAGCGGCCGTGGCGGAAAAGAAGGCGGCGCAAGAGGATTCCGAGCCGAAGAAGAAGAAGTCCGCGAAGAAGAAGGCGGCGGAGAAGCCGGTCGCGGACGGCGGCGCTGCCGGAGAACCGGCGGCGGAATAGGGCGGAACGGAGAGGCCGATGAAGAAGCGCCGGAACCCGCGAGGCTTCCGGCGTTTTCATTGGCGGCCAGGAGGCAGACCATGATCGAGCGATACACCCGGCCCGGAATGGGCGCGCTGTGGACCGACGAGCACAAGTTCCGGACGTGGCTCCGGGTGGAACTGGCGGCCTGCGAGGCGATGGCGGACTCCGGCCTGATTCCGCAGAAGGAGTGGAGCGCGATCCGCCGCAAGGCCTCGTTCGACGTGAAGCGCATCCGCCAGATCGAGGCGGAGACGCGGCACGACGTGATCGCGTTCCTGACGAACGTGTCCGAGACCGTCGGCCCGGCGGGACGGCACATCCACAAGGGGATGACCAGCTCCGACGTGGTGGACACGGCGCTGTCGGTCAATCTCGTCGCGGCGGCGGACCTGCTGATCGCGGGGGTGGCGCAGGTGCGGGCGGCGGCGGCGAACCAGGCCCGGCAGCACGCGTTCACGCCGATGATCGGCCGCAGCCACGGCATCCATGCCGAGCCGACGACCTTCGGGCTCAAGATGGCGCTGATGGTCGATGAGTTCGGCCGCGCCTTGGCGCGGCTGAAAGCCGCGCGCGAAACCGTGCGCGTGGGCAAGCTGTCGGGCGCGGTGGGCACGCATGCGCATCTGGATCCGAAGATCGAAGCGGCGGTCTGCAAAAAGCTGGGGCTGAAGGCCGCGGCGGTCTCGACGCAGATCTTGCAGCGCGACCGGCACGCGGAATTCGTGGCGGCGGTCGCGCTGGCGGGGACGAGCATCGAGCGCTGGGCGCAGGAGTTCCGGCACCTGCAGCGCACCGAGGTGCGCGAGGTGGAGGAATTCTTCGGCAAAGGCCAGAAGGGCTCCAGCGCGATGCCCCACAAGCGGAATCCGATCATCGCCGAGCAGCTGTGCGGCTTGGCGCGGGTGCTGCGCGGCTATGCGCTGACCGCGATGGAGAACGTGGCGCTGTGGCACGAGCGCGACATCTCGCATTCCTCCGCCGAGCGGATCATTTTGCCGGACGCGACGATCCTGCTGGACTACATGCTGGCCAAGCTGGCGGCGCTGGTGGGGGGAATGAAGGTCGACGCGGGACGCATGCGGGAAAATCTGGACCTGACGCACGGGCTGATCCATTCGCAGCAGGTCTTGCTGCTGCTGGTGGAGAAGGGCGTGGCGCGCGAAGAGGCCTATCGCTGGGTGCAGCGCAACGCGATGGAAGCGTGGAAGAGCGGCCAGCCGTTGCTGGAGCTGGTGGCGGCGGATGCCGACATCGCGAAGGCGGCGACGCGCCGGGAACTCGCGGCGTGCTTCGACCTGAAGCGGCATTTCCGCGACGTGAAGCGCACGTTCCGCGCCGTGGGGCTGCCGCTGAGCTAGGCGGGGGCGGGTTTTCCACGGTGTGGAAAAAAGTTTTCCATCGTGTGGAAAAATCGCGGAAAAGTTTTCCATAGCGTGGAAAACCCAAGCTATCACTAATAATTATATGTGATAGGAGATGGCTGGGCCGTCAGAACGCCCAGGCGAGGAGGAGGGGGACGGTGACGAGCGCCCAGAGGTGGGTGAGCAACAGGCCGCCGGCGATGAAATCGGTGTCGCCGCCGTAGCGTTCGGAGAAGAGGACGCTGACCATGGCGGAGGGCATGACGGCGATGATGGTGAGGATGCCGCGGGCGGCGGGGTCCATGGGGATCCGGGCGAGGAAGGGGATCATGACGAGGGGGACGGCGACAAGCCGGATGGCGGAGACGAACCAGATGCGCCAGCCGAGCATGGTTTGGAATTTCAAGACGGCGAAGCGGCTGCCGGCGACGAGCATCGAGAGGGCGATGGTGGCGGCGCCGAGGGATTTCAAGCCGGAGCGGAGGGTGTCGTGGGCCATCGAAAGCCACGCGGGCATTTCGGGCCAAGGAAACAGATCGCGGGCGGCGACGACGGCGAGGCTGAAGAGGAGGGTGACGAAGGGGGGGCTGAAGAGGGATTTGAGCTGGTCGCGCTTGCGCTCGGCGCGGGAGAAGAGCATGACGCCGAGGGACCAGAGCAGGAGCTCGTAGCCGACGGAGGAGAAGACGAGGAGGGCGACGCCATGGTCGCCGTAGCGGAAGAGGACGAGGGGCAGGGGCAGGAAGAGATAGTTGTTCACGAGGCAGTGGAACAGGAAGGCGCGGGCGGTGTCGGAATGGACGCTTCCGAGAAAGCGGACGGAGAGCAGGCCGAGGCCGAAGCCGACGAGGGCGATGGCCATGACGAGGAGGGGGAGGGCGAGGTTGGCGCGCAGATCGGCGAAGGAGAGTTGAGTGATGGAGACGAAGATGAGGGCGGGGTAGATCAGCGAGAGGGCGACGTGGGCGAGGTCGTTCGTGCCGTGCGCCGAAAGCATGCCGCGGCGGCGGGCGAAGAAGCCGCACGCGACGAGGCCCAGGATGCACAGGATCTGGAAGAAGAACATCATATGCGGAAAGGGACTATACCCCATGCGGGGCGGTGTGGCAAAGGTTGCGCGCGGGTCATTCGGCGGGGGGCGCGGGGTCGGGGCGGCGGCGGAACCGGGCGTCGAGCGGGAGGGAATAGACGAGGCCGAGGGTCTCGGTGCCGGGGTTCTTTTCGCTGAGGGATCCGTTGGAGAGATGGGCCGCGCAAAGACCGAGGCGATGGCCGTTGGGGAAACGCTTGGCCAGCTCGACGGCGGTGCGGAATTCGGCGTCGAAGCCGAGGTCCAGTCCGTCTTCGGCGTTGTAGTAGCCGCCGCCGAAACTGGGGGTCAGCACCCAGCCGCGGCCCAGTTCGAGGTTCAGCTGCACGCCGGCGGCGGCGTAGAACGCCGCGTTTTTCCCGCTGCCAAAGAAGAACCAAGGTCCGAAGCGGCAGAAGCGGAAAGCGGGGCGGTATTCGACGCCCCAGAAGACCTCCTGGTGGGCGTCGAAGATCTGGGCGGCGCCGACGCTGAGGCTGAGCAGGGGCGGATCATCCGCGAACCACTCATGCGCGGCGGCGGGAGGGGTGTCCGCGACCAGAAGCGCCAGAGCGGCGAGCCAAGTCGGGGGTGGCCGGATCACAGGCGGGCGGCTTCCGTTCCTGTGGACAGCAGTCGCGCATACAGCGCGAGGGTTTTCTCGACGGTGTGGCGGAAATGGAAGGGGCCGTCGATGCGGGCGCGGGCGGCGGCGCCCATCCGGCGGCGGAGGGCGGCATCCCGCGCCAGGCGGCGGATGGCGTCGCGAAGGGCGGCGGGGTCGCGCGGAGGGACGACGAGGCCGCAGGCCTCGTGCTCGACCAGCTCGGGCATGCCGCCGACATCGGTCACGATGGGGGGAATGCCTTGGGCCATGGCTTCCAGCATGGCTTTGGGGAGGCCTTCGCGCTCGATGGACGGCATGACGGCGGCGTCGCAGGCGCCGACGAGCGGGGCGGCGTCGGGGCGGAAGCCGAGGAAATGGACGTGGGGATGCCGGCCAATCTGTTTCTCGATGTGGCGGTCGCGGACTTCCCCGATCAGGACGAGGTGGATGTTTTCCCCGGGGCGGATGCCGTCGAAGGCCCGGAGGAGATCATCGGCGCCTTTGACGGGGCGGATGTTGCCGACGAAGCCGACGGCGACGGCGTCGGGAGGGATGCCGAATTCGGCCAGGGCCGTGCGCGGGGAGGCGGAATACCAGGCGGGATCGTGCCCCTTCCAAATCACGTCGAGGCGGGAGTCGGGGATGTCGAACTCCTTCAGGTAGCGGCGAACGGCGTCGGAGACGCAGACGATGGCGTCGACGCGGGGGCTGAGATAGGAGAGGCGGGAGGCGGGGTCCCAGTGGTGGAGGTGGCCCATGGTGCCGCGGTAGGCGATGATTGTCGGGGGGCGATCCATGTGGCGGGTGGCGAGAAGGGCGGTGGAGAGGGCGCGGTTGGTCAGGCAATGGAGGATGTCGAAGGCGTGCGCGCGCAGGAGCTCGCGATAGATCACGATGGCCTCGTGTTCGAAGCGGTTGTGGAATTCGTGGTCCATATGGGGGATGCCGCAGGACTGGCACCATTCGATGGCGGAACTGTGGGGATCGTCGATGGCGAACAGCTCGACGCCGGATTTCCGGAGGGCGCAGGCCAGGTTCAGTTCGACGCGGTCGTTGCTGAGGCCGGATAGAAGGACGCGGGTCATGAGAAGTCAGCTCCTGGGGGATTTTCCTTGTGAAATTTTGCGCAGCCTGCGGAGGGCGGTGGCGGCGGAACAAGCGGCGTGGAGGCGGACGCGGCGGAAGCGCGAGCCGCCGAAGGCTTCGACGTAGAGCGGGACAAAGGCCTGCCAGAGTTCGGCGTTCCAGCGAAGACCCTCGCGGCGGAACTTGGCCAGTTCCCCGCCGGCATGCAGATCGAACCGGAAGCCGGGCCGGCGGAACAGTTTGGCGCGGCCGAAATCCAAAAACTGCATCTCCCCGTCCAGGGTGCGGATGAAGTTTCCGGCGCTGGCGTCGTCGGTGATGATCTGCTGGCTGTGGATGCGGGCCATGAGGCGAGCGACGGCGGGCAGGTCGGCCGCGGCGAAGGTGTCGACGGGCTTGCCGGCGACGTATTCCTTCACCAGCCAGACGACGCGCTGGTCGGCCTCGGTTTCCTCGCACCAGCCGTAGGAGCGCGGGGCGCCGATGCCGTCGAGGCGGCGCAGGCAGGCGTCCTCCGCCAGCCAGGGGCGGCGGTAGCGGCGGACATCCAGCGGGATCTCGAATTTCTTGACCACGTAATGGCCATCCACGCGGAACACGGAACGCCGGGTTTCCTTGGCGCGGCGTATTCGCAGGAGTTCCCAGTGGCGGGACTCCTTCAGGATTTTTTCCGGAGGGGCGGCGGGCGGGGATGGGCGGGACGCGGCCATGTCGGTTCGATCAATGCGGGCAGGGCTCCGTGGGCTCGCCGGGGTGTTCGGCCTTGGGCTTGCCGGCAAAGAGAGTGTAGATCAGCGGCAGGAGGGTCAAGGTCAGGACGCCGGCGACGAGGATTCCACCGACGGAGGCGATGCCGATGCCGGCGCGGTTTTCGGAGCCGATGCCGGAACTGAGGGCGATGGGCAGCATGCCGAGCCCGGAGGCCAGCACGACCATGAGCACGGGGCGGAACTGCTCGACCATGGCGGTGAGCATGGCTTCGCGGCGGCAGACGCCTTCGCGGAGGTGCTGGGCCATCTTGTCCACGATGAGGATGGCCCCGTTGACGACGACGCCGATGAGCATGAGGATGCCGAGGAGGACGAGGATGGTGATGGCGGAGCCGCTGAACACGAGGGACGCGACGACGCCGATGAGGGCCATGGGGAGCGTGAGCAGGACGAAGCCAGGCCGGCTCCAGGATTCGAGGATGGCGGAGAGGGTGAGCAGCGTCAGGAAAACGGCGAGCAGGATCGCCTCGCCGAAGTCGGCGATGGCGTCGTCCATGATTTCGGACATGCCGGAGTTGCCGAGGGTGTAGCCGGCCGGGAGCAGGTTCTTTTCTTTAATCGCGCGGGCCATGTCGGCGCCGACGCCGCTCATGGTGGCGTCGGGCCGGATGTCGCCGAGGATCTTGACGGTGCGGCGCTTGTCGACGCGGTAGATCTGGATGAGGGACCGTGCATCGACGACGTCGGCGACGGTCTCGAGGGGGATGGGGCGGCCGTCGGCGCCGGGCAGCATGAACTGGCGGATCTGGTCCTTGCCTTCGCGCTCGGCGAGCTTGACGCGGATGTCGTAGGTGCGGTCGCCGCGCTTGTAGCTGGCGGCCTCGATGCCGTCGACATTGGCGCGGACGATGGCCCCAAGCCGGGAGGCCGGCAGGCCGAGGTCCGACAGGACGGCGCGCTTGGGTTGGATGCGGATTTCGGGCTTGGTGTCGCGGACGGTGGTTTCGAGCGTGCTCACGCCGGGCAGGGCGAGCGCGGCGGACTGGATGGCGAGGGCGGCGCGGTCGAGGGTTTCGAGGTCGTCGCCGGAGAGGTTCTGGTCGATCTGGAAATTCTGGCCGCCCATCTTGCTGGGCAGCGCGGCGGAGACCATGCAGTCGGTTTCGTCGCGCAGCAGGGCGCGGATTTCCCCGATGCGGTCGACGATCTTCCAGCGGCGCGCGGTCTTGGGGGCGAAGAACAGCTCGATCTGGCCCATGTAGACGCCTTCGCTGGCCTGGCCGCTCATGGACTCGGCCTTGCCGGCGGTGGTGAGGACGTGCTGGAGGTCGGAAGAGCCCATCAGGCGCGCCTGGATGCCCTCGAGGCGGGCGACGGTCTTTTCGAGGTCGTAGTAGGGGGGCGTTTCGACGCGAACGAAGATGCGGCCGTTGTCGGCGGTTTCGAAGAACGTGAAGCCGAGCCGGCCGCCGCCGAACTTCATCGTGCCGAAGAAGAGCACGACGAAGCCGAGAACGATGGCGGCGGTGAAGAAACGGCTGCGGGCGATGCGGCGGAGGCCGTTGGCGTAGCGGACGGCGAACGCCTGGAAGCCGGCGTCCCAGCGCTGGCCGAAGCGGGCCAGCGCCGTGTCCTTGCGCTTCGAGGCGGGCTGCATCAGGATCGCGCACAGGATGGGGGTGAGGGTGAAGCTGACAAAAATGGACGCGGCGTTGACGATGAGGGTGGCGACGGCGAAGGGGGCGAGGATGCGGCCGACCATGCTCGACATCATGGCGATGGGAAACATGACGATGACGTTGGTGCCCGCCGAGGCCAGCACGGAAACGGTGACTTCCGAGGCGCCTTCGCCGGCGGCGGCCCAATGGTCGTCCATGGTCTCGAACTTCGAAACGATGTTTTCGAGGACGACGATGGAATTGGAGACCAGCACGCCCGTGGAGAGGCCGATGGCCAGCAAGGTGACGGTGTTGAGCGTCTGCCCGGCGAGCTGCATGAAGAACAGGCCGATCAAGATGGTGACGGGCATGGTGATGGCCACGACGATGGTCGTGCGGACGTTGACGAGGAAGATGAAGAGGATGAGCGCGCACACGCCGACGGCCTGAAGCACGCCGGAGATGGCGGAATCGACGGAGGCCTGGATGTTTTCGGCCTCGTCGGACACCCAGGCGAGTTCCATGCCGCCCGGAAGGGTGCGGCGGATTTCCTCGAAGCGCTGGCGCGATTCCGCGACGACGGAGACGATGTTGCCCTCCGCCTTCTTGACGATCTTGAGCACGATGCCTGGCCGGCCGTCGAGGATGGCGCGCTGGCGGATTTCGGCGGTGGCGAGGCGGACGGTGCCGAGATCGCCGAGGCGGCGGCGGGCGCCGCCCCGGGTGGCGACTTCGAGGCCGGCGATGTCGGCGACGTCCTGGTATTCGGCGTCGAAGCGGATGGAATATTCGTTGCCGCGCTCGCGGATGCGGCCGCCGGGGAGGGAGAGGACGCCGCCCTGCAAGGCGGCCGTGACGTCGAAGGTGGTCAAGCCGGCGGCGGCGAGGGCGTCGCGGTCGAGTTCGACCCCCACTTCGCGTTCGTTGCCGCCGATGACCTGGACTTCGGCGACGCCGGGAATGGTGGCGAAGCGGTCGGCGACGACGTTGTCGGCGTAGTCGTAGAGATCGTCGATGGGCGCCTCGCCGGAGAGGAAGACGTTGGCGATGGGCTTGGCGTTGATGTTGATCTTCTGGATGACGGGGCGTTCGGCGTCCGCAGGCAATTTGGAGAGGATGGGGTCGAGCTTTTCGCGCACGTCCTGCGCGGCCGTATCCACGTCGACGGAGAGGTTGAATTCGAGAACGACCTGGGACACGTTCTCGAGGCTGGAGGACTCGATGTGCTTGAGGCCGTCGATGCCGGAAACGGCGTCCTCGATGTACTTGCTGACGTCTTTCTCCACGTCTTCGGGCGAGGCGCCGACCCAGGCGGTGATCACGGCGATGTAGGGGATGTCGACCGCAGGTATGTCCTCGATGGAAAGCTTGCGGGCGGAATTGAGTCCGAGCACGACGAGGGCGATGAGCAGGCAGCCCATCGCGATGGGTCGTTTCGTGGAGGCGTTGGCGAGGAACATGGGGGCGGACTCCGGTTATGACTTGGTGGAAAAGAAAACGGAAAGAAAGAAGCCAACCACGGATGGACACGGATGGACACGGATGGCTTCGATCCTCGACCCAATTATGATTTTATCCGTGTTCATCCGTGTTTATCCGTGGTTGGAACTTCAAAGGACTTCGACGGCCATGCCGTCGCGGAGCTGGGTCTGGCCTTCGGTCACGACGATTTCGCCGGCCTCGAGGCCGGAGCGGATTTCGGTCCAGGCGTCGTTCTGGAGGCCGGTTTCGACTTGGCGGGAGATGGCCTTGCCGTCCTGCACGGCGAAGACGACCGGCTTGCCGCCGCGGACGAGAACGGAGGCGGAGGGGACGCCGAGGGTTTCGCGGGTTTCGAAGACGATCGTGAGGTCGGCCATTTGGCCGGGGACGACGAGGCCATCGGCGGCCTCGACCTGGCCCTTGATTTCGAACGTGCGCAGGGTGGGATTGATGGTGGGGCTGCGGGTTGTGATGGCGTGCGTGCCGGCCTCGCGTCCGCCGACGCCGAGGCGGAAGGTCGTTTCGCCGGGAACCACTTCGGGATAGTACTGGGCGGGAAGATAAGCGGCGGCTTCGACGACGGCGAGATCGTCGATGCGCAGGACGACTTTGCCGACGGCCATCTGCTCGCCGGGCTCGGCCGTGCGGGAGCTCACGACGCCGGAGATCGGCGCGAGGATCTGGGTGTCGGCGAGGTTCTTCTCCGCGATGGAAAGGGAGGCCTCGGCCTGCTTGACCTGGCGCTCGGCGAGGTCGACCTGGGCCTTGGCGACGGCGATGCCGGCCTGGGCCTGCGCGCGCTGGACTTCGGCGGACTCGTATTCGTTGTCGCTGACCTTGCCGTCCTGATGGAGGCGTTCGTAGCGGTCGAAATCGAGCGTGGCCTTGCGGGCTTCGGCCTCGGTTTTCCGGGCGGAGGCCTCGGCGACTTTCAGGGAGGCGGCGGCGACGGCCCGGTTCTGCTTGGCGATGGTCAGCGAGTTCTCGCGGCTGACGGGATCGATCTGGAAAAGGGCGGTTTCGCCGGCGACGACGGGATCGCCTTCATCGACCCAGATCGCGTCGAGGTTGCCCTCGGCGCGGGAGGCCACGTTCGCATAGTTCTTGGCTTCGAGCGTGCCCTGCACGGTCAGGCGCCGTTCGAAACCGCGCGGGGCGACGGCTTGGGCGCGGACGGCCAGCGCGCGGGTGGCTTCTTCGGCGGCGGCCTCCTTCTTCCCGCAGCCGGTCGCGAGAACGGCGGCGGACAGGGCGGCGGCGAGGAGGGAACGGGCGATGCGCTTGGTTTTCATGTTACTTCTCTGCTTTCGGTTCGGTGTTCGGTTCGGGGACGAGGGTGAGGCCCATGGCCAGTTCGAGGGTCGCGATGGCGATCTTTTCCTGATAGCGGCTCTGGACGAGCGCGACTTGCGCGAGGTCCATGGCCCCGCGCGCGTCGAGCGCGTCGCTCAGGGGGACAAGCCCTTCGCGGGCCTTGGCGTCGTAGTCCGCCCATTTGGCGGCGGCGACGTCGTAGGCGCGCTGGCGGACGCGGGCGCCTTCGGCGGCGTCGCGCGCGGCGGCCTCGGCGGCGACGACGCCGACCATGACGGAGAGGAAGGTGTTTTCGCGCTCCAGCTTCGTCTGCCGCCGCTCGACCTTGGCGGCCTTGTAGCGCGCCACGTTCGCGAGGCCGTCGAAGATCGTCCAAGCGCCGCGGAAGCCGGTGACCCAGTTTTCGGCGTGCGCGGCCAGGTCGTTGCCGGTCCAGGATCCGGTGGAGAAGAGGGAGATCGTCGGCAGGAAGTTGCAGAACGCCTGCCGCACCTGATGGTCCTGGATGACGACCTGCCGGTCGGCCAAGGCCAGTTCGGGATGGATTTCCAGCGCCTGCAGCACGAGGTCCTCGACAGAGCCCGCCGGCATGGTTTTTTCGCCGGTTTCGCCGGAGAGCTCGATTGGCGCGGCCGGCGAGAGGCCGAGGCCCTGGAGCAGTTCGCCGCGCAGCACGGCGAGCTGGCGCCGGGCGCGGTTCAGTTCGGCTTCGCGCAACTCGGCGGCAAAGAGCGCCTGGTCGCCTTCCCATTTCGTCACGAGGCCT
Source organism: Opitutia bacterium (assembly GCA_009928955.1). Taxonomy (GTDB): domain Bacteria; phylum Verrucomicrobiota; class Kiritimatiellia; order CAIQIC01; family Lenti-01; genus Lenti-01. Next base: position 19,562 of record SABN01000026.1, on the reverse strand, counting down.
TCGTCGGCGAGGCCCGAGACGCGGTCGGCGGTTTCGCGCGCGGCCTGCCACTGGCTTTCCAGCGCGGCGAGGGTGTCCTGCTGGACGAGGACGTTGTAGTAGTTGACGCTGGTTTGCAGCACGATGCCTTGGCGCACGTAGTGGGCGGCGACGCCGGCGGCGGCATAGCCGTGGCGGGCGGCCGCGTAGAGGAACCACGTGGACGGCATGAAGATCGGCATGCTGGCCGTGAGGTCGGCCGTGCCGAACCGCTTTTCGTGTTGCTGCGGCATTTCTTTTTCATAGGAATGGTAGCCGGCCGAAGCCGCGACGTTCGGCAGGAAGGCGGTGAAGGCGACGTTCTTGCCGATGCGGTAGAGTTCGCGGTCGAGGTCGGCCTTGCGCACCGCGTAGTTGTTCGTCATGGCGAGGCGGATGCAGTCGTCGAGCGCAAGGGGTTTGGCCAACTCGGCCTCGGCGAGGCGCGCGAGATGGGTCGTGAACGACCCGGTCTGTTCACGGCGGGCGCGGGCCGGCTCGAAGCTGCGGCAGCCGGACGCCAGCAGCGCGGCCAGCAGGCCGAGGAACATCGGATGGAACAGGGGAGGGGAACGCATGGGGGATCCTTTCAAGTCTTATATGTCGCGGTCGTTCTGGGCGGCCAGCGCATCGGCGTAACGGGCCAGGAAGTTCCGCAGACGGTCCATGTCGACGTCTTCGATGGTGCGGAGGGCGGCGGATTCGAAGGCGATCATGTCTTGGAACATCTCCTCGGCCTTGGTTTTGCCCTCGGGCGTGAGCTCGACGAGCTTGCGGCGCCGGTCGTTGGGGTGAGGTTGGCGGGCGGCCAGCCCTTGACTCTCCAAAGCGTCGAGAATGAAGGTGATGGTTTGGCGGGGGAAGTCGTTGGCGGCAGCCATGGTGGCCGGCTCCGAGTCCTCGGGATGGAGATGCAGATGGACGAGGACCATGGCGACATTGGAAGGGAGTTTCCACTTCTGGGCGCGGATCATCAGCTCCTGATGGACGCGCCGCCAGAGGGGGAGCATGCTGGTGGCCGGCAGCTGGTCCGGCGGGCGGCAGTCGCGCCGCAAAGGGAATTTGGAAGACGGGGGGGGCATAACGATTCCTTTTGTTCGAAATTGGATAGTACAATATTGGACTATATTGTCAAGCGGCTCGGAAACGGGAGGCGCGCGGGGACGGCGGCCGCGCCGGCCGGTTTTGGCGTCGCAATTCCCGGGGAACCCGATAAGGTTCGCTCTACGGACATGAGGGCTCTGATTCCCATTTCCATCGCGCTTGCGCTTCTGGCCGCGGCCGGCGGCGTGCGTGCGGAACCGCCGGGGGCTCCGTTCATGACGCAGAACGAGAATCCCCTCTGCCGTCTGTACGGGCTGCCTTCGGGGGAGGACGCCGCCGCCGCCGCGCCAGCCGGGTTTCAACTGGTCGTCGCGCTCGATGTCGCCAACAATTCCTTCGAGAAGGCCGCCGGGGCGGATGAACTCGTCCTCGATGGCGAGACGTGGTGCGCGAGGGTTGCGCTGCGTCACGGATGGAAGAACGGCTGGCGCGTCGCGATGCGCGTTCCGGTCGTGGCGCATCGGGGGGGCGTGTCGGATGGGTTTATCGAGGGGTATCACGAGGCCATGGGATTGCCGGACGGGAACCGGAAGCGGCGGCCTTCCGACCGCCTGGAATACCGCTATCGCCGGGGGGACGCCACGCCGTTCAGCCTGATGGATCCCGCCACCGGGGTGGGCGATGTGCGCCTGTCCGTCTCCGCTCCGCTGTGGCGGGGCAAGGCCGGCGCGCGCGCCGTGGATGCGGTGGCGGGCGTGGAACTGCCCACGGGCGATCCGGACCGCCTGCTCGGCAGCGGCAGCACCGATTTTTCCTTCGGGCTGGCCGCTTGCGATCTGGCTTCCTGGTCCCGATGGCGGTTGGAACTCCATGGGTCCGCCGGCGTGCTCGCCCTGACGCCGGGAGACCTCATGGAAGACCGGCAGGAGCCCTTCGCCGGATATGGAAATTTCTCGCTGGGCTGGCGCCTCGCCGATTGGTTGCAGCCGCGCCTGCAGGTGGATTGGCACAGTCCATTCTTCTCGGGCACGGAGATGGCGCCGCTCGACGACTGGGCGGTGGAACTCGTCACCGGGGCGACGATTTTCCTGCCGCGGGGGTTCATGCTCGACATCGCCGTGGCCGAGGATATCGCCGTGAACACCACTCCCGACGTCGTGTTCCACTTCAGCCTCAAAAGGAGCCTATGAACCGATGCCCCTTGAATCTCGCTCGATGGGGCGGCGCATGGATCGTCGCCTGGGCGGTCTGTCAGCCGCCGGCATGGGCGTCGCCGGAGCCAGAGGTCCCGGCGGATTCCGTGCGGTTCCTGTCCGAATTCAGCGGCACCGGCCGCCTGTTGTTTTTCGCCAACCACCAGGACGAGCTGCAGGAGGATCGCTTCCTCACCGAAGGCGCCATGGCCCTCGACTTCACTTTCATCTCGTTCGCGGAAAAGCTGTCGCTCCGGTCCCGGTTCACCCTGCTCGCCAACATGGGGACCTCCGTCGCGGAAAACCTCCCCTTTTCGCCCAAGGAAACGGCCTATGAAATCACGCCGTTCGTGGAATATCGGACGGCGGCCCACCTGGTTCGCTTCGGATGGAACCACGTTTGCCAACATCTGATCTACAAGGACAACGAGACGCCGTGGTACGTCGCCGCCGGCAGCAACAACGTGCCGCCGGACGTCTATTACAACCGGTTGTTTCTCGGGGCGGGGCGGCGCGAGATCCGGCCGGAGATTCTGCGGCAGGTGTTTTTCGGGAGAAGGGAAGGCGGGCCGGTTCCGCCGCGCGTGATTTGGTACGTGGAGGCCGGGGGCTATCTCCGCTCGTTGCCCGGCATGGACGAGGAATCCCTCGCCGGCGGCAACGCTTGGACCGCCGACCTGACGGCGGACCTCCGGCTGCTCCTGCACGCCGCCGACCGCTGGCTCTTGTTCGCGAACAGCCGCACGCAGGTGCTGCTCGACGGCGACGACGAATGGTATTCGCGCGAACGGGTGGAATTGGAGGTGGCATTCAATCCAAGGGGCTTTGGCCTCTCCCTCCTCCTGGGCGCGCATCTTCTCGACGAACATCCGCGCGACAGCAAGGAAGGCCTCATCGAACTGGGGGCGGTCTCCTACTTCTGAAGGTCCGGGGGCGGGAGCGTGGCGAGGAGCGCGGACTTGTCGGAAAGGCCTTCGAGTTGGCGGTCGTAGGCGTCCTGGAGGATCTTCGAGAACTGCGGGCCGGGTGGGTGGCCGAGGGCGATGAGGTCGCGTCCAGTGACGAGAGGCGGAGGCAGGACGGGCTCGGCGGCGAACTTCCCCTTTTCCGCTTTCAGGAAATCGTAGACCTCGAACAGGGCGTGCGAGGACAGGCAGTCGAGGCGGTGCAGTTCGAGGTCGTCTTCGAAGGTGGGGGCGCCTAAAAGGCGGCGGAGCTTGGGGGCGCGCATCTTGGGGGCGTCGGCGAGGCGCATGTGGTTGCCGACGATGGCGCAGACGTCGTCGACGAGCGCGTGGGGGGCGCGGAGGCGTTCGAGGATGGCGCGGGCCATGTCGGCGCCGACGGCGGCATGGGATTCGAATCTCCAGCGCGGAGTGCCGTCGGGGAGCGTGACGAGCGCGGCGGTGGGCGGCTTGCCGACGTCGTGAAGAAGAACGGAGAGCGCGAGCCGCAGCGAAGGATTCGGCGGCAGGGCGTCGAGCATGAGGCGGGTGTGCGTGAACACGTCGCCTTCGGGATGGAACTCGGGCGGCTGCTCGACGCCGACCATGGCGTCGATCTCGGGCAGGATTTCCTTCAGCAACCCCGAGTCGCGCAGGAGGTGGAGGGCTTCGCCGGCCTTTTGCGATTCGGTCAGCAGGCGGAACAATTCATCGCGGATGCGTTCGGCGCTGATGCGCTGGATTTGCGGCGCGAGCCGCCGGATGGCGGCGAAGGTGGCGGGTTCGATGGCGAAGCCGAGGGTGGCGGCGAAGCGGACGGCGCGCAGCATGCGCAGGTGGTCTTCGGCGAAGCGGACGGCGGGATCGCCGATGGCGCGGACGAGGCGCGCCTCGAGATCGGCGCGGCCATGGACGTAGTCGCGGATCTCGCCGGTGGTCGGATCGAGGAAGAGGGCGTTGATCGTGAAGTCGCGGCGGAGGGCGTCTTCGCGGGCGTCGGTGAAGCCGACGGATTCGGGCCGGCGTCCATCGGCATAGGGCGAATCGACGCGATAGGTGGCGACTTCGACGGGATCGCCGTCGGCGGGCACGACGGTGATGATGCCGAAGGCCTTGCCGATGGCGACGGTCTTGGGGAAGAGGGACTCGATGCGGTCGGGGAAGGCGTCGGTGGCGATGTCCCAGTCCTTGGGCGCGCGGCCGAGGAGGAGGTCGCGGACGCCTCCGCCGACGAGAAACGCCTCGTGGCCGTTTTCGCGCAACGTGCGCAGGAGGCTCAGCGGCGCCGTTGGAATGTTCGCGTTCAATCCTTCAAGTCCGCGTAGAGAGGGCAGTGGTCGGAGGGCTTGGGAAGCGTGCGGGGGACGATGTCGATGGCGGCGGCGATGGATATTTGGGCGAGGGGCGGCGTGGCGAGGACGTAGTCGATGCGCCAGCCGCGCTTCTGGCCGGGATCGAACGGGGCGCGGTAGTCGTAGAAGGAGTAGTCGACGAGGGCGGGGTTGTGCTGGCGGAAAAGGTCGGTGAAGCCGAAGGAAATCGCATCCTCGAAGGCGTCGCGCACGGCCTGGTGGTAGCAGACGTGGTTCGTCTTGGTTTCGGGATGGGTGACATCGATGGGCTGGCGCGCCACGTTGAGGTCGCCGCACCAGAGCAGCGGCGTGGCGGGGGTGAAGCGCGTTTCGAAATATTTCTTCAGGCGGGCGAACCATTCGAGCTTGTAGGCGTACATGGCGTGGTCGAGCTCGCGGCCTTGCGGGACGTAGGTGTTGACGACGTGGAGCTTGCCGAAGCGGGCATGGGCGAGGCGGGGGGCGTCGGAGGGTTCGGAATCGAGGCCGAAGGAGATCTCGTCGGCGGGTTTCTTGGAGACGATGGCGACGCCGTTGTAGGATTTCTCGCCCTTCAAGGCGACGTGCCAGCCCGCCAGACGGAAGGCGTCGAGGGGGAATTCGGCATCCTGCACCTTGGTTTCCTGCAGGCAGAGGATGTCCGGGGTGTGGTCCGCGAGCCAGCGCAGAACGATGTCCAGGCGCGAGCGGATGGAATTGCAGTTGAAGGTCGCGATTCTCATGACGGGGAGTGTAGCGAGGGTCGGGGGCCGAGGGGAAGCAGAATGCAAGAACTCCGGTTCCCCTTTGCATGGCGGGCGAAGCCTTTGGCGGCGGACGACTTGGCGCGAGGGCGCCACAGGCCGAACCCGCCCCCGAGGCTCAAGGCCGCAGAGGGGGGGCTACTTCAGCGCCTGTTCGAAACGCTCGTTGGGGGCGAGGCCCAGTTCGAGGGCCTGTTGATAGCATTTGCGGGCCTGCGCGAGGTTCTTGGGTTCGATGCGGGCATAGATCTGGGCGAGGTTGAAGTGGCTTTCGGGGAGGTTGTTGTCGAGCCGGACCGACTCCAGAAGGGTCGTGCGGGCCTCCTCGTACGAACCAATGCCGATCTGGGCCGCGCCGAGGGCGGCATGGATCTCCGCCTTGCGCGGATTCTTTTGGGCGAGGCCGGAGAGCAGGGAGACCGCTTCGGGGTAGAGGCGCAGGCGGATCAACGAGGTGCCTTCGAGGAGCGCAAGATCCAGGTTGTCCGGAGAGGCGCGTCGGGCCTCTCGGACGGCTGCAAGGGCGGCGCGGTCGTTTCCGCTTTGCATCAGGCTGCGGACGGCATCGGAAGGATTCGGCCCGATCGATGCGGGCGTGGAGCCGGCGCCGGCCTGGGCGAGGGCCTGTTCGGCCTCTTTTCGCTTGGCCTCGGCCTGACGGGCCTTGGTATCGGCCAGACCGGCGCGGAATTCGGAGGCCTGAAGCGCCGCCTCGAGATCCGCGATCCGCCGGTTCAGGCGGTCGATCTCGCCCCGCAGCCGGGCGGACTCCTTCTCTGCCAGCTGGATGGCCGAATCGAGATTCTTCCGGCGGTCCAATTCCTTCCGGAGATTGTCCATCTGCTGGTCTTTGGCGGCCAGCTGGTCGCGGAGGTCCCGGAGTCCGTCCTGATCCTTGCCCTGCTGATCGCGGAGTTGCCGCGTGGATTCCTCGAGAACTTTCGTCTCGTCTGTTTGGACGTCCAAATCGGTCCGGAGGCTTTGGAGGCTGGTTTTCGCGTCGTCGAGCTCCTTGCGCAACGATTCGTTTTCGGCGGTGAGCGCCAGCTGGGCTTTCAGGACGGATTCGGGCTGGGCCTGTTCGGCTTCGAGGCCGGCGATGCGCGCTTTGAGCTGATCGATTTCGGCGGCGCGCGCGGCGTCCGTTTCCTTGATCTTTCCGTCCTGTTCCGCCCGTTCGGACTGAATTCGCAGAAGAGATGCCTCGGCTTTGTCCAGCTTCTTGCGGAGCTGCCGATTGTCCTTGTCTGTGGCGCGGAGCTTCTTGGCCGTGTCGGCCAGCTCGGTTCGGAGGGCGCGGAGAGGAGCCCCGTTTTCATCGCGCCGCGGCTTGTCGATCCGTTGCTTGGCGTCGTCGAGTTCTTTGCGCAAGGCGGCGTTCTCGTCGGCGAGCGCCTGCTGGGCGTTTTGGGTGGATCCGGTTTCGGCACGTTCGGCCTCGAAGCCGGAGATGCGTGTCTGGAGCTGCTCGATTTCGGCGGCGCGCGCGGCGTCCGTTTCCTTGATCTGTCCGTCTTTTGCCGTCAGCTCGTCCTGAAGGCGCCGGAGGGATTCCTCGGCTTTGTCGAGCTGCTTGCGCAGCGCGGCTTGGTCTTTATCCGCAGACCGGCGCTTCTTGTTCTTGTCGCTCCGTTCGGCGGGGAGAGACGCCGCTTCCGCGTTGTTCGGCGGTTGTTCGAGCTGCGGCCCGGGGCCGGATTCCTCGCGCGGCGAATCGGTTTCGGCGGCGGAGACATCGGCGGCGGAGACATCGGCGGGGGCGGATTCCGGCGCGGGCGATTCGGCGCTTTCCGCGGGAATCGGTTCCGGAACGGGGGAGGCCGGAGGAGGCGACTCCCCTGCGGGCGCCGCGTCCGCCGGAGGGTTCGCCGCGCGTTGCTCGATGTCGGCGATCTGCTGGTCGCAATACGTCTTGCGGGACTGGGCGATGCGCGGCTCCCATTCGGGGAAGTCTTGAAGGAGTTGGAGATAGGCGTCGCGCGCGAGGCGGTATTGGGAAAGCGCTTGCTCCAGTTGACCGGCATCGAGGCTCTGGTCGGCCTGGACGAGGTTGACATACGCCTCGTTCTGGAGCCGGGAGGGATCGGCCGGGGCGGCGTGAAGGGTGTTGGCGACGAGCCAGCAGGCGAAGGCGATCGGCAGCATTCGGTTCATGGTTCTGGCGTCCTGTGGGGTTGGCGATCGGCGAGGATGGCATCCAACGATTAGCATGGGGAAATCCATACCAAGTTTCCGGGGAGGAAACAAGCGCGGAAACAAAGGCGGGGCGCCGGCGCGCGCCGGCCGCGGGCCTCCCGTCCGGGATTCACGGACAAAAAGGCCGTTCCTCGATCGGGGGCCGGGCGGGAATCAACGTTTGACGGGCGGGTTCAGGATTTTTTCGAGCTGGGGGTCGGCGGCGAGACCGAAATCGCGGGCCTGCTTGTAGGATTTGCGGGCGAGTTTGAGATCGATGGGATCGATAAAGGCATAGAGCTGGGCGAGATTGTAGTGGCACTCGGGCAGGTTCTTGTCGAGCTTGACGGCCATCAAGAGGGTTTCGCGGGCTTCCGCATGGAAGCCGGCGCCCATCATGGCGGCTCCGAGGGTGGCGTGGACTTCCGCGTTGCGCGGATTGTTCTTGGCCAGGTCGATGAGCATGGCGGCCGCATCGGAGTAGCGTTGCAGGCGGATCATCGCGATGCCTTCGATGAGGGCGAGGTTCATGTCGGTCCGGGCGGCTTTGCGGGCGTTCTGGACGGTGGCGAGGGCGGAATCATTGTCACCTTCCTGCAGGAGCTGGCGGACATAGTCGGCGGCGGACAGGCCGTCCGGGATGGGCTTGGGCGGGACCGTCGCCAGGAACCGCGAGGCGGGGGCGGCCGCCGGCGTGGATTCGGCCTTCGCCTTCTCGGCGGCCTTTTCGGCGGGCTTGGCTTCGGGCGCGGCCTTGGCCACCGTCTTGGCTTTTTCGTTGGCGGACTTCTCGAAAATGGGCTTGCGCTGGACGGCGGCAAGTTCCTTTTCGGCGCCGTCCCGGTCGGCGCGGGCCTTCTGGAGATCCTGCTCGGCGTCTTTTTGCCTCGCCTCGGCCTGCTTGGCTTGTCGCTCCGCCTTGTCGGCGCGGGCCTCTGCGTCGTCGAGCTCTTGGTCGAGCGTCTTGATTTCCTTGTTCAGGCGGTCGTTTTGGTCGCGGAGTTCGTTGACCTTGCCTTCCATGTCGTTGAGGGCCTGATCGAGCTGTTTCTTGGCATCGATCTGTTGCTGGAGCGATTGGATCTGGTCGTCCTTGGCCTTCAAGTCGGCCCGGAGGCCATCGAGGACGGCCTGTTCGCCGTTCGCTTTTTCGCCAAGCTTCTGGTTGGCGGCGTCGATGTCCTGGCGCAACTGGTTGTTTTGGGCCGTGAGGGTTTCGGCCTCGTCTTGGAGGGATTCGAATTCCGCGAGCTCGGCTTCGAGGCTGGCGATGCGGCTTTTGAGGTAATTGATTTCGACGGCGCGGTCGGCTTCGGGGGCTCGTTCCGGCGCGCGTCCGGCGGCAACGACCGGGGCCGAATCTTGCGGTTGCGACCCAGCCGGAGGAGGCTCGGTCCGCAGCCCGGGCCGCTCGTCGGGCTGTCCGCCGCTCTTGCGCCGTTCGATGTCGGCGATTTGGTTGTCGCAATAGGTCTTGCGGTACTGGATGACGCGCGGCTCCCAGCCGGGGAAATCCTTGCCGAGCTGGAGATAGTAGTTGCGCGCAGCCCGATACTGGGAGAGGGCTTCGTCCATCCGGCCCGCATCGAGGCTCTGATCGGCTTGAACGAGGTTCACATACGCCTCGGTCTGAATCTGGGCGGGATCGGTCAGGGCGGCCCGGGCCGGGCGGACGGCGAGTCCGCAGGCGAGGCCGAGGAGGAGGACGAGGATTCGGTTCATATGCGGGGCGTTTGTGTTTTTCATGGGCGTTCCTTCCATCACGGTCTTGGAGTCGATGCGGGCAAACGGGGCGGTCAGGCCTTTCCGTGGACCTGGGCGGCGACCTTGAGGCGCAGGGCGTTCAGCCGGATGAAGCCGGTGGCGTCGTCCTGGTTGTAGGCCTTGGTGGGATCGGCGTCCATGGTGGCGATCTGCGGGTTGTAGAGCGAGACGCGGCTCTTGCGGCCGGCCACGTAGAGGCCGCCCTTGTAGAGCTTGACGCGGACGGTGCCGGAGACGTGCTGCTGGGTGTCGTCGATGAGCGCCTGCAGGGCGCGGCGTTCGGGGGCGAACCAGAACCCGTTGTAGATCATCTCGGCGTAGCGCGGGACGAGGCCGTCGCGCAGGTGCATCACGTCGCGGTCCATCGTGATCGATTCCACCTGGCGGTGGGCGAACTGGAGGACGGTGCCCCCGGGGGTCTCGTAGACGCCGCGGCTCTTCATGCCGACGAACCGGTTCTCGACCATGTCCACGCGGCCCACGCCGTGCTTGCCGGCGAGCGCGTTGAGCTTGCGCATGACCTCGAGCGGCGACCGCTTCTTGCCGTTGACGGCGACGCAATCGCCGCGCTTGAATTCGAGTTCGACGATTTCGGAGCGGTCCGGGGCGTCTTCGGGGGCGACGGACAGGCGGAACATGTCCTTGTTCTGGGGGGCGAACGCGTCGAGCCACGGATCCTCGAGGATGCCGGCTTCATAGGAGATGTGGAGCAGGTTGCGGTCCATGGAATAGGGCTTCTTGGCGGAGGCCTGCACATCGATCTTGTGCTTGGCGCAATAGGCGATCATTTCGGCGCGGCCGGGGAATTCGCTGCGGTAGGCCTCGATGCGCCAGGGGGCGATGACCTGGAGGCCGGGGGCGAGGGCGGCGGCGGCCAGCTCGAAGCGGACCTGGTCGTTGCCCTTGCCGGTGGCGCCGTGGGCGATGGCATCCGCGCCTTCCTTCTGGGCGATCTCGACCATGCGCTTGGCGATCAGCGGGCGGGCGATGGAGGTGCCGAGGAAATACTGGCCTTCGTAGATGGCGTTGGCGCGCATCATCGGGAAGATGAAGTCCTTGGCGAACTCAGCCTGGAGGTCGTCGACGTATATCTTGCTGGCGCCGGTGGCCAGCGCCTTCTTCTTCAGGCCCTTGAGCTCTTCCGCCTGACCGACATCGGCCGCGAACGCGATGATTTCGGCCTGATAGTTTTCCTTGAGCCACTTCAAGATGACCGAGGTGTCCAAGCCGCCCGAATATGCCAATACGATCTTCATGGTTTGTCCTTTGCCGCGCACGAAAGCGCAAAAACGGGAATACTAGGAGGTTTTCCCAGGAAAGCAAGCGGAGGAAAGTCCCATGGGAAGGGCTTGCACGCGGAATCCGGGCGGGATAAAGTGTCCGGACTCATATTGAAATAGAGAAAAAGGAAAAGAAGAGAGATGAAAAAGGTATTGATTCCGACGGCGCTGGATTCCGTGGCCAAGCAGACGCTGGAGGCCCATGGCGGCTATGCGGTGGTGCAGGTTCCCAAGTGCGACGTGCTCCAACTCGTCCGCGACAACCCCGATGTCCATGCGCTGATCGTGCGCAGCGAGAAGATCACGGCGGAGATCATCGACGCCGCCCCGCAGTTGAAGGTCGTCCTCCGCGCCGGCGCCGGCTACAACACGATCGACATCGTCCATGCGCGCAAGAAGGGGGTGGACGTGATGAACACCCCCGGCGCCAACTCCAACGGCGTTGCCGAGGAAGTCGTCGCCCTGATGCTGGCCGACGCGCGCAAGCTCATTTCCGCCGACGCCTCCTGCCGCGCCGGCAAGTGGGAGAAGACCGCGTTCATGGGCGCCGAGATCACCGGCAAGACGGTGGGCATCGTCGGCCTGGGCTACATCGGCCGGCTGGTGGTCAAGCGCCTGTCCGGCTTCGAACCCACTTTCCTGGGCTACGATCCGGGCATCACGATGAGGCAGGCCGCGGAACTGGGCGTCAAGCTGGTCTCGCTCGACGAACTGTTCTCCCAGTCGGACTACATCACCCTGCATCTGCCCGAGATCGCCGAGACCAAGGGCATGGTCAACCGCAACCTGATCGGCCAGATGAAGCCTGGCGCCACGCTGATCAATTGCGCGCGCGCCGGCATCGTCAACGAGGCCGATCTGCGCGCCCTGAAGGCCGAAAAGAAGATCCGCTTCCTGAACGACGTCTATCCCAAGGACGAGGAAGGCCCCAAGAGCGTCGCGGACATCGCCGACATCATGGTGCCGCACCTGGGCGCCAGCACGCGCGAAGCCAACGCCAAGGCCGCCGAACTGGCCGCGCAGGAACTGATCGATCTCGACGACAAGGGCATCGCGAAGGCGGTGGTCAACCGCGCCTAGCCGGCCGGGAAACACAAGGCTCCGGCCTCGCGCCGGTTCGGATTTTCCACGCCGTGGAGTGATTTTTCCGCGGCGTGGAACCCTTTTTCAGCGGGGGCGGGAAGCCACCGGCGGAGCGTTTCCGCCAATGGGCGGGGGCTCAGCTTTCGCTGTCGCGGCGTTTCCTCGCCGCAACGGCGGCGGCTTCGGCGCATTTCAACGCTTGCAGCATGCCGGGGCAGGCGAGGTGGTGGATTACCCGGGGGCCCGCGCGGCGCTCGGTCACGAGGCCGGCGCGCTTGAGGCAGGCCAGATGGCGCGAAATGGTCGGCTGGCTCACCAGCGCCAGCATCCGCAGGTCATTGACGCAGCGGTCGCCGCGGCTGAGGGCCTCGAGCATCTGGACGCGGATGGGGTGTCCAAGGGATTTCAGGATGTCGGCCTTGGCTTTGGCTTGTGCGGCGTTCATATATATATGCTTATACGCATATGCGCATAAGCGCGCAAGATGAAATCCGGAAGGGTGGGGAGGACTGGACGCGAAATGCCCCCGGGCGGCGGGGGCCGCACGGGGGCGCAGGGGTTCGCTGCTTACTTGAGGCCCATCTCGATCATCTTTTCGGCGATCTGGATGGCGTTCTGGGCGGCGCCCTTCCAGATGTTGTCGCCGGAGACGAACAGCGAGAGGCCGTTGGGGACCGTGGGGTCTTTGCGGATGCGGCCGACCAGCGTGTCGTAGATGCCCGAGGCCTCGATGGGCATCGGGAAGCGGGACTTGGCCAGGTCGTCCACGACTTGCACGCCGGGGAAATTTGAGAGGATTTCCGTGGCGCGCTCGGGGGTGATCGGGTGGTGGAATTCGACGTGGAGCGCCTCGCTGTGGCCGTTGAAGACGGGGACGCGCACGCAGGTGGAGACCGCCTGGATGGAGTCGTCGCCGATGATCTTGCGGGTTTCGCGACCGAGTTTGGCCTCTTCGCTCGTGTAGCCGGGCATGTCCTTGGCCTCGGAACCGATCTGCGCGATGACGTTGAAGGCGATCTGCGCGGGATAGACCTCGTGGGTCAAGGGTTTGCCCTCGGCCCAGGCGCGGGTTTGGGTTTCGAGTTCGCGGATGGCGGCGCTGCCCGAGCCGGAGACGGCTTGGTAGGTGCAGCAGACGATGCGCTTGATTTTGGCCTCGCGGTGCAGCGCGTAGAGCGGCACCAGCGCGATGGCGGTCGAGCAATTCGGGTTCGCGATGAAGTTCGAGTGGCCCTTCAAGGCGTCCGCGTTGATTTCCGGGATGCACAGGGGCACGCGCGGATCCATGCGGAAGTCGTCGCCGTTGTCCACGACGACGCAGCCGGCTTCGGCTGCGGCCCATCCAAGGGTCTTCGAGGCGCCCTTGGCGCCCTCGGTCCCCGCGAAGAAGGCGAAATCGTAGCCCTTGAAGGACTCGCCGCCCGTGGCGACCTTCACGTCGAGGGGCAGGCCGTCGATCATTTCGGTGCGCTCGCGAGTCGCGAACGCCGTCAACTTGGCCATGGGGAAGTTGCGCTTGCGGAGCAGGCGGACGATTTCCGTCCCGACCGCGCCGATGCCGACCATGCAAACATTGTATTTCTTCATTGTGCTGTTCTCCTGTGTAGGGGCGGTGAATCTACCCCGGGTGGATGTCTTGTCAAATCGACGGCTACACGGCGGAGGCGATCAAATCGCCGACCTGGGTGGTGCCCATACCCATGCGCCCGGCGGCGAGGGACTGGATCTTGCCGCCGTTGAGCGTGCCGGTGACGGCCTTGTCGATGGCGATGGCCGCTTCGGTTTCGCCGAGGGTGTCCAGCATCATGCCCGCTGCCGCGATGGCCGCGATGGGGTTGATGACGTTCTTGCCGGTGTACTTCGGGGCGCTGCCGCCCATGGGCTCGAACATCGAGACGCCTTCGGGATTGATGTTGCCGCCCGCGGCGACGCCCAGGCCGCCCTGGATGATCGCCGCGATGTCGGTGATGATGTCGCCGAACAGGTTTTCCGTCACGATGACGTCGTACCACTCGGGCTGCTTCACGAACCACATCGTGCAGGCGTCCACGTGGTTGTAGTCCTGCTTGATCTCGGGATAGTCGCGGTCGCCCATCTCCTTGTGCGCGCGGACCCACAGGTCGCCGCAATGGGTCAGGACGTTGCACTTGTGGACGAGCGTGAGCATGTTCTTCTTGTTGCGCCGGCGGGTGTATTCGTAGGCGTACTTCATGCAGCGGTCGACGACGGGCCGGCCGTAGACCATGACCTGCGTCGCGATTTCCATGTCCGTGCCCTTCTGCACGACGCCGCCGACGCCGGTATAGATGCCGCCGGTGTTTTCGCGGATCACGACGAAATCGACGTCCTTGGGCTCCTTGCCCTTGAGGGGGCAGTCCTCGGTGCGGTAGAGCTTCACGGGGCGCAGGTTGATGTACTGGTCCAGCGCAAAGCGGGCCTTGAGCAGGATGCCGACCTCGAGGATGCCCGGTTTGACGTCGGGATGGCCGATGGCGCCCAGGAAAATCGAGTGGTGCTTGCGAAGCTCTTCGATGGCCGAGTCCGGAAGCGTTTCACCGGTCTTGAGGTAGCGCTCGCCGCCGACATCGTAATTCGTGTAGTTGAGCTTGAAACCGAACTTCTGGGAAGCGACCTCCAAGACCTTGACGGCCTCGCGGGTGACTTCGGGGCCGGTCCCGTCGCCGGGAATCAATGCGATGGAATAGGATTTTTTCATAAGGCCGGCCATTTATAGGGGGTTTGCCGCGAAAATCAAGCCCGGAAACAGCCGAAAAGCGTTTTTTTGCCACAGAGGACGCAGAGGAAACAGAGGGTGGGGGATAGAACTGCCGGGATCTGCTGTAGGCCGGGGCGATGACCCGGCAGGCGCGGGAAATGACCCCGACGGAGTCTTCGGGGCGTCCAAAAGCCGAAAACAGACTAAAAAACGAAAAAACAGGCCAAAAATGCCGATTTTCGGGCCAGGAGAGGTCCTAAACTACGAAATGCACGAAAAACACGAAAATCCAGGCGTTTTTTCGCCAAAGTCGCCAAGAAGTTCACCCGATCGGGGCCGTGAGTTCCCGATGCTGTTGGATGCCGCAGGAGGCGAAAATCGCCGATTTTGGGGCCAATTTGAGACCGATTTTGCCGCAGAGTTTACCAAGCCGGAGGCATGGGCCGCCAAGAGGGGGCCGAGAGCTTGAAAACGGGATTTTTAGCGCGAAATTTCGGATCATCGAGAAAATTAAAGTCCCCAAGACCCCGTCCCGGTCCATTTTCTCGCCAAGGACGCGGAGAGCGCAAAGAAGCCCTTGCGATGCCCGATGCCTCTTGGCGAACCATGCCGTTGGCGTGGCAAGCTTGGCGCTCTTTGCGAGAGGAATTCTTCGGATCGGATTCCGATTCGGCCGGACAACGCTCAGGGCTTTTAGTCGAGTCCTTGAGGCCAAAAACCGCAAAAATCAGCCCAAAATGCCGATTTTATGGGCCAGGAGAGGCCGAAACTACGAAATGCACGAAAAACACGAAAAATTCGAACGATTTTGCCACAGAGTTTACCAAGCCGGAGGCATGGACCGCTGAGAGGGGCCGAGAGGCCCGAAAACGTGATTTTTAGCGCAAAATTGCCGGAAAAATGGCGCCGGACGGGATTCGAAGGGCGGGGAGGTTGTCTGCGGGGAAATGGGGGGGGCGAGGGACAAAAATTATAGATTATAGGACTGACCGCTTTCCCCTTTCCTGACCCCTTTCCGGGATTTTACGCGAAATTTTCGGAAAATTGGCGCCGGACGGGATTCGAAGGGCGGGATCTTGGTCCGCGGGGAAAAATGGGGCCATTTGGAGCTGAAACACCAAGCCGCAGAGCGTTTCAGAAATATTAATTTATGAAACTGACCCCTTCTCCTGACCCCTTCTCCGACTTTTCAGACCCCTTTCTCTTTTTTATGATCTAAGTGCGAGGAAAAGATTGAATCAACAAGCCGTGTACATGCCGATGCAGAGCGTGCTAATACCCTAAGTTGCTCTCGACAGCACAGAATATTGGTTTCATGAGGGTAGTTTATGGTGTGGGAAACCTCGCCCCATACTTCCTCCATCAGGGTGCGAACCTGCAACTCACACCGCATTTCGGTCCGTCGATTTGCCATTACAATGTAATGGACGCTAGTATACATTGAGGGACGAAGTCGTGTTTTAAAACCAATGCCCGAAAAGAACGCCTGATTTTCGATGTCCCATGTATATGCAATAGGCCTTCCAATCAATCTGTACCTGTGCTCGTTAAGGAGGCTTACAATGAGCGGATGAATATCGGCCATCTGCTTTGTGTGCAGATGGAGGAGGCGAACTCCTGCGAGGTCCTCAACTTTTCGGTAAAAGTTGCTCGGGGTAATAACTAAGGATTTATTGGCTTTTTCTGCGGCGTTGAACATGCGCCAGAGCTTGTCCACAAGGTGATCAGGGGCTTTTGTGCGGTATTTAGCAGAGTGGATTAGTGGCTTAAGGGGTGGGAATTCAGTGAGATTCGCGAGGAGTGTTTGAGCCAGCATTTCGAATTCTGAACGCTGTGTTTCGTATTTAGACACAATTTCCGCTATCGCCGTCTTAAGCCCGGTCTTGGCTTCTCCATTGTTGCGGGGTTTTCTCATGTGGCTTTGGCAATGATGTTCTCGGCAATCTCAATGAAAGATGTGAACGCCTGGTCCCGTTGATACTGTTGAGTGTCAGTGGTTTTCCACAATGGGACACCCTGCATTTGACCCGCCTGAACGAGAGCCGCAAAATCTTTAACTTCGCCAATTTTTGAGTCGGGAAGGAGTGGTTCCGCGAGAGAGGGGTCAATCGCCCGCAGCGAGGCAATAATATTGCCCCTTAGTTCTTTTTCGAAGCGTGACTTGTAAACAGAGGCGCGTCGCGCCATTCCGTGACCATACACGCGGAAACCTTGAGGAATGTAACCTAGAAAACGGGGCATGCCTTTAAGTATTTGCCCCCCGTCGGGAGCCAAGACTGAAACTGCCGCCCAGTCCCGAATCCATTTTGCTAGAGTCAGCCCAAGGGTGCGCAGCGCCCTAACAGAAAATAAATCACAGGCTCCAGGAATAATGAAGTAATCACAATCAAGTAAAATAACGCGATTCAGGGGTCCTATATTAGGTCCAGTATCATAAAATATATAATCCGCTCGGATTTCGCGGGCATACATGCTCGCCAGTGTGCTTAACGAGGCCGATCCATCAAAACCTCTGACTTTTCGTTGGAAACAAGCAGACCAATAGTCGTTCAGTTCAACTTCATATTCTGAAAGGCGGATATCGCCAGGAATGAGAAATACTCCACGAATAGATGTCTCTAGGTGTGGGATTTTACGAATTTGTCCCCGCGCCTCAACTATGGGTTTCAGGGCAGACCATATTGTTTCGCCAGTTGCTGAATCTGATTTCTCCAAGAGGTCGTTTACAACCGAGTCCTCGATAAGGTAAGAGGTAAGATTGCACTGAGGGTCAGAATCTATAAGCAGAACCGTTTTCCCCAATTCCGCAAGCGCGGCAGCAATATTAACAGTAAGAGTGGTCTTCCCAACCCCCCCCTTGTGGTTGAAAATGCAGAGGCGCTTTGCCGCAAGAGGCATTATTATTTCTCCGATTTATTGGCCGAATGCGCAGCACCTTCATTCTTTATTTTACCTCCCCCCTTTCGCTGTTTTCTAACGCGCAAGCGAATCAGCACTTGCTTAGCGGCATCGCGATCTGGGAGTGCCTGTACAAACTGTTCACCTGTCGCTCCAAGTTGTTTTTTCCCCCCAATGCTCGGGACAAGGAACCCGCGGTACGTTGCGTTTTTAACGGCTTGAGCGGCATTCGCGAACTTGGGTTGAGCTGCTTCGGTGTTTGTTTTACTTATTTCTAACGTCGTGAAGTTGGGTGTTTCTCTATAATGAGTTAGATAATATGCAAGGCACGCAACTCTTTCAATGTCTGTATGAGGTGCCTTTTCAATCATGAACTGCTTTGGTTCGACGGTTGAGGTGTCTACAATACTGTGTGCGGACAATGGCACTGAATTAGAGGCCTCGCGCGCAGAGAATTCCGCCGATCCGATTAAGGAAATCCTGCCTAATTTCAAAAAGGTAATTGCGGATTGAAGAATTCGAGTCTGGGTGTCGATGTCAAATCCCGTCAACCCTGACACGATATTATGAAATACGTCGAGCTCCTGCTGCGCATTGTTTCCGGTTAAAAAGCTGTCTAACATAGACACCTGCCCCTTCTGATTAATGATCTTCGTTTGCCTAATAAAACATTGCCATATTTCGAGATAATCGTCCATCATTAAAAATTCGTAAAGGGGTCAGTAAAGGGGTCAGTCCTATGAAATGATGTTTTGAATTCACGGCGGATCGGATGCGGGGTCCCTTTTGTTTCTGATCCGGAAGGGTGATGGTTATTCCGGCGATTGGCAAGCCGGGAGGGGGGCAGCGCCCGGAGGGTGCGGTGGATCGTTGGTGGTTAATGGTTGGTCGTCGAGCGAGCGGGCCGGACTGCTCGGCGAGCCGTCCAACCCTTACTGCGGGGTCTGCGGCAAGCGGCTCGGTTCTTATGGTTTTGACAAGGCCGGCCGGTTCGCCTACACACCGGTTCCATGAACGTGAACGCGATTCCCAAGGTTGAACTGCACCGTCACCTCGAAGGCGCCCTCCGCTATGGCACGATGAAAGAGTGGGTGGTGGCGGACCGGTTGCTGCCGGCGTCGAGCCCGGAAGCGCAATTCAAGGATTTCATCCTGATCGACAAGCCCGTGGACGGCTTGAAGGTGTTCCTCGAGAAATTCGGGCTGATCCATCAAGTTTTGTCCAGCGAAGCGCGCATCCAGCGCATGGCCTGCGAGGCCTGCCAAGACGCCTATGCCGAGGGGGTGCGGGTGCTGGAGCTGCGCTATTCCCCCGTTTTCATCCAGGGGGCGCGGAAGCACCTGGGCTTCGACCAGATCCATGCGGCCATCCTGCAGGGGATTCAGCAGGCCGTGAAGTCCTGTCCGATGGCCGTGGGGCTGATCGGCATCCTGGGCCGCGAGTGGGATCTCCGGACGGCGACGCGCGTGACGGATTTCTTCATCGAGAACAAGGATACGGTCATTGGCATGGATCTGGCCAACGACGAGGCGAATTTCGACGGCAAGCCGTTTGCCGGCCTGTTCCGGAAGGCCCGGAGCGCCGGGCTGCATCTGACGGTGCATGCGGGCGAATCCCTCATTCCGACGTCCAGCCAGTCGATCTTGAGCGCCTTGGATGACTTGGGCGCGGAGCGCATCGGCCATGGGGTCCAGATCCACAAGGATCCCGCCCTCATGGAAGAAGTGGCGCGGCGCGGCGTCCTCTTGGAGCTGTGCCCCACGAGCAACATCTTGACGAAGTCCATTGCCGCGCCGGCGGCCTATCCGATCAATCGGATCCGGGCGGCGGGCGTGAAGGTCTGCATCAATGCCGACGATCCGGGGGTGTTCGATTACGACCTCAACCACGAGTACCGGATGCTTGCGCAGCTCCATGGCCTGACGGAGGCGGATTTCGCCGCGATGAACCGCGCGGCGTTCTCCAGTACCCCGACATAACCCTCCAGCTCGGCGGCCATTTTCAAAGTCATGGCGTAGTGCTGGTTCATGAGCCCGGCCGGGACGGCGTCGGGGCTGGGCGGCGCGCCGCAATCCTCCACTTCGGGCAGATGCCCCCACGTCCAATCTTTCTGGGTGGGCGGGACACCCGCGGGCCAGCCCTCCACCCAATCGTAGAAGTTCCAGCCAACCGGCCCGGTGACCAGTTCCGAACCGGGGCGCGCCGTGGCGGCGAACGTGGCGAGCACCTGCCGGACGGCGGGCAGCATGGCGCGGACCAGCTCCGGCTCATCGTGCCGCAGGGCGTAGTCGTGAAGCATGGCGATCCACCACAGGGAGAACGGCGGGATGATCTGCAGCGCCGTGTTGGGAT
>SABN01000275.1 GCA_009928955.1 Opitutia bacterium | reverse complement strand
ATCAGAAAAAAAGATAATGCCGCAACCTCCGAAAAACTCCAACGGACTTCCGGAGACTGCGGCATACTGAGCATGCCTTGATTCTCCCCTACACCCTCACCCTATACAAAAAATCCTTCAGCGCCGTTCCCGCCGGGACCATGGGCATGACCAGCTCCTCCTGCGGGATGCGGCAGTCGATCAGCGCCGGGCCGCGCGTCTCGAAGAGGTCGTCGAGGGCGCTCTCCAACTCGTCGAGCGTTGTACAGGCGCGTCCCTGGACGCCGAAGGCCTCCGCGAGCGCGGGGAAATTGCAGACGGGGTGCTGCGTGGTGGCGGCGTAGCGCTCGCCCCAGAAAAGCTCCTGCCACTGGCGGACCATGCCGAGGCAGCCGTTGTTCAGCAGGAAGATCTTCACCGGAATCTGGTAGCGCGCGCAAGTCTCCAGCTCCTGGATGTTCATCAGGAAGCCTCCGTCGCCCGCGAAGCAGAGCACGGGGGCCTTGCCGTGCGCGAGGGAGGCGCCGATGGCCGCCGGGAGGGCGTACCCCATGGTCCCCAGCCCGCCCGAACTCAGGAAGGTGCGCGGATGCTGCGTCTTCCAGAAGAGCGCGGCCCACATCTGGTTCTGTCCCACGTCGGTGACGGCGATCTCGTGTGCGTCGGCCCTGCGCCGGACGGCCTCGAAGATGGCGCCGGGGACGAAGTCGGTCTCGCCGGGGCGGAGCAGCGGCATCTCTTCGACCTGTTCGCGGAGGCGGTCGGTCCACTCTCTCCAGGATACTTCCGGCAGCGCGTCCGCAAGGAGGGCGAGCACCGCGCCCGCGTCGCCGATGAGCGGAACGGCGCACGGAACGATCTTGTCGATCTCCGCGTCGTCGAGGTCGATATGAATGACGCACGCGTTCTTCGCGAAGTCGGCCACCTTGCCGGTGGTGCGGTCGCTGAAGCGCGCGCCGACCGCGAGGATGACGTCGGCCTGCGACATGGCCACGTTTGCGCCGGGCGTGCCGTGCATCCCCGCCATCCCCAGCGCGAGCGGGCGCGCCTCGGGGAAGGCTCCCTTGCCCATCAGGGTGGTCGCCACGGGAAATTGCGCCTTCTCGGCGAGGCGGAGAAGCTGCGGGGCCGCGCCGGACGCGATAACGCCCCCTCCCGCGAGGACGGCGGGGCGCTCCGCGTTTTTCAGCAGTTCCACGGCCTCGCCGAGGCGCGAGACGTCCTGGACGGTCTTCAGATGGTGCTCGGGGTAGAGCGGACCCTCGGGGCGGACGAACTCCCCCTCCGCCCTCTGGATGTCGACGGGGAGGTCGATCAGGACGGGGCCGGGGCGTCCGGAGACGGCCAGTTCGAAGGCTCCCCGGATCGCGGACGGTATCTCCTCGACGGAGCGG
>SABN01000274.1 GCA_009928955.1 Opitutia bacterium | reverse complement strand
CCGAATTTTAGCATTGTCTTCCCCCGCCCCTTTGTGGCATCTACTCCACCTTATTGTTCATTTTTCACCCGGATAGGAGCATCGGAATGAATGTCTTGCACGTGATCGCCAACCCGCGGCCGGCGGAAACCTCGGCTTCCAAGAAGCTGGCCTTTGAATTCTTCGCGGCCTTGACCGAGAAGAATCCCGACGTGGTGGTCAACAACGTCGATCTCTACCAGAACAAGCCGCCGTATGTGAGCGCCGAGGCCCTCAACTACTTCTGGGGCCCCGTCGCCAACCCCGCCTACATCCCCTCCAAGGCCGAGGAGGCCGCCGCCAACTTCTCCAACAACAACGCCCAGGCCTTGATGGACGCCGACGTCCTCGTCCTGACGATGCCCGTCTGGCTCAACACCATGCCCGCCATCCTGAAGGCCTGGTTCGACCAGGTCCTCGTGCCGGGCAAGATGTTCACCTTCGGCGCCGAGGGGCTCCTGCCCACCCATCATCTCCGCACCGTCGTCCTCCTCGTCTCCTCCGACCAGGTCTACAAGGAAGGCGATGTCCGCGACGGCCTCACCCCCGCCCTCCGCGCCATCTTCGCCTACATCGGCGTCGACGACCTCCAGATCGCCTGGGCCGACGGCCAGGATTCCTCCCGCCACTTCGATTCCGAACAGCGCCGCGAAATGGCCGTCGAAGCCGCCCGCGAAATCGCCGAGGACCTCGCCGACCTCGCGTAGGGCCTCCGCCTCTTCGCTCCGCCATCCCGGCGGAGCGTTTTTTTTGCGCGGCGAAATCCCGATTGCCAACCCGGAGAAGAACCCATGGACCCAGAACCCAACCTCATCGGCCCCCGCATCCGCCAGCTCCGCGAACACCGCGACCTGTCCGCCGACGCCCTCGCCCGGCGCGCCGGCTGCAGCCCCGAGATGATCGCCGCCCTCGAGGCCGGCGACCTCGTCCCCTCCCTCACCCCCCTCTTCCGCCTCGCCCGCGGCCTCGGCGTCCGCCTCGGCACGCTCCTCGACGACCAGTCGCAGGACGGCCCCGCCATCGTCCGCCAGGGCGACCCCGGCGTCGCCGTGCACTTCTCCGGCAACGATCCCGCCCGCACGCACAGCACCCTCGACTTCCACCCCCTCGCCCCCCGCAAGGCCGCCCGCAACATGGAGCCCTTCCTCGTCGACGTCCATCCCGCCCCCGCCGACGTCGCCCTCAACGAGCACGAAGGCGAGGAGTTCATCTACGTCCTCTCCGGCCGCATCGAGGTCCGCTACGGCAAGGACGTCCACCACCTCGACGCCGGCGACAGCATCTACTACGAGTCCGTCGTCCCCCACCACCTCCACGCCCTCGGCGGCGACGCCCGCATCCTCGCCGTCATCTACGCCCCC
>SABN01000124.1 GCA_009928955.1 Opitutia bacterium | reverse complement strand
GCCTCGACAAGAATAAACGCATAAAGGCCGATATTTCGCAAACGGGCTAGGGACTCTTAATCAGTGGGTCGTGGGTTCGAGCCCCTCTGCCTCTACCATTCAGAAACGATAGGGAATACCCGAAAACATTGGCCGAAAAGCCTGTTTTCGGGTTTTTCTTTGCCCATCTCATAACCAGCCATAAAAGGCAATAGAAGGCCAAAAAGCAGGAAAAAAATAATGCCCTGATATTGCCCCGCCCTTCCCGGCGAGCCTCAAAACGGGTTCGGATCAATGCCACACGGCGCGAAAACGGCCTTTCGGGTATCGTATTTTTCGCCCGTCCGGGGCAATAAACGCCTTTGGGGAATAATGCCCAGCCCCGCCTTTTACGCCAGCCCGCCCCTCTCCAAAACGAGCATTTACCCGCCTTTCATAACCCTTTGGAAAATATGCGGTTGCGCGGCCATCTCTCTACAATGTCGCATAATATCTGTTATGTTGCTCTTCTTTGCATTTGCAATGTGCCTTGCAGAAAGGGCTTGCAAAGGCTTTCCCCTTCGGGGAAAGTGGCGGCATGAAAACAGCGCAACCGAAACACCCCGCCGCCATGAGCCCCGCCACCCGTGCCGCCATCGCCGCCGTGCTGGATACCGATCCAGCGTTGACGGCGGAACAGCGCGCGCGCGTCTTGTCTCTGTGCGATACGATAGGCGAGCCCGGCCCCGCCCCTGCCGCCCAAGGCATGAGCGCCAGCGCGGCGGCGCGCTATCTCGGCAGACACCCCGCCACGCTCTCCCGCTGGATTGCGGAAGGGAAGCTCACGGGCGAAAAGGTTGCCGGGCGGTTTCTACTTTCGGCGGCAAGCGTGGAAGCCATGCGGGCCGCTCTCTCCCCTGCCGCGCGCGCCGATCTGCCGGATAGGCTGGCGCATCTCGCCCCGGCTGTCGAAAAGGCGCGGCGCGGATAAGCCCGCGCCCCCGGCCCGCCGCATTGCCTCTAGGATGCCCCCTGCCGCGTTGCGGGCCTTGCGCCCTTGTCTCGGCATGGGTACAGGGAACGGGCGCTCACAAACGATTTGCGGGCCTTGGCGGCAGGTCAACGCCCCATGCGCCACGATTGAGGGTCATACGGGTCGCGGTCTTCGGGCTGGCGCTTGGGCGACTGTGAAGGCGGTGCTATCGCCACGGCGCGCCAGTCTTGCGTGGCGGCCAATTCGCACGGCATGGGCTCCCGTTTTTCTCGGGCGCAAAGGATATTCAGCGCCACCCGCGCCGTAAGGTTTGGCAATTTTTCCAAGCGGAATTTGTCCGGCGCGGCGGCAACCGCATCGGCGGCGGATTGGTTTGCCCGTGCGCGGGCAAGACGATCAAAGACTGATCCGGCGTTATTCATGTTCGCGCTCCTACCAATCGCCGGGCTTGTTTTCTTCGGCGGCGGCGGCCACGGCATCCAGTTGGACGCGGGCCAGGTTCGCAAGGGACGTTGCCACGCGCGGCGCTATCAGTTGCGCCTCGGCATCCCGCATGACGCGCGCCAGATAATCCCGCACATCTCCCGCCGTTGCCATCTTCGGGACGGGCGCGGACAGTTGCGCCGCACGGGACGCCCCGCCCTTGGCGCGCGCGGCCTCACGCTCTGCCGCCTTGTCCGGGTCATGCGTGAAACAGAATTGCCCGCCGGATAGCGGGGCGTTTGGGCATCGGCTGCCGCTTTCGGTTGTCGCTTGGCATTTGTTTTCGCTCATAACTTAAGCCTTTCAAACAAGCTCACCTTGCCCCTACGCGCGCACGGAAGAGCGCACCCGCCTCCCTCTCGCCGTCGCGCATACACCAGCGCGCACCCTTGCACGGGAAAGCGCCTTACGCACGCGCGTAGCGCGCGCGAGACTTGACGCATCAAAGGCGTTTGCACATCGCCGCCTTTCTGCCGTTTAGTCCCGTTTGTCCTTTTAGTCCTTTCGGGACTTGCGGGACAAAGGGGACTTGCAGGGAAGGGAAGGCGGCGCAAGCAAGCGCCTTCCCCCCTGCCTTTGTCTTGTCCCGTTTGTCCTCTTCCCCTATAGGCGGGACAGGACCAACTTTTTGCCCGTTCATGGTGTCTCGCCACCCGTGCGCGTGTACTTCCCGAAACAGTAAAAGACAAGTTGCCGGGCTTTGGCGAGACTCACAACTTCATTGAAGCGCGTTTTGCTGATACCCGTGGCGGCCTTGGCGGCCTTTAACCAATCCCCATGCGTTGTCTCGCCGTCCGGCAATAGGTCAACGATCTTCTCTGGCGTGTACTTTGACGCGCGGCCCTTGCTCGGCTGCTTTAGCTTCTCCGGGTCAAGGCTGTCGTCTATGCGCCAAAGCGGATACTCCCAGCGCGCAACGGCCTTTGCAGGCTTGGCAAAGCTCCGGCAAGTGACTTCAAGGGTGTAGCAATCCGGCTCATCGTGCGCCGTCAGGGTCAAGGCGGTATCCGGTCCGCGCCCGCCCAGCGTCCCCGCGCCGGATGCTCTGTCCAAGTGGTCTTTCGCGGATTGGTTTCCCTTGGAAAAATGGTGGCATACTAGGACCGCCGCTCCGCTCCGCTCGGCAAGCCTTCCCAAATCTTCCACCGTGGCCGCTTGGGCGGTGTTGTCTATCTCATCGCGCCCCTGATTGAACTTGTAGAGAGGGTCCGGGATTATCAGCGCGTAGGGCGTGCCGATCTGGCGTTGACGATACAAGACGGAAGGAATCAAACCGTCAAGGCTCATGGGGTGGCCGCGCAAATGCCACACGTCAAGCCCACTGGGAACACCCGGCAAGCCCATAGCCTCCGCAAGTGTTCGCAACCGCTGTTCAAGGTCGTATTCGGGCAACTCGCCATTGATGTACAGCACCCGGCCCGGCGTGGTTTGCCATCCAAACCAGCGCGCACCGGAAGACACGGCGAAACCTGCCGCCAGCATCGCCCACGTTTTGCCAACCTTGCTTGCCGCCGATAGCATCGCGGTTTGCTTGGCGCGCAAAACGCCGCGAATCACCTCCGGGGGCTCGGGCCGGTTGACGGCGGCAAAGTCGGCAGCGGACACAATGCGCGGCCCTCCCATGCCGTGGGCTTCTACGGCCTCGCCTGCCGCTTGCGCCTTGGCGACGGCATCGGCGGCCGATCCACCCGTCTGCAAGTCTTGCAGGGTGTCCCGTAGGGCGGCGGCCAGCTTTGCCTTGCTCTCGCTCTCCCGCACTTTCCGGGCGTGGTACTCGGCATGGGCGACGGTCAAAGAAACATCCATGAAGCGGGCGAGCGTTTCAAGGCTGGCGGCATCCCCGGCCATCTCTTGCGCGACGGCGGCAAGGTCAACCGGGTTTCCCTCCGCTTGCAGCGCGGCCACGGCGGCAAACGCGGCCCGTGCGTCCGGGTCTGTGAAGGATTTCGCCGAAAGCCCGGCAGCATCGCACAACGGCAGCACGGCGGCGGGGTCTGTGAGTAGCGCGCCAATCAAAGCGCGTTCGGACGGCACGGCGGCAAATGTTTCCGTGTTCATTCCGCCTCCCCCAGCTTCCGCATGAGTTCGCGCCGCTCGGCTTCTTCCAGCTTGCGGCACTCGGCAAGCGCGGTCATATCCATCCGGGCCTCGACTTCCGCCACAAGGCGGGCGCGCAAAACGTCCGTTGGCAGCGCATCCAGCTCCACGGAAACATCGCCGTGTTTTTCAATGAAGGCGGCGGCGCGCGTGTCCGATTTTTTCGCCATCATCGGCGGCAACCGATAGCGGTCAATATCCGCCCGCGATAAGGCGCACTTAACGAGTTCGGGCACGGCCCCAAGACTCCCCAACCGCTCGGCAAGGGAGCGCGCCATATCTTCCCCGCTCGGGTCAAAGTCCCCGAAGTACAAAATCGAAACGGGTTTTCCGCTCGCTTTGTAGCGCATCGCCGCGTTGTAGATGCTCGCCCATCCATCAAACCCGCGCCCGACATTCAGGGTGACACCGTAGCGCGCCAGCACATCCTCGAAGATCCCCGAGAGCGCATCCTTCTCCAACCACGCTTCAACAAGTCGCGGCTGGGTCTGCCACACATCCCGCCGATAGCAGAAAATGGTGTCGGAAACGTAGTCCGACAAATCAGCCCACATCGCAGGGGTGCGCGGCATCCGCAAACGATCTTCGATTTTGTTCCACGGAATTTTCCCCGTGCGCCGGGCCTCCACAAGCGCGCGGCTTGTGAATTGGTAGGCGCTCCGGGTGTTGGGGACAACGCCCGCCGTGACAAGACGGTAATAAACTTGGCGCACGGTCATCGGGGCGACGGCTTCCAAGGCGGCGGAAGCCTCTTTGACAACGGACGCGCGGGAAAAGGGTTTTCGCTTTTTCATTTTCGCCCCCTTACCCATGCAGCGCGTCAACGCGGCAGCGGTTCAAAAAGGTTTCCACATCGGCGGCATCCAGTAGGATTGTCCGGTGGCCTACGCGGTAGTAGGGCAAGCGCCGATCCTGCCACGCCCTTTTGAGCGCGGTTTTTGATATACCGTAGAACGCGGAAGCGGCGGCGGGCGAAAGACGGCGCGGGGCTGGCGGCATCTTGACGGGGGGCACGGCGAGACTAGTCACGGGCCACCGCCTTCCCCGAGTGCGGCACATCGGCAGCGGGTTGCTCTTGCAGTTCGGCGGGCTCACATCCCAAGGCGGCTGCGAATTTCGCCAAGGTCTGCGGGTTCGGGTTCGCGCACCGATTTACATAGCGAGAAACGCGGTACGTATCTATCCCCGTCCGGCGCGCAAGTTCGGCTTGCGAAACGCCCAAGCGGGCCATTTTGTCTTTCAGTTTCGATGTCATAGGCGCAACCCCTTTCTTTGGTTTTGTTGGTTGCTGCCTACGGCCTGCCGTTCAAGTGGTTTGGGCACTACGCTTGTTAGCTCACCTCCCCACCCCAAGCCCAAGGCTCTCGCCCTCAAGGCGTTCGCCCTCCCCCTCTCGCGGCGCGTCCCTTTTTGAGTTGGGAAAAAATCGTGTGTCTCTTTCACCCGACAAGTTGAAAATCGACATCGCCCCTGCCGTTTTCCCCGCAAGTCGCGGGTCGGGGTACGGTAGCCCCGCACCCGGAAAGTTTCGGCTGTCCAAAGTCAACGGGCCGCTAGGTCACTTGCGCCGATCCGGGCGTGCTGGCAGTATGCGCCCGGCCACAAGGCCACAACACGAAAGGAAACAAGTGAAGGCAAAACATAATACGGAAACGGCCGCCACCGCCGCGCGTGAATACATAACGCGCCTGCAAAATCATTGCGTGCTGGATATAAATAGCGGGGTTGTCCTGCTATTTCGAGCGCGCGACCATAGACGGGCCGCCGCATTGATTCAAAAAAACGGCGCATACCGCCGTTTAACTCGCGCGGAAATAAAGCAGGTCTTCAGGATTTCCATTGAGGATGCTTTTGATCTGGCCTTAATCGCATAGGCCGCGCGCCATGAGACAACCCAGCACAACGGAAACAGCGGCGCGGGCAAGCGCGGCGGTTTCTACTTATCCGCCGCCTTGCCGCACCGTTGCATGATTTTCATTCCCCGCGCGGCGCGTTCAACGATTTTGGAATCCCGCGTATACGTTGCCGGAATATCAGAAACAACGCGGCAATATATACGCGCAAGCTCCAATGTCGGCTTTACTTCCCCACGCACAACCGACGAACGCAAATTGGTAAGTCTCCTATATTCCCCGTTGCGGACTATGGGTAAAGAATCCATAACATCCGGCACTATCATGCGCCCGAGATAGGCCAGTTTCTTCCGCACAACTCGCCCGCCCGTGCGCTTGCTTTCGCAAATGTAGAAATACCCCCGCGCGTCTTTGTGTAGAAACGCCACGGCCTTATCCCCGCGCCGTGCGTTTCGGCATGATGCCCCAAAACGCCTTCACATCGGCATCCGGCACGGTCTGGTTTGCATAATGGAGTTTCATAATCTCGGGAGTGTGCCCGCCCTCCATTGCCACAAGCGCCGCGTCTTTCGTTTGGGCCAGGCGGTAGCTTGTGCGCGTGTGCCGCATGATGTCTTGCCCCCACTTGACGCGCCGCTTGCTCTTGCCCTTTTCCGCGCGGGCCTTGTCCAGCACGTCGCGCAAGGCGCGGCGGGAATAGAAAATGCGCCCCTTGCGCCGGGACTTGGGAACGGCATCCAGCCATGCCGCCAAGTTGGGCGAGATGGGGACAAGGCGCGCCCGCGCCGTCTTGGAAGACGCGCGCGAAACGGAAAGCGTCCCGCCCGCAAGGTCAACGTCTTTCCAGTCCAGCCCGGCAAGTTCGTTCATCGGGCGCAACCCGGCGAAAAGGCCGATTGCCAAGTAAGGCACAAGGGCGGGCGCGATTTCCTCCGCTTTCGACAAGACGGCGGCCGCCTCTTGCGGGCTCAATATGGCGACTTCCCCGCGCGCGGGGGGCTCAATCTTTTCCGCTTTGGCAACCGGGTTGCGTTCGCAGTATCCGCGCCGCTCGGCATAGGAAAACACGGCATGAAGGGCGCGACGGCGGGCGGCCTGCATGGAAAGCGTGTTCGCGGCAAATATCCAGTCTTCCGCCCGCGCCGTAGTGAAGCCCGCCACAAGCTCCGCCCCGTATTCCGTCACAAGCGGCGCAAGGTTTCGCCGCCGATCCGCCAGCGTGGCCGGGCGGCGGCGCTCGCCCACGGCCTTTAGATGCTCGGCAACGATCTCGGCAACCGTCCGCTTTGCGCCGTGCAAGTGGGTTGACGCATAGAACCGCGCCGCGTCCACAATCGCGGCAGGATGCCCCCCGGCTTCCCGCAGGATGTCGGCAGCCCGCGCAAAATGGGTTAGGACTTTGGCCGTGTCCCCTGCCTTGCGGAAGGCTTCCACGGCCTGCCCCATCGCCGCACGTTCGGCGGGCGAGAGATTGGCAAGGGCTACAACCGAATCCCCCCGGCTATCGGCCCGGCGCAACAATTTCGCATCGGCCTTGTGCTTTTCCTCTTCCCCGTCAAACCAGTCATGCAAATCCTTCCGCGTGGCAAACTGCCGCGCCTTTTGCGTATATCCCCCGCCCGGCCGGGCCTCATACCAGCACGCCCGCCATGCCGCGCCCCCGCCCGCAAGTGGCCGCATCCGTATCCGCACCCGGAACACGCCCTTTTTCCCCAAGGTTTCCGCCTTGGCGGTTTTCGCCTTTGCTTTCGCGTGCAAGTCCGCTATGGATAATCTCACTTTTCGGGCCTTTCCGTTTCCTATCGTCTGGAATGGGAAAGTAATGCCTTTTTAATGCCTCGACAAGAATAAACGCATAAAGGCCGATATTTCGCAAACGGGCTAGGGACTCTTAATCAGTGGGTCGTGGGTTCGAGCCCCTCTGCCTCTACCAT
>SABN01000273.1 GCA_009928955.1 Opitutia bacterium | reverse complement strand
AAGATGGATATTCCTCCTAACCATGCTGCTAATCGGCATCGCGATATTTGGATTATTGGTGTGGGCGGCGGCCTATCACAATGTCCGCGGCTATTCCCCCTCAACAACCGACAACATCATAGCCGCCGCCGCCTTCTTGACTGCGACAATACTGCCAATTATTGCTGGCCTTATTCTGGCCTACCGCGGAGTTAATGCAGGATTAAAGCCTGCATGGCCCGTAGTTGAAATACTGTTCCTAGGCTCCCTGTTGCTTGTTGTCTTCGGGTCGGATGTAGCCTCCGACCTTTACTCAAAGCTACTGCCAAGCAACAAGATATCAGAACGCCTTCTCCCCATTTTAGTCACTGTCGCAATCGGCACATCTACACTCAATCTGCGCCTTGGTATAAGGCACCGGAAATGGATGATAGCGATTCTATCTACTCTCGCTGTGATTGGCGGCACCATTATTCTACTGGTCTTCAATGCATGGGCAATCTATTGGGAATGAAAACAAGGCGAATCGGGTCCCCGTGACTGACTGAGGGTTGCTCAATCAGCCACGGGTCCCACACCACCGGACGTGCGGGTCCGCATCCGGCGGTTCCGCTAGACACGGGCCAGAGGCCCGTAATGGCGAACGATCCAGAGGGCGCGCAGGTCGGGGGTTCCCATTTCGTGCACTTGCTCCGGATGTCCGGCCGGCGCCGATCATCTGTAGCCGGCTCCGTCGGGGGCGGCCATGAATAGAAGGGCGGCCTCGGCCCGCCTTCGCCAAGGCTTCTGCGGGCAAGCGCGGCCGGTTACAACCGATCCGAACAGCCCGGCGCCCTCAGCGAGGCTGCCCTACCCTGAGACCAAACAGCCCGGACGGTTCGGATTTCCGTCCGCCAATTGATCCGAAGGTAGGGCGGGTTGGCTCAACCCGCCGCGCATCGCCCCCCTACCCCTGCGCGGCGGCGAGAAGGAAGCGGCGGAGGACGGCGGCGCCGGTTTCGAGCGCGGCGGCTTCGACGTATTCGTCGGTGGTGTGGGCCTGGGCGATGGAGCCGGGGCCCCAGACGAGGGTTTCGCCGCAAGCGGCCGCCAGCGGGCCGGCATCGCTGCACCAGGCCGCCCCTTCCCACACCGGCGGCACGCCGGCGGCTTCCAAGGCCGCGCAGAAACTCCGCACCAGCGGGGCCTCCGGATCGGTCCGGAACGGCAGGCCTTCTTTCAGCAGGCCGATTTCCACGCCGCCGGGAATCGCGGTTAACCGCGCGCGCAAATCGTCGAGCACTTGCGCGGCGATCTCGCCGGGCATCAGGCGGCGGTCCACCTGGATTTCGCAGCGGTCGGGCACGACGTTGGTGCCGGTGCCGCCGCGAATGGTGCCGACGGAGACCGTGGGCCGGCCCAGGGCCGGAT
>SABN01000272.1 GCA_009928955.1 Opitutia bacterium | reverse complement strand
TGATGGATGTCATGTTCCTGATTCTCGTGGTCTTCGTTTACGCGGTCTTCTCGATGTCCGTGCACCGCGGCCTCAAGGTGGATCTGCCGTCGGCGCGCGGCACCCTGCTCAAGGGCGAGAGGCTTGTCATCACGGTGTCGGCCGACAACGCGCTGGCCTTGAACAAAGAGCCGATGGCGCTCAACGAGCTGGTGCTTGCCACGGTCACGCGCTGGCGTGAGAACCCCGTCCCGGTGCTGATCAGCGCCGACCGCGCCGCGGCGCTCGGCACCGGCATCGAACTGCTCGGCAAACTTAAAAACGGCGGCGTGGAGCAGGTGGCGTTCCAGGTGAGCGGGGAAGCCCCCGCGCCGCGCTGACCGCTCTCGCCGGACAGGACGCATGCTGTGCGATTGAACGACCATCTTGTCTGCTTCACGCTCTCGGCCGCTGTGCACCTCGCGGGGCTGCTGCTGTTGGGCGTCGCCGCGAACCGGCCACCCGACGAGACGGCCGACACCGTGCCCGAGCTGCTGATCGCCTCGGTTCAACTGACCCTTTCCGAGGCAGAGCCCGCCGCGCCCGGGGCGGTTGCCGCGCCGGCGCAGCCGGAAGCGCCGCCCCTCGCCATGCCCGAACCCGAGCCAGAGCCGCCGCAGCAGATGCCCGAGAAGCAGGATTTTGCCGACGTGCTGCCCGACCTGCCGCTGCCGCCGCCCGAGCCGGACCCCGAGCCACAACCTGCGCCCGTCCCGGACCCGCCGCCCGCGCCCAGGCCTCCGCCGCCCGCGCCTGTCCCGCCGCGGCCGCCTGCTGCGCCGCCGGCGCCCGCCGAGCCGGCGCCGCCAACTCCCGGGCCTTCTGTGGAATCTTCCGAGGCGGCGGGAGACGGCGGCGCGGCAGGTCATGTTGACGCATGGCCCTCGCTGGACCGGCCGATCCGCCCGGTCTATCCGCTCGGCGCGCGAAGGCGGGGCGAGGAGGGCACCGTGGTGCTGGATGTGAAGGTGGCGGCGGACGGCCGCGCCTCAGGCGTGACGCTGGTCCGCTCCAGCGGCTTCGCGGAACTGGACCGGTCCGCCGAACGCGCGGCGGCGCAGGCGCGTTTCAATCCCGCGACGCGCGGCGGCCACCCGGTGGAATCGGCCGCCCGCCTGACCCTCGTGTTCCGCCTGCGCGATTTATAAAGGCGTCAAGTGTCAGGGACTGCAGCGGGGAATGCGGCGAGATACAGTCGGGTGTCAGCGGGCCGGAATGCCCCTTTAAAAATATTTTGCAAACCTTCTTGACAAAGTTGCGCCAATGTGAATAACTGAAGCTAACGATGTAAATGTTTCATTGTGTTATGAAAAGTAAAAAGAGAGATCTATATGAAAGCAAAGGGTTATCTCGCGTTGCGCGCGGCTCTGG
>SABN01000123.1 GCA_009928955.1 Opitutia bacterium | reverse complement strand
CCTCCGCGCCACCCTCCAGGCCGACTCGCCCGAGGCTGCTCGCGCCGCCGGCATCGACTGGCTCGTCGCCCAGATCGACGGCCTGATCGCCCACGGCGCCCCCGGCATCCATCTCTACATCCTCAACCAGGCCAAAACCGTTTTGGATCCGCGCCTCGCCGAATGCCTCGCCCGCTGGCGCACCGCTTCATCTTGAATCTTTCAACCTGCAACCTGAAACCACGAAGGAACTCCCCATGAAAATGCTCGTCACCGGCGCTCAGGGCCAGCTCGGCTGGGATTGCCGCGAAGTCTTCTCCCCCAAGCACGAAGTCCTCGCCCTCGACCTCCCCAACCTCGACATCACCGACTCCGACAGCGTCGACGGCATCCTCAACCTCTGGAAGCCCGACGTCCTCGTCAACTGCGCCGCCTACACCGCCGTCGACCGCGCCGAAACCGATGTCGCCAAATCCTGGCACGTCAACCGCGACGGCCCGGCCCTCCTCGCCTCCCGCGCCAAGGCCTACGGCATCTTCCTCGTCCACGTCTCCACCGACTACGTCTTCGACGGCCTCCGCCCCGTCCCCCAGCCCTACCTCGAAACCGACACCCCCAACCCCACCAGCGTCTACGGCAAAAGCAAGCTCGCCGGCGAACGCGAGATCCTCGAAAAGGATCCCCGCCACGCCATCCTCCGCACCGCCTGGCTCTACGGCTCCCACGGCTACAACTTCCTCAAGACCATCCTCCGCCGCGCCGTCACCGACCCCCGCAAAGGCCTCCGCGTCGTCTCCGACCAGTTCGGCACCCCCACCTGGTCCCGCCGCCTCGCCCACCAGATCCTCGCCGTCGCCGAAGCCGACGCCGCCGGCCTCTTCCACGCCTCCGGCGAAGGCCACTGCTCCTGGTTCGACTTCGCCAAGGAGTTCATCTCCTTCATGAAGCTCGACTGCGAAGTCCGCCCCTGCACCACCGCCGACTACCCCACCCCCACCGTCCGCCCCGCCAACTCCATCCTCGAAAACGCCAACCTCAAGAAGGCCGGCCTCAACCAGATGAAGGATTGGCGCGAAGACCTCGGCGAATACGTCTCCCGCTACCGCGACGCCCTCCTCGCCGAAGTCCGGAGCTGACCCCCATGCCCCGTCCCTTCCGCAACCTCATGGTCACCGGCGGCGCCGGCTTCATCGGCGTCAACTTCATCCGCTGGCTCTTCGACCAGCCCGACGGCCCCGCCCGCATCGTCAACGTCGACGCCCTCACCTACGCCGGCAATCCCCTCAGCCTGCTCGATCTCGCCGAGCGCGTGGGCGACCGCTACGTCTTCGTCAAGGCCGACATCTGCGATGCCGCCAAGATGAAGGAGACCCTCGAAAAATACGACATCGACGCCATCGCCCACTTCGCCGCCGAAAGCCACGTCGACCGCTCCATCGTCCGCCCCGACGAATTCGTCCGCACCAACATCCTCGGCACCTACACCCTCCTCCAGGCCGCCCGCGAACACGCCTCCCAAATCAAGCTCTTCCACCACGTCTCCACCGACGAAGTCTTCGGCTCCCTCGGCGACAAAGGCTTCTTCACCGAAGACACCCCCTACGCCCCCAACTCCCCCTACTCCGCCTCCAAGGCCTCCTCCGACCACCTCGTCCGCGCCTACCACGAGACCTATAAACTCCCCACCACCCTCTCCAACTGCTCCAACAACTACGGCCCCTTCCAGTTCCCCGAAAAGCTCGTCCCCCTCATGATCCTCAATGCCCTCGAAGGCAAGCCCCTCCCCGTCTACGGCGACGGTCTCAACGTCCGCGACTGGCTCTTCGTCACCGACCACTGCTCCGCCATCTGGCGCGTCATGCAAGAAGCCGCCTTCGGCTCCACCTACAACGTCGGCGGCCGCAACGAACTTCCCAACCTCCGCGTCGTCGAGAAAATCTGCGACCTCGTCGACGTCCAGGCCCCGCCCCTCGCCGGCGGAAAGCCCCGCCGTTCCCTCATCACCTTCGTCAAGGACCGCCCCGGCCACGACCGCCGCTACGCCATCGACTGCTCCAAGATCGAGCGCGATCTCGGCTGGCGCCCCGCCGAAACCTGGGCCACCGGCTTCGACCGCACCGTCGCCTGGTACCTCGCCCACTTCGAATGGTGCGCCCAAGTCCGCTCCGGCGACTACCAGAAGTGGATCGCCGCCCACTACGCCTGACCAAACCGATCCAACAGGACGGGCGGCTTCCAGCCGCCCCCTCCCATCCCAGCGGCAAGATGCCGCCGCTCCCCTTTCCGATCCCCAGATCCAACAGGACGGGCGGCTTCCAGCCGCCCCTTCCCATCCCAGCGGCAAGATGCCGCCGCTCTCCTTTCCGATCCCCAGATCCAACGGGACGGGCGGCTTCCAGCCGCCCCTTCCCATCCCAGCGGCAAGATGCCGCCGCTCCTTTCCCTATCCCCCCCGATCCAACAGGACGGGCGGCTTCCAGCCGCCCCCCCACTTCTTTTCTCTTGATTCCTCTCGTCCGCACCCGCTACCAATCCGTCATGGAACCAAGTCCTTCGCCCTTCTTCGATCCTCGGCGCGAAATAACCCGCCACCTCAACCGACTCCCCCACTGGCAGCAGGAAAGTCGCCTCCAATTCGTGACTTGGCACTTGGGCGATGCCCTACCCGTCGAGGCCCATCGCCAACTCGTTTGCGAACGAACCGTCTGGCTGGCCCATCATCCCGAGCCGTGGGCACAATCCGATGAGGACGAATATCACCGCCTGTTCTCCGACCGTCTCCACGATTGGTTGGATGCCGGCATGGGCTCCTGCCTGCTGCAACATCCAAACCTGTCGCAAATCATGTTTGACGCCCTGCTGCATTTTGACGGCGCCAGATTCCGCCTGGAAGCCTTGGCCATCATGCCCACCCATGTGCATATCCTGTTTCAACTGGTCGCCGGCTTCACTCTGGAACAAGTCGTGCATTCGTGGAAAAGTTATACGGCCAACCGCTTGAACGAAGCGCGTCAACACACCGGCCCCGTTTGGATGAAGGATTACTGGGACCGCATGATCCGCAGTCCCGAACATGGGTGGAAAACCCGGGAATACATTTTGGCCAATCCCGTCAAAGCCCGCCTATCTGAAGGACAATTCCGCATCTGGCAACGGAACCCGTCCCTGTTGGCTGAAATGCCGTAAAGGCTTTTCAAGACGGCGGCAGGATGCCGCCGCTCCCGTTCCGCCCCAACGGGACGGGCGGCTTCCAGCCGCCCTTTCCCATCCCAGCGGCAAGATGCCGCCGCCCCCCTTTCCGATCCCCCGAACTGACGGGACGGGCGGCTTCCAGCCGCCCTTTCCCATCCCAGCGGCAGGATGCCGCCGCTCCCGTTCCGATCCCCCGAACCGACAGGACGGGCGGCTTCCAGCCGCCCTTTCCCATCCCAGCGGCAGGATGCCGCCGCTCCCGTTCCGCCCCAACGGGACGGGCGGCTTCCAGCCGCCCTTTCCCATCCCAGCGGCAGGATGCCGCCGCCCCCCTTTCCGATCCCCCGAACCGACGGGACGGGCGGCTTCCAGCCGCCCCTCCCCAAAAAGAAATAGACAAAAATCCACCGTCCGTCAGTCTTGCCCTCAGGAACCCCTTCCCGGTGCAGCCAGAACAAGACAGCGACAAGCCCATCCGCGACGCGCTCGCCCGCAGCGATTCCATCGCCCTGGATTGGATCTGGGATGCTTATTCCCCCCGCCTCCTCGCCTTCGCCACCGCCCTCCTCTGCTCCCGCCACGATGCCGAGGAAACCATGCAAAACGTCTTCGTCAAGATCGCCCGCAACCGCGCCCGCCTCGCCGCCGCCCGCTCCCTCAAGGCCTACCTCTTCACCATGACCCGCAACGAGGCCTACACCCTCGCCCGCCAGCGTGGACGCCGCGAAATCTCCGTTGATCCGCAGTCGTTCGGCCTGATCCCCGCCACGCCCGCCGATCTGCCCGCCCCCGAAGAAGCCGCCGCCGCCGCCCGCCTCCTCGCCGCCCTGCCCGAAAAACAACGCGAAGTCGTCGTCCTGAAGATTTACGAGGAAATGACCTTCGACGAAATCGCCCGCTCTCTCCGCATTTCCCTCAACACCGCCGCCAGCCGCTACCGCTACGGCCTCGAAAAACTCCGCCAACGCCTGAAGGAAGGTTCGCCATGAATCCCACCCCCGAACAAGTTCTCCAGCAATTCCGCCTGCCACCCCCCTCCGCCGAGCTACGCACCCGGGTCCTCGCCGCCTCCCGCACAGAGTGGAACGCCCCGGCCCCCGTTTCCGCCTGGACTTCTCTCCGCCGCCCAATCCAAGCCATCGCCGCCTCCCTCGTCCTCCTCGCCGCCGGCAACTGGGCAAACCATCGGCTCGCCGCCCCCTCCGCCTTCGCTGCCGCCCAACCCGCCCAGAAACACCAGCCGCAAGACGCGGATCTCGCCCTTCTCCCCGTCCCCCGCTTCATGACAACCGGCAACGCCGCCAGCCCCGCAGCCATATCCGCCGCCCTCCAGTCGCGCCACACCCAAATGCGCAACCTCGTGGATGCCTGCCCCACGCCCCCCCCCGCTCCCGCCCCAAACGGCCAAACCCGCCAATTTAGACATTTTTCGCCCCGAGCCGCGTCTTGCTGCTAAACAAGGAACTCCCCCCTCCATGAAACTCATCGCCATCCGCCTCGCCAAAATCGTCTCCGCCCTCCTCGTCGCCGCCATCCTGCTTCACGCCGCCCTCCTCGTCGCCTCCGGCCTCCTCCTCCGCAACGCCCGCGAAGACCTCCGCCGCGCCGGCCGCCCCATGACCCCAAAAGACGTCATCCCAAAGGAAATACCCGTCGCCGAAAACGCCGCCCCCCTCTACGAAAGCGCTTTCGCCCTGCTCAATTCCCTCGCCGTCGGCAACGAACCATTCTCCGCTTCCTTCTCGTTCTCCAAGGCCGTCTCCGCCTGCGAACAAGATCCCGACTCGGACGCCAAGCTGGCCGCGCTCGAACGCCTGCTGGCCGACCCCGGCGTCGTCCGCGCCATGCAGTTGATCGACAAAGCCACCGCCCGCCCCCGCTGCAACTTCGACCTGCCCTACGAACAAGGCGCCATGATGCTCGTCCCGCACGTCAACGGCATGCTCAGGGCCCGCCGCTTCCAGGCCGCCCAGTCGCTGCTCGATGCCCGCCGCGGAAACGCCCGGGAATTCTGGCGCGGCATCGAAACCTCGTTTCTCATGGCCGACGCCCTCCGCGAAGAACCCGTTCTCATCAGCGCCCTCGTCCGCCTGTCGCTGCTCAAGTCCACCGCCTCCGCAATCGTCGCCCACGTCGACCGGGTCCCCCCCGACGATGAAACCGCCGCCCGGCTCGACGGCTGGCTGCTCAACGCCCGCGACGTCGCCCCCATTGTCCTCGCCATGGATGGCGAACGCCTCAACATGGGCGAATGGCTGTTCGACGAAAACAACGCCCAGCGCCTCGTCCAAGCCGCGATCGACGCCGGCGGCCCCAACCTCGAACCCCGCCATCTCGCCTGGCTTCTCTCCTGCCGCCCCGCCCGGCAAGCCGAACATGCCGCTTATCTGCGCACCCTGAAACAATGCACCGACAACCTCTCCCGCCCCTTCTGGGAAATCCCCCCCGTCCCCCAGCCCGAAAAATCCATGTCCCAACGCTGGTATGGCGGCATCCTGCATTCCTTCGCCCCCGCCTTCTACGGCGTCCGCACCACCACGGCCACCCTGCAAGCCCAGATCGACGTCGCCCGCGTCGGCCTCGCCCTCCTCCGCCACAAGGCCGCCCTCGGCTCCTATCCCCCCTCCTTGGCCGAAATTGATTCAACCTTCCTCGCCGAAATCCCCCCCGATCCCTTCACCGGCCAACCCCTCGTCTACCGCCCCGAAGCCGACGGCTTCCTCCTCTACAGCCTCGGCCAAAATCTAAAGGACGACGGCGGCACGCCTGAATCCCCCGAAACCCGCGAATCCAAGGCCTTCGACCTCGTCTGGCGCAGCTCCAACTAATCCCCTCCAACCCGGAACAAGGAATCCCGACATGAAACCCTTCGCCTCGCGCCTGCTGAAATCCGCCGCCGCCCTCTTCGTCGCCCTCCTCCTCCTCCATGCCGTCCTTCTCGTCGCTTCCGGCCGCGCCCTCCGCCACGCCCGCGAAGAACTCCGCGCCGCCGGACGCCCCATGTCCGCCAAGGAAATCATCCCCCCCGACGTCCTCCGCCCCGACAACGCCGCCCTCCTCTACAAGAGCGCCTTCGCCCTCCTCAAATCCGAATCCATCGGCAACAAATCGCTGGTGCTTTTCGTGACCGACGCTGCAAAAGAATACGCCGCCCACCCCGACTCGGACGCTTTCCGCCTCGCCTTCGAAAACTCCCTCGCCAATCCAACCATTTCCCAGGCGCTGGAACTCGTCGAACAAGCCACCACCCGCACCCAATGCAACTTCAACCTGCAATACGATCTGGGCTCCTCGCTCCGCGTTCCCCACATCAACGACATGCTGAATCTGGGCCGCATCTTGAACGCCAAAGCCCTCCTCCACGCCCGCCGCGGCGAACCCCAACAGGCCCACTCCACCCTCGAAACCGCCCTGCGCATGGCCGACGCCCTCCGCGACGAGCCCATCCTGATCAGCGCCCTCGTCCGCAACGCCCAATACAACATGGCCCTGGACCCCCTTCCCGCCCTGTGCACCATCGCCCCCCCCGACGACGAAACCGCCGCCCGCCTCTCCGCTCTCCTTGACGGCGTGGATCCCGTGGCTCCTTTCGTCCGCGCACTGGACGGCGAACGCTTGCTCTATGGCGAATGGCTCTATGCCCGCATCGCCTCGGGAGGCGTCAAAGACCTCCTCGGCCCCGGATATGGATTCTGGACCGCGCACGGGTTGCGCCTGCTGGGCTATCGCCCCTCCCTGCAACTGGACCACGCCTTTTCTCTGCGCACCTATGCCCGCTTCGCCGCCGACGCCCAACGCCCCTTCTGGGAAATCCAGCCCCCCCCCCGCTCGCATCGGGAAGAAAAATTCCCTTGGTATGCCACGATCTCGCGCTTCGTCATGCCCACCTTGAATGTACCCCGCATCACCCAATCGCACGCCCTGCTCCGCGTCTCCCGCACCGGCCTCGCCCTCCTCCGCCACAAACTCGCCCACGGCGCCTACCCCGCCGCCCTCGCCGAAATCGATCCGCAGTTCCTGTCCGAAGTCCCCCTCGACCCCTTCACCGGCCACCCCCTCGTCTATCGCACCGAAGGCGACGGCTTCGTCCTCTACAGCCTCGGCGAAAACCTCAAGGACGATGGTGGGAAAAAAACCAAAGACGCCGACATTGCCTGGCGCACGACAAACTGAACCTGGACGGCGGCAGGATGCCGCCGCTCCTTTTCCACCCCAACGGGACGGGCGGCTTCCAGCCGCCCTTTCCCATCCCAGCGGCAGGATGCCGCCGCTCCTTTTCCA
>SABN01000122.1 GCA_009928955.1 Opitutia bacterium | reverse complement strand
GGGGGGGGGGGGGGGGGGGGGGGGGGGGGGGGTACTGGTCGACGACGAGGGACTCATCGCAGCGGTCGCGGGAGGCGTTGAGGAACTTATCGGAGAGGGCGAGACATTGCTTGGGACAGATCGCGGTGAACGGTCCGCAAGGGATGCATGGGGATGCGAAAATGCAGGAATCATAAACGATGGGGGCGGGGCGGGATTAATCGATGACCGGAGGGGCGTGGATCTGGCATGATGCGGCCAACGATGAAGGAGACACGCTTGAGGGCAGCGGAGTTCGTGGCCAAATGGAAGAATCCGGAATGGCCATGAGGAAATCCATGGCGATTCTATTGGCGCTGGTCCCCTTGGTTGCAAGCGGACAATCCCCAAGCCCGCCCGCGGAGATGACCGGGGCGGATCCCGTCGCGCGGCGGCCCTTGGGCACGCGCTTGCTGTGGTATGCGCCGAACCGGGTCATGGACCTGCTGGACATTTTCCGCCTGAGGCTTCGCGTCGGTCCGGGGCTGGCGGCGAACGTCCGCATGACCGACTATGGCGCGTTTTACATCGGACAATACGACTCGATC
This sequence comes from Opitutia bacterium, assembly GCA_009928955.1. Taxonomy (GTDB): domain Bacteria; phylum Verrucomicrobiota; class Kiritimatiellia; order CAIQIC01; family Lenti-01; genus Lenti-01. The sequence continues at coordinate 6,934 of SABN01000122.1, read as the reverse complement.
TACGTCGGGCTGCCTGGACCGCGCGGGGCGCATCGCCTGCGGCTGCCGGTGGGGATGGAATCCCTTCGCGGCGTCACGATTGCCGGCGTGGACGCGACGGACGACACGCGGCACGGGCCGGAATATGGCCCGGCCGAGATCACCGTGGGCATGCAGGTGCTGTTCGTGGGCGCGGAGGCGGGCGTGGAGCCGTTGGAAATCGGCGATTTCTTCGCCGGCTTTTTTCTTTTTGACCTGCGGGAAGACGATTATCCGCGGCCCAGGCCGGAACTGCCGGAAACGACGAGCGCGATTTCCCTGGGCGAGGGAACGGGGGTGTTGGCCGTGGATCCCAAACCGGAGCGATTCGACACTTGGGGAGCGCGCATGGACTATCTGCATCCGAACGTCCAGCGGCGGATTTCCGAACCGCTGCGGGCCACGGACGCCTATTTCGCCGACGATTCAGATGCGCCGATTGTTCCGCCCCAGGCGCAGGTTCGGCTGGGGCTGTATGGCACGGTCCGCAAGTACCGGGACTTCGAGTTCGAAGCGACGCCGAACGTGGAGATGGACGTCGAGCTGCCGAACCTGAAGCGGCGGCTGCGCGTGTTTGTGGAGACGGCCCGGGCCAACGACTTGCCGGAACGCGCGGTGTCCGATCAAGACGAGTCAGGCATCAACGTCGGTGCGCGCAAATGGTTCGAGCCTCTCAATCTGTCGGCGGACGTCGGCGTGCAGGCCTCATGGCCTCCCGAGGCGTTTGCGCGGTTGATTTGGACCCGCGAATGGCAGCTCGGGAAATGGGGGTTGCGTCCCGAGCATCGGATCTTCTACGAGACGGACGACGGGTTCGGGGCGCTGGCCACGCTGAGGAATGCGCGCTGGCTGGGCGATGGAAACGAAAGCCTGTTCCAGCAAAACCTGTCCGCCAAGTGGTCCACGGAAACCGATACGCTCACTTGGGCGGCCAGCGTGTCGTTTGCACGGGTGCCGGCGCTGCTGGACGAAAACCTGCGCGGGAAAAACGCGGGATGGGAGGATGCGGCCCGCGCGCAGGCGGTACGCTATACTTGTTTCGGCGGCGACGGCAACGTGGATTCCCACCGCGTGATTCTGGGATTCCGCGGGCCGCTGTACAAGCGGTGGATCTACTGGGAGGCGGATCCCGGCCTCGAGTGGCACCGGGACGAAGACTACGAGACGGCCTGCGTGTTCCGATTCGGCATCGACATGCTGTTCTGGGGCCGGGCCTACGAATAGGGATGGTCCCCTGCCTGGAGATGCCAGAATTCATTGGATGACCCCTTCGCCAGTCCCCCCAACCAGCCCCAATCTTGACGCCCGCCTATAATTTTGCCATCATCGGGCCGTGAAAGAGGCACCTTCAGCCATCTTCATTTGATCCCATCACACTCACGAAAGGGAAGGACTCACCATGAAAAAAATCGACCTCCTGGGCCTTATGCTGTTGTCGGCCATCCTGTGCTCCGCATCCGCTGGCGTCGCGGGCGATCTCGCGGAGGAGCAAACGCCCGGAGTCCAGCCGGAGGCTACCCCCGCGGCCGCCGGCGCGCGGTCGAACTACTCGTTTACGCTTGATCCGGGCGGCATTCCGGCGCTCGACGGCGAACGCTCGGCGATCATCGTCATCAGCGACCTCCATTTGGGCATGGACGACCGGTACGCGGAGACGCAGAAGAACCGCGCTCCGCTCGTGGACTTTCTCCAGAAGCTCCGGCGCGCTCCGAACATCAAGGAGCTCGTCATCGCGGGCGACCTCATCGACGAGTGGTTCATTCCCGCCGGCACGGACACGTACGCCGGGAAGAGCCAGATTGAGTTCGCCCAGGCCGTCGCCGCGAACAATCCGGACGTGGTCGCCGCCTTCAACGACATCATCCGGGACGGGGCGATCCGGGTGACCTACGTTCCGGGGAACCACGACCTGCTGATCACCTCGGAGAGCATCCAGAGCATCTTTCCGGGAATGGCCGAAGCGCGCGACGAGCGGGGGCTCGGGACCTATGCGCCGGACGGCCATCCGGAAATCGCCATCGAGCATGGCCACCGCTACAACTTCTTCTGCGCGCCGGATCCCCTGTCGAACCAATCCATCGCTCCCGGATCGATCCTGCCTCCGGGGTACTTTTTCACCCGCATCGCGACGCTCTCCGTCGTCGAAGGCAAACCCGAACCGGGCAAAATCCGGCCGCCGGTCACCCCGAACAGCCTCGGCGAAAGCCAGAACCTCGAGTATCTCTACTGGAAGGTCTGGGACTCCGTGATGGCGGCGCTGCCCATCAAGGAAGACTTCGAAGAGAAGATCATCACGACCCGCATTGACGGATTCACCGAACCCTACGCCATGAGCGACGTGATGCCCCGCCAGGCGGAGGCGGGCGGGTTCATCGACGTGAATCTGTTCAAGGGAATCCAGGACACGTGGGACGAACGGCAGACCCTCAACCGGGTCGCCGTCAAGATTCCGGTCCGGGATGCGATCGTCAAGTCGGCCTCGGCGGCGGAAACGGACAACCAGGCGGCCGTGCAGTACTTCCACAACCCCGAATCCGACACGAGAATCGTGGTGTTCGGCCATTCCCACGAACCCCGGATGATCCCCGCGGAAACGCACGACGGGAAGACGGCGGTGTACGTGAATTCCGGCACGTGGATCGACAAGAACGCGATGGCGACCATGACCTTCGTGGTGATCACTCCGAAGGGTGACGAACGGCACGCCGGGCTCTACCACTACTCGCCGGAGGGCGCCATCACGACCATGGATACGTTGGCGCTCGCGGGTTTTTAAGGAAACGAAACCATGAATAGCATTCAAGCATTCCTCGCCAGCGCGGCGATGGCCACACTGGTCATGGCGGGGCCGGCGGATGTCGTTCCGGCGTCCGCCGCATCGCTGCCGCACCTCGAGCCGGGCCAAAGCATGGGAGTCGCATTGGGAATACCGGCGGCACCCAACTTTCGCGACGTGGGCGGCTACGTCACCGTGGACGGCTTGACGGTGGCCCGCGGGCTCGTCTACCGCTCCGGGGTATTCTATCCGATGAGCCCCGAGGCGATGAAGCAACTGGAGCCCGCGGGACTGAAGAACGTCTACGACTTGCGAACGGCGGCAGAGATCCAGGTTAAACCCGACCAGATTCCACCCGGCGCACAACGCACGCATCTGAATGTGCTGGCCGACTCCGCGACGGCGGCGCCAGCACACCTGGATGCCCTGATGGTCGAACCGATGAAGGCCAATGCGGAACTCGGCGAGGGCCGGATTGAAGCGCAATTCATCGAGGGCTATCGCGAATTCATTCACCTGCCCAGCGCCAGGGAATCCTATCGAGTCCTCTTCACTTCATTGGCGGATTCCCGAAACCTGCCGGCGGTTTTCCATTGCACGGGCGGCAAGGACCGGACGGGATGGGCTTCCGCCGCACTGCTCACGCTGCTCGGCGTACCCAGAGAAACCGTCATGCAGGATTACTTGCGCAGCAACGACTACGTCCTCCCGCAGCAGGCGGCGGTGATCGACCGCTTTGTGGCCGGCGGCGGCAGCCGCAACATCCCGGTCGCGATCTTTGGCGTGCAGGCGGAATATCTGGAAGCCGCTTTCGACGAGATGGAAACGCGGTACGGGGGGATCGAAGCCTATTTCTCCGAGGGATTGGGCATCGACGTGGCGACCCAAACCAAACTGCGAAATCTCTTTCTGGAAGAATGATAGACGGGTGGGGTTTGGGGCAGGGCGGTCTAACAGCCGGAACAGCCTGGCTGCGGATTTCACGGATTGCGCGGAGGGGAAAGCCGCAGGGAAAACGACGACACGAATGAGATCGGCTATCGATGCGCCTGGTGGGCGCGGCAAGCTGAGGCCCCAGCGGAAGGCGGGAAAAGAGCAGGCGGGGGGGCGAGTGGGGGTGAGTGGAACTGGTTCACCCACGGGGCAAGCCCGTGGGGGTCCAAAGGGGCGAGTCCTCAGTCCTCGACGACGAGGGAGGTGTCGTAGCGATCGTGGGAAGCGTTGAGGAACTGTTCGCTCAAGGCGAGGCACTGCTTGGGGCAGATTTCGGTGCATTGTCCGCATTGGATGCACTGGGAGACGAAGATGCGGACCTTCTTGGTGGCGGGGAGCGCTTCGATGGCGTGGGCGGGGCAGACCCGGATGCAGAGGTTGCAGCCGATGCAGGTTTCGCGGTTGTAGGTCATCTTGCCGCGCAGCTTGGCGGGGACGGGGACGGAAGGGTTCAGGGTGGCTTCGCCGCGGCCGACCTGTTCGAGCAGGCCGGTGATCGTGGGCGGAAGCTGGGCCGCGGGGAAGGGGTTGGTGTTTGGCTTCTTGAAAAGCTGGCCGAGCAGTTCTTGGACCATCGGAAAGGGCATGGCGGTTACCTCAGGATGTAGGCGTCGACCATGACGAGGATCAGGCCGACGATGGAGAGGGCGCCCAGGATTTTCCAGTAGACGTCGACGACCTGGTTGATCCGGAAACGGGCGACGGAAATCCGGATCAAGGTGACGGAGAAGAACAGCACGACGAGGAGCTTGAAGAGGAAGAAGGCGACGTCGGCGGCGGCGGCGAGGAGCGGGCAGCAGGGGATGGCGACGAAGTCGGAGAGGTTCCAGGGGAAGAAGAGGGAGACGATGAGGGAGAGGACGACGATGGTCTTGACGGCGAGGGAGAGATAGAAGAGGGCGAGGTTGCGGCCGGAGTATTCGACGAGGAGACCGCCGGCGAGCTCGGTTTCGGCCTCGGGGGAGTCGAAGGGGATGCGGCCGAGTTCGCCGGGGACGACGAGGACCATGGTGGCGAGGAGGAGGAGGAGGCCCATGAAGCCGACGGGGCCGACGAGGGTCCAGATGGGGGTGGCGGAGAGGGTGGCGAGCGAGAAGGGGTCGGCGATGCCGGACTGGACGAGCTTCCAGGCGAAGGCGACGATGGTGGCGCCGAGGGGCAGCTCGTAGGCGATCATGGTGACCATTTCGCGCTGGGAGCCGATGGTGGCGTAGGGGGAGCCGGAGGAGAGGCCGCCGACGACCATGGCGAGGGCGGGGAAGATGAGCAGGTACATGATGAGGATGAGGTCGCCGTAGGCGCCGAGGACGGGCAGAAAGCCGAAGGACGCCATGGGGATGTAGAGGAGGATGGTGATGGAGGAGGCGAGGGCGGCGAGGGGCGCGCCGTTGAACAGCCAGGGGACGGCGTTGGCGGGCACGACGTTTTCCTTGCACATGAGCTTGGCCATGTCGATGAACGGCTGGCGGACGGGGGGGCCGATGCGGGCCTGCATGCGGGCGGCGAGCACGCGGTCGAGGCCGACGTACCAGAGGCCGGCGAGGATGCCGAAGACGGCCATGGCGACGGTGCCGCCGGCGGCCAGAAGAAGGGTGTCGATGTTCATGCGGGTTCTACCTCGAAAGGGTGGCCTGGATGCGGCGGGTCTTTTCCACCGAGAGGCGGTGGAGGTCTTCTTTGGTGAGCACTTGCCGGTCGCCGTCCTTGAGGAGGGCGACGCGGTCGGTGCAGGAAATGCAGGGGTCGATGGAAGCGGCGATGATGGGGATGTCGGCGATCTGCTCGCCTTCCATCATGGGGATCCAGGCCAGGTAGTTGGAGTAGGAGGAGGCCTTGACCTTCCAGGCGGCGGGTTCTTCCACGCCGGCGGCGAGGCGGACGTAATGCATGACTTCGCCGCGCGGGGCCTCGTGGCGGCCGACGGCTTCGCCGGAGGCGCCCTTGAGCTTGGCGAGGAGGACGGCGGGCTTGGGAATCGCGAGCAAGGGGCCGTCGGGCATCATGGTCAAAAGCTGGCGGACGATGCCGATGGACTGCTTGACCTCGAGGAGGCGGGTGATGATGCGGTCGTAGACGTCGCCGCGGACTTCGCCGGTGAGGAGGTCGGGGGTCATGTAGTCGATTTCGATGTCGCCGTAGGCGGCATAGGAGTGGTCGACGCGGACGTCCTTCTTGATGCCGGAGGCGCGGGCGGTGGGGCCGACCGGGCAGAGCAGGCGGGCTTCGTCGTAGGTGAGCACGCCGCAGTCGCGGCAGCGCATCTGGACGGTGGTGTCGTCGAGGAAGACGGCGGCGAGCTTGGCGTAGGCGTCTTCGAAGAACTTCATGGATTCTTCGATGCGGGGAAACTGGTCGGGGACGATGTCGCGGCGGACGCCGCCGATCTGGATGATGGCGTAGTGGACGCGGTTGCCGGTGAGGTACTCGAGCAGGTCCATGACGTTCTCGCGGACGCGCCAAGCGAGATAGAAGGCGGAATCGAAGCCGAGTTCGTGGGCGGCGACGCCGGCCCAGAGGAGGTGGGAGTGGATGCGCTCGAGTTCGCCGACGATGGAGCGGATGTAGTGGGCGCGGGTCGGGACCTGGATCTGGGCGATCTGCTCGACGGCGCGGGCGAAGGACATGGAGTGGGTGATGCCGCAGATGCCGCAGATGCGCTCGGCGAGGTACATGACCTGGATGCAATTCCGGCGCATGCCCATCCATTCGATGCCGCGGTGGGCCATGCCGGGGACGAAGTCGGCCTTCTTGATGCGCTCGCCCTCGATGTCGAGGGTGAACATGACCGGCTCCTTGAGCGCGGGATGCGCGGGACCGAGCTGCGTGGTGTAACCGGTGGGCTTTTTGACTTCGATGGTTTTCATAAATCCAAATTCAATTTAGACAGGATTAACAGGATTGACAGGATTGGCAGGCGCCGGAGGGGGCGGGGCGGGGGGCATGGCGCAGGTGGCGACGCCGTCGCGGCCGGTGGCCCAGAGGTCCTTGACCATGTCGGCGGGGATGCCGGTTTCGTCTTTGCGCCAAGGGAAGACGCCTTGCGGGAAATCCTCGGGCAGGAAGAGGCGGCGGCCGTCGGGGATGTCGACGACTTCGATGCCGAGCATTTCCTGCTTTTCGCGTTCGCTGGTGAGGGCGCCGGGGATG
>SABN01000121.1 GCA_009928955.1 Opitutia bacterium | reverse complement strand
TCCTGGTGGACGCGGTTGGCGAATTCGAAGCGCGCGCCCGCCGCGTCCTGATAGGTGGTGATGCCGTAATAGCGCGCATCGCGGCCGCCGGCGAGAAACCGGTCGAGCTCGTCTTGAGAGAGGGGGATCTGTCGCCGCGCCGCCGGAGAGGCGCAGCCGGCGGCGCAAAGGAGCGCCGCCGCAAGGAGGATCCGGATGGACGATCTGGCAATCATGCGGAGCGTCCACCATGGCAAAGGCCACCATGGAAAAGCAAGGCCGGAAGAGCAAGGGTTCCGATACGGGGGGCCGGGGCAAAAATCGGGAACGACAAAGGCGGGCTTTGCAGGGGTCGGGCTTGCTCGATCCCGGCTGGGGCTCGAATGCGTTGGAGTGCGCCCTGCGCGAACAGCCAGGGATTCAGCAAGCTGAACCCCTACAAAAATCGAGCCATGGACGAACCTTGCGGAAATCAGCCATGCGCCCCCGAGGCGGGGGGCCGGGGCGGATGTCCGCGCCGTCCGTTTCCCGCGGGTGCGGGAAACTCATTTCCCGGCCAAGGTCTCCCGCAGCTTGGCGGCCAGATCCCGCATCGCGAACGGCTTCTGGATGAAATGCATGCCCTCGTCCAGCACGCCGTGGTGGGCGATGACGTTGGCCGTGTAGCCGGACATGAACAGTTGCTTGAGATTCGGGCGGAGCGACGAGAGGATTTTCGCCAGGTCGCGGCCGTTCATTCCGGGCATGACCACGTCGGTCATCAGCAGATGGATGTTGCCGGGCTGCGTCCGGACCAGGTGGATGGCCTCTTCCGGGGCGGGGGTGGCCAGGACCCGGTAGCCCAGTTTTTCGAGCATGGCCCGGGTGGTTTCCAGGATCGCCGGTTCGTCCTCCACCAGCAGCACGGTCTCCTGGCCCCGGGCGATGGGTTCGGCCGGCTCTTCCGGGGCTTGGACGGGGGCGATCCGGGCCATGTGCCGGGGCAGATAGATCTGGAAGGTGGTCCCTTGGCCCGGCTCGCTGTCCACGCTGACGAGGCCGTTGTTCTGCTTGACGGCGCCATACACCGTGGCCAGTCCCAGGCCGGTGCCTTCGCCCATGCCCTTGGTGGTGTAGAACGGCTCGAAGATGTTGGCCAGCGTGGCCGGGTCCATGCCGCAGCCGGTGTCGCGCACGGCGAGCCGCACATACTCGCCGGGGACGACCCCCGCATGCGGGGCGCAGCGGGTGGCGTCGAGGGTGGCGGTCCCGGTTTCGATGGTGATCTTGCCCGCGCCCGCGATGGCATCGCGGGCGTTGACGCACAGGTTGGCCAAGATCTGGTCGATCTGGGAGGGGTCCACCTTCACCGGCCCCACGTCGCCTCCGGGACGCCAGGCCAGTTCGATGTCCTCGCCGATCAAGCGCCGCAGCATCTTGAGCATGCCTTCGACGGTTTCGTTCAGGTCGAGCACCTTGGGCATCACGGTCTGCTTGCGGGCGAAGGCCAGCAGCTGCCGGGTCAGGTCGGCGGATCGCCGGGCCGCCTTTTGGATTTCCAGCAGGTCCGCGTGGAGGGGCTGCTCCGGGGCCACGCGGTCCAAGGCCAGCTCCGCATGGCCGAGGATCGCCTGGAGCATGTTGTTGAAATCATGGGCCACGCCGCCGGCCAGCCGGCCCACCGATTCCATCTTCTGCGCCTGGTTCAGCTGCGACTGCAGGTGCGCCTGCGCCTCCTCGGCGCGCTTGCGGTCGGTGATGTCCTCGGAGATGCCCAGCAAGTATTCCGGCTCGCCTTGCGCGTTCAGGATGGGGACCTTCCGCGTATGCAGGATGCGCTCGCCTTGGGTCTTGGACTGCAAGGGCTCTTCCGCGATGTCCACGGGCGTTTTCCCATGCAGCACTTCGCGGTCCTTTTGCGTGAAGAAATCCGCCTGCTCCTTCGGGAAGAAATCGTAGTCGCTCTTTCCCAGCATGTCGATCCTGGGATAGCCCATCAGGGTTTCCCCGGACCGGTTGACGGTGACGAACCGGAGGTTCTGGGCATCCTTGAGGAAGAGCATGGTGGGGAGGTTCTCGACGATCTGGTCCAGATGGGAGTTGGCCTTTTGCAGCTCGCGCGTCCGGTCCTGCAGCTCGCGCGTCCGGCGGACGACGCGCCGCTGGAGGGCGCGGGACCAGAGGATCGAAGCGAGAAGCAGGGCGAGCAGGGGGAGGCTGGCCAGGAGGACGATCTGGGCCAACCTGCGGAACCCGATGGCGGGCTTATCGTAGGGGCTCAGCCACTTGGCCTGGATTTCCCGGTATTCGCCCGTGGATTTGAGCACGGCCAAGCCTTCGGACAACTCCGAGATCAACTCCTGCCGGCCGTTGGGGACGGCATAGCAATATTCGGCGGAAAGAACCGGGTGATCGGACACCTTCAGGCCGCGCCACCCGTTTTTTTGGATCCAATACCGTGCGGGCACCTTGGCGACGAGCGCGCAATCGCCGGTCCCCGCGGCCAGTTGGCGCAAGGCCTGCTCCTGGGATTCCACGGCCACGAGCTGGGCCCCATAGCCCTGCTGCACGGCCAGGTCCTCCATGATGTCGCCCGCCATGACGAGGATGGACTTTCCGGCCAGGTCCTTCAGATCGGCCGGCGCCGGCGAGCCGGCGCGCACGACGATCACATGCTGGACGAGCGCGCCGGCAGGGGAGAAATCGAACGCCTGATCCCGCGCGACCGAGTAGAACATTCCTTGCACGGCGTCGATCTCGCCGGCTTCCAAGCCCTTCCGGATGTTCCCCCAGGACCCCAGCTGGATATCGATGGACAGGCCCAGATGCCGGGCGATGGCCCGCGTCAGGTCGACGTTGAACCCGGCCGGCTGCCCGTTCCGGTCCAGAAACTCGTACGGCGGATAGTTGTGGTCGCCGCCCACGATGATGCGGCTCTTGGTCCGTCCGGCCGCTTCGATGTCGGAGAACCATTTGGCGTGGAGTTCCCGGAACGTGCCGTCCGCCATCGCGATGGACAGGCCTTCGTTCAGCGCGGCCAACAGGGGGTTGTCCCCTTTGCGCGTGGCGAAGCAGAAGTTCTGCGCATAGAGTTTCGGGCCCACCGCCGCGAGATTCGTCAGCCCGGCCTGCTGCATGAGCTGGAAGGCCAGGAGCTTTTGGATCACCACCGCGGCGTATTTTCCTTCGGACAATTCGCGCAGCGCGGTCTCGAACGACGGTCGGGGAACGATCTCCGCCCCCAGCTCGGCGCGGAGCAGATACTCCTCCGCATTGTCCCCCTGCAAGACCGCCACTTGTTTGCCCTTCAGGTCCGCGGGACCCTGGATGTCCGCGGTGCCGGCGCGGACGACGAGGGTGCCGTGCATGGTCAGATAGGGGAAGGTGAAGTCGTAGATCGCCTCCCGCTCGGGCGTCCGGCCCACCAGTGGCAGGACTTGCAGGCGGCCCTCCGCCAAGTCCTCTTTGATCTCCGTCCACGGCGCGGTCTTGAACTCGACCTCGCGCCCCACGGCGCGGAGCGCGGCCCGGAGGAGTTCCACGGAGAAGCCATGCGCATGTCCATCCCCGGTGACGAAGCAATAGGGGGGGTAGTCGGGCTCGCATCCGGAAAGGATGGGCGCGCCGGCCGGCTCCGCCGCGGCCGCAGGATCCGCGCGCGCCGCTCCGGAAGCCAGCAGGGCTGGCAGGAGCGCGAACACCACCGCCGCGATTTTCCGGTTCAAACGCACGAAACTCCCATTTCTCGCCCCAGATGGCAGATCACGGATTCCATCTGGCCATCCGGGTTGTCAGCGTAGATATTATGATCATATTAAGGATTTGTCAACAATTCATTAAAACGGCGGGCGCAAGGCCAAGCGGTTGCCGCAACCGTCGGATGACGGGTTCATCGCGGCCGCGCAGGAGCTGGTTTCGTAGCCGGCCGGGCCGCCGCCGGAAAAGTTTTCCACGGCGTGGAAACCTTTTTTCCATTGTGTGGAAAAATCGCGAATTTTTTTTCCATTGCGTGGAAGATTTGGCCGTTTTTTTCCACCGTGTGGAAAACTTTTTTCCACGGTGTGGAAAACCGGGCAGGACGGAGCCGGCCCCTCCGGGGAGCGGGGCGGGCGCGGAAGGAGGCGCAAGCCGCGAGCAAGCGCAGGGGGGGCGCGAGTGTTGTGCACCCCCGCCGGCCTTCCAATGGCCGGTTTCGCGGCATGGGCAGCTTGCCCACGATCACGGGCAGGATGTCCGTGCCCCATCGGGCCACGGTGGAAAGGGGCGGCGGTTACACCGCGCTAGGCCCAAGGATTTTTGCGGGGGGCGAGGCGGGCGGCCCAGTCGAGGGCGGCGCGCATGCTGGCGGGGTTGGCGAGGTTTTTTCCGGCGAGGTCGAAGGCGGTGCCGTGGTCGGGGGAGGTGCGGAGGAGGGGCAGGCCGAGGGTGAGGTTCACGCCGGAGTCGAAGGCGAGCATCTTCATGGGGGCGAGGCCTTGGTCGTGGTACATGGCGACGACGGCGTCGTATTTCCCGGCGAGGTGCTGGTGGAAGATCGCGTCGGCGGGGATGGGGCCGCGGACGTTCCAGCCGCGCTGGCGGCAGCGGGCGAGGGCGGGGGCGATGACGGTCTGCTCTTCGTCGCCGAGGGCGCCGCCGTCGCCGGCGTGGGGGTTGAGGCCGCAGACGCCGATGCGCGCGCGCCGGAAGCCCATCCATGGCAAGGCGAGCGCCAGCATCTCGACGGCTTCCACGACGGCGTCGGGCGTGAGGGCGGCGGCGACCTTGCGCAGCGGCAGGTGGCGCGTGGCGAGGACGACGCGGATTTTTTCGCCGAAGAGCATCATGGCGAAGCGGCGGGCGCCGGTGAGGCGGGCGAGGAGTTCGGTGTGGCCGGGCTCGCGGAGGCCGGCGCGGGCGAAGGCTTCCTTGCTGATGGGGGCGGTGACGATGGCGTCGAGGCATCCGTTTTGCGCGGCGGCGGCGGCGGCGAGGATGTAGCCGTAGGCGGCGCGGGCGGCGTCGGCGCGGACGTGTCCGGGACGATAGGCGGGCGGCGGGGCCATGTCGGGGTCCCACGTGCCGCGGCGGGGGAGCGGCGGCTCGAGGGTGGGGATCTCCGGGGGGAGGGCGCGGCCGATTTGCTTGGCCGCGCGTTCCCAGACGGAGCGGTGGCCGATGAGGACGAGGCGGCGGTTCGCGGGCTGGGGCTGCAGCGCGGCCTTGAGGGCGACTTCGGGGCCGATGCCGTTGGGGTCGCCGGCGGTGAGTCCGATGGCGATGGGGTTCACGGGGCCGGCCTCAGTCGAAGAGATGGTGGGAGAAGGTTTGGATGAAGTATTTCGAGCGGAGGGCGTCGATCCAGACGCGGTTGAGGCGGTCGAATTCGGCGCGGCGGAGCTCTTTTTCGATTTGGGGGGAGACTTCGTCGAGCGGTTGGACGCGGGCTTCCTGGCGCTGGACGAGTTGGATGAGATAGAGGCCGTCTTCGATCGCGAGGGGGGGGGAGATGCCGCCGGGGGCGAGGGGGGCGAGGGCGGCGCGAATGGATTCATGGAGGCTGGAGAGGTCCAGGAATTCGGGATCGTCCTGGAGGGTGGCGGCGTCGTCGGCGGCGTCCGTGAAGGCGAGTTCGCCGGCGAGGATGCGTTCGCGGAGCCGGGCGGCCTCGGCGTCGCGGCCGGAGGGGAAGGCCAAGGTGCGGAGGCGGACGCGTTCGGGCAGGGCGAAGGCGTCGCGCTGGCGGGCATAGGCCGTTTGCAGGTCGAGGGGCGTGATGAGGATCTTGGCGGAGACTTCCTTCTGGCGCATGATCTGGACGACGAGCTGTTCCTTCATCTGTTTGCGCCATTCGGAGAAGGTGAGCCGCTCGGCGGCGAGGGCGCGCAGGAAGGAGGTGCGGTCGTTGTCGAAGCGCTCGTGGATGACGGTGTTGACGTGGTCCTCGACGGCCCGGTCGGGGAGGGCGCCCCCTTGCATCTCGAAATCCAGCAGGATGAGCTCGGATTCGATCAGGCTGTTGCGGGCCTTGTCGTATGCCTCCAGGATCTTCTGCTCGAGTTCGCCGCCTTCGTATTGGGCGGCGAGGCGCGCCTGGACCGGTTGCAGGGCGGAGAGGACGTCGCCGACGGTGATGACCTTTCCGTTGACGATGGCGGCATAGCTGTCGAGCAGCACGCCGGCGGCGGGCGTGGCGGGCGCGGCGGGCGCGCGGGCCGCCGATGTCCAAAGCGCCAAGGCAAGCAACGGGAGGAGTCGGTTCATAGGGGGGGATGATAGGACAACCGGGCGGGTGGATGCAAGGATGCGGATTGAAAAGCGCCGGGGGATGCCGTAGGGTCGCTGGCGATGAGGAAAAACGAGGTCATGCGGGCGGCGCTGCTGGGGCTGCTCGGGTGCGCGGCCGGCGCCCCGGGGCGGGAGATCCCCGTGCATCGGGAATACACGCGGCCGATCGCCTTCTATGGCGAGCAAGGGGAACGGGCGGCCCTCGACGAGGCGGCGCCGGATTTGATGGCGCTCCAGTCGGTCATGGACGCGCGGGCGCAGGAAGGGCTGATGGGGAAGGAAACCTTGTTGGAGCTGACCTTTGGATCCGGCGGGTCCGTGTTCGCCAAGCAAGCGCCGCTGGCGGGCCCCGTGTCCCCGGCGGCCGGCGGGGGCGAGGCGGGAACCCGCCGCCGCAAGCCGGACGGATCCGAGCGCAACTGGCTGGTGAAGAGCTTGACCTTGCCGCATCTCGGACAGGCCTCCGGCAACGCGGCGATGTCGGCGATGTCCTCCGGAGCGAAGGAGTCCAGCTGGGGCTGGCTGGCCGATGAGGTGGCGTCGCAAGCGAACGCCCCCGAGGCCTTGCTGGAAAATCTCTCGCCGGAGGAGGAGTTCAATCCGGCGGCGGCGGAGAAGAAGGCGCGCACCGGCGGCGCCACGCCGTCCGAGTCCGTCCGAGCGGGTTCCCGGAAGGAGGGCGCGGCGCCGGAACCGGCGAATGCGGCTTCCTTCCCGGCGCGGACGGAGGTGGGACAGAAGCCCTCGGACCGGGCCGCCGAACGAACCGCCGCCTCCGCCCTCGACCTGTCGGGCGGAACCCGCGCGGCCTCCGCGTCGATGCACAGCTATCGTTCTTCCGGTTCCGTGGCGGAAATGAGCCAGACGCGCCAGATGATCGCCGAACTGTCGGCCGGCGCGCGGACCGATCTGGCCTCCTTGCAGGCGTCCATCCGGGACGGCGGACCGATCGACTCGGGAAGCGGCTCGGATCGGCTGGCGGCCCGCCGAGCCCTTTCGGATTTCTCTCCCCGCGCAGGAGAGGGGGGGGGCGCTTGGCGGGGCGCGGACGGCCGTTCTACCATCGGATCCGGCTTGGCAAGCGGGGGGGCGCCAGGGCCGACCTTGTGGCAAGGGGGGTGGAGCGCGCAAAATGCCGGCGGAAGCGGCTTGTCGCGCTTCGACAGCCGGTCGGCCCCCACGCCTCCGGCGATGTCTCCGGCCGCGGCGCGCGGCCATCCCCGCCCGGGCGCCTCCAGCGTGGGCAATCAGAGCCTCACCGGAAATCCCTGGTAGCCCCCCCCCCCCCCCC
>SABN01000120.1 GCA_009928955.1 Opitutia bacterium | reverse complement strand
ATTTTCCTCGACACCTTGAAAAAACACGGGCTCGAATGCGTTGGCGCCTGCGGCGAAAATCCAGGACTGCAAGTCGCGGAGGTTGCGTTCCCGCCCGCCACAGAGGCGGATGCCGATGTTTCCGGTCCCGTCGGTTGGGCGTTCCGACTCTCCCGGCGGCCGGGATCGTCGATCAACAGCCTCGGGGGCCGGGAGGTGAAAATCGGGGGGGGGCGGTTGATTTTCGGGGGCGGGTCGGGTAAGGTGAGGCCTCTATGAGCGCAAAAAGAAAGATCGCGGTTTTGGTGGGCGATGGCATGGGCGACGAACCCGTGGCGGCGCTGCATGGCAAGACGCCGCTGCAGGTGGCCGACATTCCCTCCATCCGCCGCGTGGCGGCGCTGGGGCATGCGCAGCTGGTGCGGACCGTTCCCGATGGGTTGGCCCCGGGCAGCGATGTGGCGAACATGGGCTTGCTGGGCTACAACGCCTTGGAGAACTACACCGGCCGCGCGGCGATCGAGGCCGCCGGGGCGCGCATTCCGCTGCAGCCGTCCGACGTGGCCTACCGCACCAATCTGGTCACCATCGAGGGCGGCAAGATGGTCGACTATTCCGCGGGCGACATCTCCAGCGAGGAGGCGCACGAGCTGATCGATGCGTTGAACGCCGCCGCCGCGCGCGAGGGGCTGAACTTCCATGGCGGGGTGAGCTACCGCCATCTGCTGATCTGGCGCGCCGGGCCGCTTCAATTGACGGTGATGCCGCCACACGAGATCTCGGGCCAGGCGGTGGCGGACCATCTGCCGAAGGGACCGCGCCAAGAAGAGGCGCGCGCATTGATGGACCTGTCCCGGAAGGTGTTTGCGAACCATCCGGTGAACCAGGCCCGCGCGGCGAAGGGCAAGCGGCAGGCGACGCAGATCTGGCTGTGGGGCTATGGCAAGGCGATGGCGCTGGCGTCCTATCCGGAACGCCACGGGCTGCGAGGGGGCGTCATCACCGCCGTGGATCTGGTCCGCGGCTTGGCGGTGCTGTGCGGGCTCGAAGTCATCCACGTGCCCGGCGCGACCGGATGGATCGACACCAACTTCGAGGGCAAGGCGCAGGCGGCCATCGACTGCCTGAAGCGCTCCGATTTCGTGTATCTGCACCTGGAGGCGCCCGACGAGTGCGGCCACAAAGGCATGGCCGAGGAAAAGGTGCGCTCCATCGAGGCGTTCGACCGCAGAATCGTCGCGCCCGTCTGGGCGGCGCTGGAAGCGGCGGGCGAGCCCTACCGCCTGATCGTCTGCACGGACCACCGCACGCCGATCGCCAAGCGGGGGCACACCTCCGATCCGGTGCCGTTCGCGTGGGTGGATGGACCGCTGGGGGCGGCGGCGGCGAAGCCCGCGGCGGCGGCGTTCGACGAGTTTCTGCCTTCGGAGGGCAAGCCTCCGTTGGTGTGCGAGTTGATCTCTTCGCTGCTGCAGTAGCGGGTCAGGAATTCCGGTAGTCCGGTCCGACGCCGTGCTGCGGCGTTTCCCAGCGGATGTTGTCGAAGGGGCACTTCAGAGTGCAGCAGCGGCATTGCACGCAATTGTCCGGGCGAACGCGGATGGAGACTCCATCGTCGGCCGCTGCGTACACGGCGGCGGGGCAGAAGCGGAGGCAGGGGGCGGCATAGGTCTGGAAGCACTCGCGGCATTTCGCGGGGTTCTGGATCTCGATGTGTTCGGAGCCCTCCCGGTGGCGAAGATGCGCGAGGAAAAGGTCGGAATCCATGCCGAGGTCGAGCGGGCCGTTGTCGGGCGCGCCGCCGGACGGCGGCTGGCCGTCGCCGGGCCGCAGGCCGGCGCGCTCGTCGCGCTGGGCGATTCGCCCCCATGGCGCGCGCCCGCCGGACAGCCATGCCAATCCGGCGGCGGCCATGCCGAGGGGCAGGCCGGCGCGGAACGCGGCGCGATAGTTCGCGGTGCGGCGCAGGCCTTCCAGCGAGGGAATGTCTTCCATCCGGACGGGGCCGCCGCGGAGGATGGCATCAGCCGCGGCCATGCCCGATTCCACCGCCAGATGCAGGCCTTTCAGTTCCATCGTGTCCACCAATCCGGCCGAGTCGCCGATGACGAACGCGCCCGGCGCCTCGAGGCGCGCCAGCGAATGCCATCCGCCTTCGGGCACGAGTCGGGCTCCGTATTCGATGGCGCGTCCGCCGGCGACATGCGCCTGCACGAGCGGGTGCCGCTTCCACCGCCGGAACAGCTCGTGGGGCTGCACGGACGGATCGGCATAGTCGAGCGCCAGCGCCAGGCCCAAGGCCACATGCGTCGCGTCGAAGTGATAGATGAATCCGCCGCCATACACGGCCAGGCCCAGCGGATATCCGAACGTGTGCGCCACCGAACCGACGGCGTCCGGATCCGCCGGAATCTCGACGATTTCCTTCAGTCCGAGGCCATGCGTCTGGCGATTGCGGCCGCGCAGTTCCGGATGCCGTTCGAACAGCTCGCGCGACAGGAGACCGGCGGGGCCTTCCGCCAGCACGGTGAAGGGCGAAAGGATGGTTTCACCGGCGGTGGCCACGCCCGCGACGCGGTCGCCCGCCCACGCCAGCGCATCCGCCGTCTGCCCCGTCAGGATCTCCACGCCGAGTTTGGTCGCGATCTGCGCCAGCGCGCGGCCGAGCGCGGACGCGGAAACGAGCGGCAGGCCCTTCATCCGCATCTTGGGCGGCACGAAGGGGAGGCGGAAGGAGCGGGAGGGGGTCAGCGCATGGAACGAATCGCGGCCGATGACGGGCCCCAGCGGCAGCGCGGCGAATTCATCGGGCGTCAGCAGGTTTTTCAGCGCGTCGGGGCGCAGGACCGCGCCGGAGAGCAGATGTCCGCCCGGCTGCGCGGATTTTTCCAGCACGAAAATGCGGCGCGGGGCCGCCGATCGGCGCGACAGGCGGATCGCGCAGGCCAGTCCGGCCGGTCCCGCGCCGACGATGACCGCGTCTGCCTTCAATTGGGCCTGGCTGGAATGCACCCCCTCAGGATAGCGCAACACCCCGGGAAAACAAGAGGCGAGGTGGGGACGGCGCGATGTGGATCGCGCCGGACTCGGACTGGCCGGGTTGCAGGATGCGGGCGCCGCCGGGCCGGTTCATGGCGCCGGCGGGCGCCATCCACGGTTCATCGCAAAAAAACGGCTCGCCGGGCAGGGTGTGGAATTGCCGGTAGCGGAAGAGCGGAGACGCGGTCTGGCGGAGTTCGAATCCGTCTGGAAACACCAGGCCCGAGTCGCCGCGCCCGCCGACCTCCAGCAGGAGGCCGTTGATGTCGTCGCCGGCGATGGACATCGGAAAGGACGGCGCCGGCGCGCGTCCGATCAGGGCGGTTTTGGTTTCGTCGTAGAGGAGGCGCGCGCGCGGATGCGCCACGAAGACCGTTTGCTCCTTGCCGGCGCCGGCGGGCGGCGTGGCGAAGTAGGGATGCAACCCGGCGCAGAACGGCATCGGCGAGCCGCCCGTGTTGCGGATGGTCAGCTCGCCAAAGAACCCGGCCGCAGAAACGCGGACGAGCAGCGCCAACTCGAAGGCGAAGGGATACATCGCCCGCGTCGGTGCGGAATCCGCCAGCCGCAGGCGCAACGCATCCGGCCGGCCGGCCTCGACCACTTGCCACGGCAAGCGCATGGCGAAGCCATGGATCGGCAGGATGAACGGTTGGCCGGTGAAGTGAACCAAGCCGGGGGTGTTCTCTTTCAGGAGGCGTCCGCAGATGGGGAAGAGCAGGGGGAGGCCTCCGCGCGTTTCGTCGGTGCCGGCATCCCAGAACCAAGGGCGGCGGTGCAGGCATTCGCGCGGGCCGTCCGGTCCTTGCAGGATCAGCGAGGAAACCGTCCCGCCCAACTCCGGAACGACTTCTGCGCGCGTTTGGCCGTCGGACGAAGCCAGCGAAAAAATGCGGATCCCGTTTTGGATTTTCTCCTGCGCCATAGAAGCCGCGAGTAAACCAAACCGGGGTCCATTGTGCAACCGAGCGCGGGGGGATCCGTGACGGCCCGGCGCAGGGCGGGAAATCCGACCGCGGGGTTTCCAGGGTATATACAGTGTGGAAGCGCGGGGGATGGACGGGTTTCATGGCGCGGAATCGATGGGATTTCCTGAAAGTGCGGACGATTCGTTTCCAGACTTAATGAAGTGTGGAAACTCCAGGAGGGGGGCGGATGGGGGGGGCGAGACCCGTCCGGCCACCGCGTCATTCCTTGGCTTCGGGGGCGAGTTCCTGCGAGGGTTGGGGATGGTAGTGCCATTCGTGGCGGTCGGAGCGCCGCCGGACGAATGCGCGCAGGGCGAGGTTGCCGCCCAATCCGAGAACCAAGCCGAGGGGGCCGGCGTGCAGCAGCACCCAGGCCACCGCGCCGGCGGCGACCAAGGCGATGAGTCCGCCGGAGAACCAGCTGAAGACGACCCAGATGGCGCGGCCGATCTTCAGGTCGGCGTCGCCGCGGGCCATGGTGCGGTCGCCCATGCCGGTGGCGACGACGGCGGCGAAGGTGACGTAGGTGGTGGAGACGGGGAATCCGTTGCTGGAGGCGAACGCGATGACGCTGGCGCTGACGGACATGATGACGGCGGCGCGCAGGGGGTCGAAGTGCACGCGCTTGCCTTCCTCGGTCAAGTGGGGCGGCGGGGCCAAGTCGGGGCCGGCCGGCCGCAGGCGCAGCAGCAGCCGGGCAAGGGTTTTGCACCAGCCCGGGGCGTAGAGGGCGATGTGGTCGAATTGGCTGCCGGTGTTGACGGCGGCGCGGGTCACGCGCTGGGCGCTCTGGGTGTTCATGCCCAGCACCATCAGGAATCCGCAGCCGGCCAGCAGACCGATGGGGATGGACATGTTGCTGGCTTCCGCCGTGCCGACATCGGCGTGTTTCCAGAGCCAGAAGGCGGAGAGGCCGGGGGAGGCGCCGTTGGCGAGGTCGTTCTGGCCGAAGGCGAAGGCGAGGCTGAGCATGCCGAGGATGGCGAGGATGCCGAAGAGGCGCTTCGTGAGGCGTTCCTGGAAGATCGTGACGAGCATGTGGATCAGCAGGGTCATCGTCCCCCAGGCCACCAGCAGGAAGCCGCCCATGCCGAGGCGCTCGACGAACTGCACGCGGAAGACGGCGACGAACGGGACGGCCTTCATGCCCTTGAGGACCATGAACCAGGACAGCCCCGTCAACATCAGGCCGGCGATCCACGGCCCGTGCAGGAGGACCCGCATGTGGTCGGCGTGCTCGTCCTGGATCGCCGCGCGGAACATGCGCTGCACGAGGAAACCGGCGATGCCGCTCAAGAGGATGGAGACGCCGATGGCGTTCAGCACGGAAGTCACCTTGCCCCAGTGGACGATGCCGAGGGAGAGCGCCACGCCGATGGAGGCGCCGACCAGCTCGAAGATCAGGGAGGCGGTGGTGCTGACGGGCATGCCGTAGGCGGAATAGGCGTGGAGGAGGGCGGTGTCCACGACATAGGCCGCCACATAGACGACCATGGCCTGCTGGAGTTGGAGCTGCCCCGGTTCGAAGATCCCCTTGCGCGCGGTTTCCATCACGGGGGAAGCGAACATCGCGCCGGCGAGAACGGCGATCCCCGCCAGCCAGACCGCCGTGCGGCGGGTCAGCACGCGCGCGCCGAAAACGCCGTTGATCAGGTTGGCCGCATCGTTTTTTCCGACCTCGATGCAGTCCCACGCGAGCATTCCGACGGCGGCCACCATCAACAATGTCGTGAAATCAGGCATGTCCGCTCCTTTCAAGGCACAGGGGGTGTGGTTTGAGCGCGCAGGCTAGCGACCGGGAGGGGCGGACGCAAGCAAATAAGTAAATCGTTATACCTGATAATTCTTAACTGATTCTCCTTAAGAACAATGCGCGATTATTGAAAGTTTTCCACACTGTGGAAAACTTTTTTCCACGGTGTGGAAAATCCGGTCGTTTGGCCGTTGCGGCCGTCCCGCGCAGGGGGGCGTTGTCTTGCGGCGCTTCTCGGGGTATTCTGCCGGCATGAACACGGAAACCGGCGTGGTGATGGCGACCTTTCCCGATGCGGATGCCGCGGCGAAGGCGCTCGCGGGTCTGTTGGAGAGCCGGCTGGCGGCTTGCGTGCAGACGATGCCCGTTCAAAGCGCATACCGATGGAAGGGGGCGGTGAATCGCGAGGCCGAGGTGCTGGCGCTGATCAAGACGACGAGATCGCGCTATCCGGAGGTCGAGGCGTTTCTCCGGGCGCGGCATCCCTACGAGGTGCCCGAGATCGTTTGGCTGCCCATCGCGGCGGGGTTCGCGGGATATCTGCAGTGGATCGAAGACGAGACGACGTGAGGGATTGGCGGGAAGAGGGGGATTGATTCCGGCGGCGGGATGGGGCAGAATGGATTCAACAAGGAGAGAAGCCATGAAGCGAGCGGATCGGGCCGGGTTCACGTTGGTCGAGGTGTTGACGGTGATCGCGATCATCGCGCTGTTGGCGGCGCTGATCCTGGGGTTGGCGGGCAATGCGCAGAAGAAGGCGGCCCGCAGCAAGGCGGAAGCGGAGATCACGCAGCTGGAGAGCTTCGTCACGGACTACCAGATGAAATACGGCCAGGTGCCGCCGTTGAAATCGGATTTGACGAAGGCGCTGGAGGCGGCGAGCCACTCGTTGACGAACATGATGGATCCGTGGGGGATGCCGTACGAGTACCAGGCGAGCTCGAAGGCGACCTTCTATCTGTGGTCGAAGGGGGGATCCTTGGTCGCCGACCGGGCGCTGTACATCGGCAACGCTCCCTGATCCTACGGTCCGGGCTGCCGGCCGGGGAAGACGGGGTCGAGATCCTGCAGGAGCTGCTGGAATTCGGGGGTGTCGCGGATGGGGGCGAGGTCGGGGTCGTTGAGATAGGTGCGGAACTGGGAGGGGTTCATCTGGGCCATGGCGCGGCGGAGCCAGGGGATGGCGGCGGGGGCGTTGGTTTCCTGGGCGTAGAGGGCGCCGGTGTTGAAGAGGGCGGAGAAGTTGGCGGGATCGAGCTCGAGCAGCGCCACGAGCTGTTCGCGGGCGCCGGCGCGGTCGCCGCGGCGGGCGAGGGCGACGGCGAGATTGTTGCGGGGGCCGGGCATGGAGGGGAAGGCGGCGACGGCTTCGCGCAGGACATCGACGGCTTCCTGGGAATCGGGCTGGGACAGCAGCATGAGGCCTTGCTGGAGGATGGCCGGTTTGTAATCGGGATGGAGCCGCCGGCAGGTCTCGATGAGTTCCATGGCGAGGCCGGGGTTTTGGTTTTGCAGATAGGAGAAGGCGAGATTGGTGAGGGCCTCGGGGTGGAAGGGTTCGTTGCGGAGGGAGGTCTCCAAGACGGCGATGGCGCGATCGACGCGGCCCTGTTGGAGGTAGACGAGTCCGAGGATGCGCTGGGCGGCGGCCATCTTGGGGTAGGCGGCCAAGGCGGCCAGGGCGCGCTCTTCGGCTGGGTCGAAGCGCTTGGCGATGAGATGGTCGGCGGCTTCCCGATAGGCGCCGAGGGCTTCTTCCATCCGCGCGGATTGCTCCAAGGCGGGGGAGGAG
>SABN01000271.1 GCA_009928955.1 Opitutia bacterium | reverse complement strand
CCGTGGCGCTCGTGGCGCTGGCCGCTGTTCCGCTGATGGCGACGAAGCTGGCTTTGAGCAGCGTGGAACGCCGTCAGGCCGTTTCTTTGGCTGTTCGCGGTCTTGACTGGCTCGAGTCTTTAGGGGCGGAGCAGTTGCTCGTCAGCGAGGATGTGCCGCACGGGCGGTTTCGGGTGGACTACTTCAAGCCCTCGGCGGAAGTTGCGGACGGCGAGGCGATGGTGACTGTTCGCTGGAGCGGCCCGGCGGGGCTCTCCACTCTGGTTCTGACTCGTCCTCTAACCCCTCTGCCCGATATTCCTCGTCCGCGTCCCTTCGGGGGTGCGCCGCCGTGAGGCGCGGGTTCACGGTCGCGGAGCTGCTTGCGGCGATGCTGATATCGGGTGCGGCGGCGGGTGCGGTTCTGGGAATCCTCTTCTCCTGCTTCAAGAGCCTGGAGTTGCACCGGGATCTTGCGCAGGCGACGTTGCGTGCCGAGCTTGCTCTTGCGATGATTCAGCCCTTCGTGCTGAACGCGGGGCTGGGGGTGCCGGACGCGCGACCGGGCGAGTTTCTAAAGGGAGACAACGGCGTGCCGCTCCCCCTCGTTCGAGATTTCGAGCGCCCGGTGCAGCTTGCCTTGTCCGCTGCGGCGGTCTCTTCTTTTTCTGCGGCTCCGGCTCTCTGGACGGTCTATTCGGTACCCAGCGGAAGAGGAACTCGGGGCGAGGCGCGGCTGACGCGGGGGGAAGAATACCTTCTTCCGCTCGGCGGAGGCGTGCTGAATCCGGATCTTCTTGTCGCGGGAACGTTCAATATGAAGTCGTGGGTGACATTTCCTTCGGCGGGCTATCCGCTGCGGGTGACGCGCAGAAGCGACTATTCGCTGCACGTGATGCCGCAGGCGGACTGCGCCGTCGCCGCTTTCGACGAACTCCACTTCGTCCGTGCGGCGAAGATCTTCGTGAGCGCGGGCATGCTGACGATAGACCGTATGGACGGCTCCGGGGCGCAGCCGGGGGTGAACGGAGTGGTCGGAACGTGGTTCGAGTTCGACTGCGAGGGGCGGACGCTTGCAGTCCGGGTCTTGGCGCGGTCGGAGGAAAAACGCGCCGGACCGGTGCGGGGACGCTTGGAAGACTGGCCGAAGGATGCCGTGCCGAATGTCGCCGATCTGCTGCCGGGGTACCGCTACGTGGTGGCCATGCGGAGCTGGAGAGTGCGCAACTGATGCGCAAGAGAAGGGGAGCCGCCTTGGCGCTTTCGCTTGTCCTGCTTGCTCTCGCCGGAGGAATGGTGGCGATCTCCTTGGACTTGGTCGAGAGAATCACGGAGACGACGGGGCTGCGGATCGACGACGAGCTGATGCTGAACGCCGCCGTTTCGGGGGTCGAGCGGGGAAAGGCCCTGTTGGAGGCGAGGCGTCTTTCCGTCGGAAGACTTCCTCGGCGGGACGAGCCCGAGTCCG
>SABN01000270.1 GCA_009928955.1 Opitutia bacterium | reverse complement strand
GCATAGGCCTTCAGGGGCCTTCGATGATCTGCTTGGTTTCGAGGGCGATCTGAAGTTCCTCGTTGGTGGGCAGCACGAGGATCCGCAGGGGGGCGCCGGTCTCTTCGATGGCGCGGGGCTCGTCGGATCGCGCCGCGTTCTTGGCGGGATCGAGGCGGACGCCGAGGTGTTCGAGGCCGGTGCAGATGCGCTCGCGCACGGGGGCGGAATTCTGGCCGATGCCGGCGGTGAAGACGAGGGCGTCGAGATGCGGCACGACGGCCATGTAGGCGCCGATGTATTTCTGGATGCGGTAACAGAACATTTCCAGCGCGGTTTCGGCCTGGGCGTTGCCGGCGGCGGCGGCTTCGACGACTTCGCGCATGTCGTTGACGCCGCAGATGCCCTTGAGGCCGGACTGCTTGTTCAGGGCGTTGACCACCTGGTGGACGTCCATCCCGGTCTGGTCCATGACGTAGGGGATCGCGGCGGGATCGATGTCGCCGGAGCGGGTGCCCATGACGAGGCCTTCGAGGGGGGTGACGCCCATGGTGGTGTCCACGCATTTTCCGCCGCGGATGGCGGCCATGGAGCAGCCGTTGCCGAGATGGATGCTGACGAGATTGGTCTGGGCGAGGGGCTTGCCGAGGAATTCGGCGGTTTCCTGGGCGATGAACTTGTGGGAAGTGCCGTGGAAGCCGTATTTGCGCAGGCGGTACTTCACGTACCACTCGTAGGGCACGGCGTAGAGGAAGGCCTTGGGCGGCATGGTCTGGTGGAAAGCGGTGTCGAAGACGGCGACCTGCGGGGCGTGCGGGAAGAATTCCTCGGCGACGTCGATGCCCATGAGGTTGGGCGGATTGTGCAGGGGGCCGAGGGGGAAGAAATCGCGGATGGTGGCCTTGACCTTGGCATCCACGCGGACGGTGTCGCTGTAGATTTCACCGCAGTTCAGGACGCGGTGGCCCACGCCTTGGACTTCGGACGCGTCGCGGAGGACGCCCTTTTCGGGGTCGGTCAGCAGCGCGACGACGCGGGACATGCCCTCGTGGTGGGAGGCGAGGTGTTCTTCTTCGACGAACTTGAGTTCCTGGCCGGCGGCGAATTTCTTGTGGATGATCCGGCCTTGGGGCTCGCCGATCTTTTCGACGAGGCCGGAGGCGAGGAGGGCGCAATGGTGGACGTCTTCGAGGTCCATGAGCTGGTACTTGATCGAGGAGCTGCCGGCGTTGATGACGAGGATTTTCATGATGGGAGATTTATAGCATGGTTTCAGGGCAAACAAAAGAGCCGGCGTTTCCACGTCCGGCTCGGGGGGCTCGGGGGCCCGGGCTTACAGCGCTGCTTCGCGCGTGGCGCGGCGGGCGTTGATGCGGGCGCGGGCCGCCTTGCGGCGCCGCTTCTCGCTGGGCTTCTCGAAATGCCGCTTGGCGCGGATGTCGCGCATGATGCCTTCGCGGTCCAGCTTC
>SABN01000269.1 GCA_009928955.1 Opitutia bacterium | reverse complement strand
TGTAGCGCTCCGATGGTCGGCCGGGCTTGCGGTCCGCTGGTGGCCGCTCCCGGCGGATGTAGTTGCGTTCCGCCAGGGTCAACAGGCCGGGGTCAAGGTCGGCCCGTTTCGGGAAGCTGCCGCGCAGTGCCCGGTAACATTCGTTCACGCTGAAGCCTTCCGCGTTGGTGCTCCTGATCCATCGCAAGATGCGCCTGGCCGCCCATATGCCCTCATCCTCGCCCATGATGCCGTAGACAAAGACCGCGTGCGCCAGCAGCTTCCGCGATAAGGAAAGCGCCGTCCTCATGGTGGCGCCGGTCAGGGGGTAGCGGTCCGGGGTCGGTGGGAACAGGTCTTCCGGGTCCGCCTGGAGAAGACGCCCGGCATGTTCAATGCAATGGAAGACGCCGGCAATCCGCCCGGCCGCGCCCGCCGCCTTGCCCGCCCAATCGCGCAGACTCTCCAGGGGGCCGCCCTCGGCCATGCCGGTTTCCACTTCTCGAGCAAAGGCTTTCCAGTCGGCGTGTGCCTCGGGGGTCAACTGAATGGCGAACAGCTCGCCGGTCAGCATGTTCCGCTGTTCCGGCAGGTCAAGCAGGGCAATTATTGCCTGGTCATAGCCGGCCCGCACAGATGGCGAGACAGGAACAGTCTCCAGGGTCCGCCGGCCCACAAGGTCAGCGGGGACGGCAAACAGGAATCTTCCGATCAGCCCGCGGCCGCGGAAAGCCGCCTTGCCTGCCATTTCATGGAGCACGGACGGTTGAATGGACAGCCCCATGGATAGCGCCGGCTCTTGCAGGTCAACAGGTGGCCGGCTGCCGCGGTCAACGCGTACCGGGTCGCCCGCGTGCGCTTGCAGGAAAACGTCCATGTTCGGCGTGCCGCCGGAATATCTGCCGGCCAGGATGTCGAAAAGTCCGCCCTCGCAGGAGAAGACTCCGATTTTCTCGCCGTGGTCGGCCAGCAGGGCGCCCGCCTTCTCCGCTGTCGTGTCCTGCGCGAAAACCCGCGGCTTGCGGGGAACCTCTGGCAACGCCGCTTCCGCGTTGGTGATCTCTTCCAGCAGGGTGGAGCGCTTGCCTTCGTCCTGCTCTTTTGCGTAGCGCTTCTGTAGCTCCCTGATCCGCAGCGCGCCCGCCGCCCTGGCCGCTTCCGCCTCCTTTATCTCGGGGGCCATGGCCTGGCCGCGCTCGATCTCCCAGCTTTGCAACGGGGCGATGGCGAGCCGCTGTACTGCGGATTTCCTGCTTCCTGGCGGTAGCGCCGTCAATGTCCACAGATTGAGCGGTTCGGTATAACCGGGGTCGAGTTCGATCTTCAGCCTACGCTGGCAAGCGGTGGCCGCCACGGCGAGCACGCCCATAGCCGCCAGCTCGGGCGGTGTTTCGGTGGCCCGTGCAATGCCCTCGATCATGGCCCACAATGTGGCGGGGAAGTCGGCCGCGGTGAAGCCGGGAAGGTCGGGGG
>SABN01000268.1 GCA_009928955.1 Opitutia bacterium | reverse complement strand
GTTGCTTTCCCTCCGAATCGGTCAGGAAAACGCCCCCGTCCTTTGAAAAAACCACCGTCGCCGGAGCGGCGAACGCCCCCGCCGCGAACGCGAGCGCAAGCCATGCGCACAACGCCGCGCGCACTCCCCTGGAAATCATCGCTACCGCCTCCTTCATGAATGGCTGAACAAATCTTCTCTGTGGACACCTATCTTCTGGCCACAGCTATTATGCACCGTCTGTGGATAACTTGTACACAAAACAACGTGTATAAGGGATCGCTTATATTCCTGTCGGATTTCCCTTTTTCGTATTATACTCTGGAGAATACGCCGCATGTTCCTGAAAAATCGGTGATAACGCGGCGTAACGTGAAAAATGCGCTGCCCGCCGTCGGCACGCTTCAGATTTTCCGGAGGGGGCGCCCGACAATACATCCGGGAGAGGAAGGGATTCGAGAATGTACAGTCCGTTTTCAAAAAGAAGCTCCGCGTTCCGCGCACTATTTGGGGGTATTCCCGCGCTTCTGCTCCTTCTGTTGTTCTGGGCGGCGCCTGCGGCCGCCGCGACGCTTGTCAAGGGAGCGCCGGTGCAGCTGAAGCTCGACGCCGATACCCCGGCGGAGGCGACGCTTTCGGGCGGCGGCAGTTCCCTTGCGCTCTCTCTTGAGATCGTGGAGGGAACGGGACGCCTGCGCATCGAATCCCGGTTCAAGGAGGCGCTCGGCGAGGGCGAGTGGACGTGGAATTACAGGCGCGATGTGGACCCTCGAAAGGAACGGCGTCTGATGATCGGCGACCTGCCGCCGCTCCCTGCAACGCTTCCCTTTACTCTTCGCTTCGTCGGAGGGAGCGGAACCGTCAGGCTGGAGGCAGTCGACCTCGGAGAGCTGCCGGAAGTGACCTACGGAGACGTTCCGGGCGAGCTGCTCCTCCGCGATCCGGGGCCGGGAGCCGTCTCCGCGGCTCCCGAAGGGGGCGCGAAGGTGCGGAGCAAGACGCTGCGCTCGGCGAGCTTCCGCGGGGTGAAAACATCTGCGGGCGACGTTCACTTTCTGCTCCCCGCCGGTCTGTGGCGACTGACCCGCGACGGCGACGTCCCCTCGGAGGCGCGTCTTATCCCCGTCTCTTCCGGCGTCCGGACCGTTCTTGACTGGCCTTCGCGCCCTCGTGCGGAGTTCGTCGCCGGGCGCGGGGGACGCGGGCTGATTCTCCGCGCCGCCGAACCCGAGGGAGAGGAGGTTGCGCTCCTTCGGCTGGCCGGTCCCTTTTTGAAAGAGCCGCCCGCGCCGGAGGACGTGAAGGTCTTCGAAGGGGGACGGAAGGGCGAGGTGCTCGAGGTGCGGACGGCGAAGGCCCCGCTCTCCGTCGTCCTCGCGCTCGACAGCTCCGGCTCCATGAAGCGTTCGATGAAGCCCGCGCTCGACGCAGCCATGGCGTTCGTGAAGGAGCTCCCTCCCGACGCCGTCGTGCGC
>SABN01000267.1 GCA_009928955.1 Opitutia bacterium | reverse complement strand
CCCGCTCACGGTGGACCCCGAACGCCACAAGGTCGAGATCAAGGGCAAGGAAATCCATCTGACCTACACGGAATTCCGCATCCTGCATCTGCTCGCGGCCAGCGCCGGACGCGCCTTCACCCGCCAGCAGATCGTCGATCAGGTCCGCGGCGAATCCTATGCCGGCACCGAACGCATCGTGGATGTGCAGATGGTCAGCCTCCGCAAGAAACTGGGCCCCCTGGGCGACTGGATCGAAACGGTCTGCGGCGTGGGCTACCGTTTCAAGGAAACCTGAGACCGTGCCTTGGCCCTTTCCCAGGCGCGGGGTTTTCTTCATCTACGGATTGTTGTTTCTTCTGTTGGTTCTGGCGACCGCCGCCCTCTTCCACATCTTCCCCTTGTGGATCGCCTCGTTCCTGCTCGCCATCCTGCTGTTCGGCGCTTTCTTCCTCTACCAGCGCAGCCTTCGCCGCCACATTCGGAAGCTGGACGGCGAATCGGGCATCGACCGCACGCTCCCGTTCCCCGGCCCCAGCAAGGCATTGGAGGATTGGACCCGGCAATACGTCGCCACCGCCTCGCGCAAGCTCGAGGAAGAACGCGACCTCTTCGACAGCCTCTTCGACATCCTCCAAGATGGTATCCTCTTTCTGGATGGCGAAAACCGCATCCTGCGCGCGAACGCCGCCGCCACCTCCATGTTGAGCCGGGAATCCGGATCCATGATCGGCCTTTCGCTCGCCGATGCGGCGAACCAAGAGGCCTTGACCGACCTGGCCGGCAAGATCCGCGCCACCTGCTCCTACCAAACCGCCGAAATCTACCTGCCCTCCATCCCCGGGCCCGGACATGTCGCCGGCATCCCTCTGCGCACGGGCAAGGACACCGGATGCACGCACCTCATGCTCGTCCTGCGCGACCTCACCCGGCTCCGCCGCCTCGAATCCGCCGGCGAGGAATATGCCACCAACGTCTCCCACGAGCTCAAGACCCCCCTCACCCTCATCCTCGGCTACACCGAGACCCTCCTCTCCCACGGCGAAATGGATTCCGAATTCCACAAGCGCTCCCTGCTCACCATCGAGCGCCACACCAAGCGCATCATCCGCATCATCGACGACCTCCTGCGCCTCGCCTGGCTCCGCAACGAAGCCGGCACCGTCGGCATCTCCCGCACCCCCGTCTCCGTCGCCACCGTCGTCGACGAATCCGTCGTCCTCTGCCGCGAATGGGCCCGCGCCGCCGGCATCGCCATCGAACCCCACGTCCCCGACGGCCTCGTCTGGCATCTGAACAGCGGCCTGATCGAGGAGGCCATCGTCAACCTCGTCAAGAACGCCATCCTGTACGCCCTCGTCGGCCCCATCGAGATCCGCGTCCGCGTGCTCGACAGCGGACGCCTGGAGATCGCCGTCGCCGACCGCGGCCCCGGCCTCAAGCCCGAGGACGCCGCGCG
The DNA here is from genome assembly GCA_009928955.1 of Opitutia bacterium. Lineage (GTDB taxonomy): Bacteria > Verrucomicrobiota > Kiritimatiellia > CAIQIC01 > Lenti-01 > Lenti-01. The sequence continues at coordinate 36 of SABN01000267.1, read as the reverse complement.
CATCTTCGACCGCTTCTACCGCGCCGACAAGAGCCG
>SABN01000025.1 GCA_009928955.1 Opitutia bacterium | reverse complement strand
GGCAGTTCTCTTTCTTGGTTGTGGTTGCTGTTGCAAGCAAAACCATTCCTAGCTGGAGAGCTGCCTCTTTTGAAAGTGCGAAAAATACCGTACGTTATCCCCGCAACGGCGCCAGCTTATGCAGCCAATAGTCCGCTCCCGCACGCAATCTCATGTGCGCCTGATACCCCTTTCGCCCCCGCCTGGCCAGCCCCGCAAACGGCCCAAATCCTGACGCGGATAGCGACATTTCGGGTCTTGCCCCTTTTCTGGCCCTTCGCGTTCTTAGCGACTTGGCGTGAGAATGACTGTTGTGGCCGCCGGAATTCCCCGATGTGGCCAGCGACGGCATGAGCCCCCAACGCCCAAAAATTTTTTGCTTTTCTGGATTTTTGCCCCATTTTGATCATTTTGGGGCATATTTCCTATGTTTTAGTCATTTTTTAAGGCTTTTTGACCCACTTTTGTGATTTCAGCCGCTCTTGCGACGCGAATCGCACCGGTGCTGGAAACCTCATAATGATACATTGCAAGGACTGGCACCCCTTCACTGACCCCTTCACCCCTTCATTAATTAAATGCTTCCCGGAAGTGGAAGGTTCGAGAACTCGGTATCGAGCAGTAGAAGCCGCATTTTGCTTAGCAGCTTCTGCTTGCACACCTCATCGAAGTACCAGGCCAGAGACTCAATGCCATCGGCAGGGGCGGAATCAGCGAGAACAAAATGTCCTTCCACGGAAGCGCTTGCCTCCATTAACAAAATATCATTTTCTGGATTGGGGCGATCTCCGGTTCCGCTAAATGCCTTGACGGTCAAAGATGCCTGCCAACAGACAGATTCCGCAGGATCGCAAAGGCACTCCTTGCGGTTATCATCAAAGTGGAGATTTATAAACCCTTGGCCGCCTTTCGGCTTTGAATTATGCGAAGTAAACTTCTGAGCCGTAACCCTCAGCAAATGGGTGGTAATAGCAGACTTAGTTTTCACGTGGTTCCTCCTGCATCCGATAACCGCTTCCACGCCGCATGGCGCCGAAATCGAGTGGCTCAGTCACTGTGGCTTGAATATGAATATGCTGGTCGTTGTGGTGGTGCACTTCGCGACCGGCCAGCTTCTCAGCTACGGCCTGGGATACAAAGTCGTTCAGGGTTGTTTTCTGGAGCAGAGCCTCGACTGCGGCTGCTTTATGCCGCTCCGGAGTCATGCGGACATTAAAGGTACCCTTAAAAGATTTATCGGGATCCTTCCCGATTTCGGCGCAGGTTGCAAGATAGTCATCGACCGACTCTTTAAAGGCCGCTTCGAGTTCAAGAACCGTCTCGGCCTCGTAGGTAACCAGATCGTTGATGTAAAGAATTTTGCCGTACAGGCATTTATCCTCAAAACTGCATTCGACCGAGCCGAGATAGCCGTTGTATTGAAGGGGTTTCATTTCAGCTCTCCGCTTTCCTTTAAGTGATCCAATACCTGCTTTAGCGCGTACTTCTTTACGATTTTTCCGGGGTGCGGTTCATGCAGAATAATGACTCGCCCGTCTTTTACCATTTTGCGGCGTGAACCACCGCCTTTCAGCTCCTCGTATCCGAATCCGCTTAGCAGTGAACAGAGTTCTAACCAGGTAAAATCTGCCGGAATCGTCTCAAACCGCGCCCTGAGTTTTTCTTTCTTGCCCATGTTATACCCCACTCCCCGCTCGTATGCAACTGATTTTTAGTTGCATTTTTGCTTCATTCAAATGAGCCAATAAAACCATTGTTTACCCCACCTGCACCTGACCGTTCATCAGCATCGGCAGCAAAAAGTCCCGCAGGCTCGTTAGGTGCTGCGTTTCTGCCAAATTCATAGCTGCTTTATGAATAAGCGGCTTAACGCCGCCTCCGAATTTTCGGCAAATTACCTCATCGTAAGGTACTTGGTAGCGCATCATTACAGTCGGATTCACTCGTTTGTGGCTATGAGACGTTCCGGCAGCGGATTGAATGCAGTACACCCGAAAGTGGTCGCTCTTCGCGATCTGGTAAAGATAGCTTTTCAGAATTTGACTTTCCGCCCTCCAAACTACGAACTCAGTTGAGCAAATCAGGTTTTCCTCGGCTATCGGATAAATGATCCGGGAGAACTGAGGGTTCAGTTTAGAGACAAGAACATCATTTTCCGTCACTAAATATTTGTTGCTGTGAATTTCGGATCCATATTCCAGGCCATATGTCTTTTTATCATCATAAACAGGGATGCTGTAATGCTTGAATACAATATCCGGTTTGAGCTCCGGACTGAGCGATTCGTTACTAACCCCTGTGATTTTTTTCAATGGTTTTGCAGTCCACCCCTTGGGGATGTCTCGTTTGAGGGTTGGGTTGTAGGTCATTTTTCCGCCGGAGGATTTGTAGGGGAGGCCGTTGACGTCAGGGAAGTCGAACTGGACAAACCAATAGTCGTAGAGCGTCTTCGCCATCGCCTCCAGCTCCGCATTGATCCGGTTGTTCAATTCGATCTTCGCGTCGAGAGCCGACAGCACGGCGGCGATTTTTTTCTGATTCCCAATATCAATGTCGGGAATCTTGAAATCCATCACCTGCGTTTTATCACCACGGGGCATCTTGGTCCCCTTTGATCCGCGCATCATGTGGTCAAAAAAGATGTCCTGAAACATTGTATAATATACAAATTCCGGATGGTGGTCGCCATTCACATCAAAAACCAGTACATCTGCCGAACATCCGCCACTCCGGTTTGCTAACCATATTTTTTTAAGGTAAGGCCGTATGTTGGAAACCAAAATATTCCCTTTGTCATACCCAGGCATAGCACCTTCATGCGGTGGCAGATTAACAGCCGATCCAATTCCTGTTTTCCCCGGGAGCAGGTTATCTGTCGTGATAAAGTTATCCAAAGAGACGCCAGCCTTATCAACCTTTCGCTTCGAATAGCCCGCTGCACGGCTTAATGGTTTCGTTTTAAACACGACGCAACCCCGCGAGCTGTTTTTTGATTTCGGATTCGATGGATTTGGATTCGGCGAAGAGGGAATCAAGATTTTCTGTGTAGCCCTTCATTTTGGCCTGGAATTCTGCGGGCGTGATGTCCACGTATTCGATCTTAACGTCGAAATACTGCCCGGCGGAGAGAGAATAGTTTTTGGCTTTGATGTCGTCGTAGGAAACGGCGACGGAAAAATCCTCCACCGCCTGTTTGGCGTTGAAGGTGTCGATGATGCGGTTTTCCTCTTCGTCGGAAAGGACGGTTTTCTGGTTCTTCCCGTCCTTCACCTTTTCGCCGAGGTTGGAAGCATCGAGCAGAACGACGTCGCCCTTGTTGGTGTCGTCGATAAAGAGAATCGAGACGTTGGTGCCGGTGGTGGCGAAAATGTTGCTCGGCATGGAGACGACCCCGGCGAGCATTTTGTCATCGACCAGTTTCTGGCGGATCTTTTTGTCGATGCCAGACTGGGCGGTGATGAAGCCGGTCGGCACGACGACGGCAGCTTTTCCGCCGGGCTTGAGCGAGGCGATGATGTGCTGCAAAAAGAGCTGATAGATGGCCATCTTAGCCTTGGCCTGTTTCGGCACATTGGGAATCCCGGCAAAGAATCGTTCCTGGTTGGCCTTGGTATCGAGATCGTCGCGGTAATCCGAAAAATCCATTTTAAAGGGCGGATTGGAGACGATGTAGTCGAATTTCTTGAGGGCGGTTCCCTCTTTGTGATACGGCAGCAAAATCGTGTTGCCCTGAATGACGTTCTGGATGGAGTGAACCAGTCCGTTGAGGATGAGGTTGAGCCGGAGCAGGTTGGAGGATTTCTGGGAAATATCCTGCGTGTAGATGGTGCAGCGGTCTTCGCCGATGGCGTGGGCGAGGTTCATCAGCAGGGTTCCCGATCCGGCGGAGGGGTCGTAGGCACTGACGCCCTGCACTTCTTCGCGCACCAGAATGGCGGCCATGATTTTGGCCACGGCGTGCGGGGTGTAATACTCGGCATATTTTCCGCCGCTGTTGCTGTTGTAGTCCTTGATGAGGTATTCGAAGATGGTGGCGTAAAAGTCGTACTTCTGCGTGAAGATGTGCTCGAAGCTGAATTCGACCAGTGTGTTTATGACCGCGCGGCAGAAGTCGTCGCGCAAAGCGGTGTCGGAGATATATTCGCTGACCCGGTCAAACAGCCGGACTTTGGCTCCGCCGGCGGTCTTGACGGCAAAAATTTCGGTGTTGGTGGCGGCTATGTCAAACAGGGCGTCGTCAAAGAGCTTGGCATAATCGGCTTCGCTCTGCCGGGCAAAGAGCGTGGCGATGAAGTGGCGCGGCTGGAGCCTGGCGGTTTTGCTGCCGAGCTGAAGCAGCAGCATTTCGTAGTCATCCGCCGGGATCTGCTTGACGGCCTCCTCCCACTTATCGGCCTTGGCGATGGCCGGGGCGATTTTCTTGAGTTCATAGGCGAATTTGTCGTTCAGGAATTTGTAGAGAAAGACCTGGGTGATGATCTTGAATTCGTTGCCGTCATTGCCCAGCCCGTAGGAGGCACAGGTGGCTTTGAGCCGGTCGATCAGCTCCTTGGTTTTGCTTTCGAAATCGCGTGGCGTCATGCTACGAGTCCCTGGTATTCCCGGCGGTATTCATTGACCACCAGTTGATTGATAAATTTTGAAACGGCTGCGTTCAGCGGGAATCCCCGCTGTGTTTTGAATTGATCGATGACCAGACGGATCATTTCGCCGTCGAAATATCCGTCGTTGTTCATGACCGCCGGATTCTTGAGGACGAATCGATCGGCCTCGGCCTTGACACCCATCAGGGCATCGTGAACCTTGCGTTCCTGCGCGGACAAGGCGTCGCTTTCCATCAGCCGCTTGTGAATGCGGACATATTTGGCGTCGTGGTGGTATTTGGCCTTGAGCTCTTCGTTCAACCGGTTGAGTTTTTTGACGCGTTCGTAGATTTTGCGCAGAGTTCCGATGTTTTTGACGATTTCCTGCTGGGTAACCTCATAGAGATTTTTGTTTTTAAAGAGGCGTTGGAGCTCTTCGCGCAAGGTGACAAATTCCGGGTCTTCGGGGTCGATGTTGCGCGCCATCGCTTCGCGGGTTTTGCGCAGCATGCCTTTGAGTTCATCGGCGAGCTTCAGCTCCTCTTCGCCAATTTTGGTGAATTTGAAAATGACATCCTCCAGCGCCAGATTGAGCAGCTCACCGGTATCGGCACCCTTCTCCATATCCTCTTTGAGGTTGAGCAGTGCGAGGTGGTTGTCAGCCTCTTTGTAGAGGTCGTTGAGCTTGCGGAAGTCGAGTTCATCGAGCAGGTCGTACTGCCCGGAATAGCGGATGATGTTGTACAGCTCCCGGGCACAGATCAGCGCCCGTTTGATTTCCAGCATTTCCGCCCGATCCTCAATCTGGCTGATCTGCCGGGAAAAGACTTCGGCGTTTTCGGTGTCGAAACGAAACAGCACGTCCTTGATAAAGTCGATGTCAGCCAGAATCTCCTCTTTTGATTTGAAGAGCTTGGACCATTCCTTTTCGTCGTCGCCGAGGATGTCGTTCAGTTCCTTGAAGTAATTCTGGTTGGTGATATCGAATTCCGACTGGATATCCGCAAAGTCGACAACGTAGCCGAAGCGGTGGGCTTTGTAGGTTCGATTCACCCGGGTAAGCGCCTGAAGCAGGTTGTGGGCTTTGACCACGCGGTTGAGATAGAGCTTTTTGAGGCGCGGGGCATCAAAGCCGGTCAGGAGCATGTTATAAACGAACAGCAGATCGATCCGTCCGGCTTTGAATTCACCAATCAAATCTTTCCGCTCACTTGTTGTTCCTTCGTCGTGGAGGATCAGCGCCGCGCTCAATCCTTTGGACGGCTTGTCCGCTGCAGTGTGGTATTCCTCCCCTGTTGCTTCAGCGACTGTTCCAAGCACCTGGGTCTGAAGTGTTCCGTATTTTTCCTTGAATATCCCGGCAAGCATTCGCGCCTGCGGTGCTGAATCGCAGATGACCATGCCGCCGATGGTGTCATCGTCGAGCCGGATGCGGGTGTTCTTGAAATCTTTGATCACATAGTCAATCAGCGGCTCCGCAAACTGACGCTTGGCAAATACCTCCCGGGAACTGACATCCCCTTTCGGTATGCCGATTTTTTCAAAGGCTTTCTTGAGCGTCATCCTGTAATTCGACTCGATCTCTTCCCGGATCAGGCGCAGGGTGTAGCCGTCTGCTATGGAGGCGTTGTAGTAATATTTGTGGATATATTCGCCAAACAGGATTTTTGAAGCCGTGGTCTCCCCCAGCAGCGGTGTTCCGGTGAGGCCGATTTTGATCGCCTTGCGGTCCGATTGCTCCAGATTGGCGAGAAAACTTCCGCTGGGGTTGTAGCTGCGGTGCACTTCGTCGAGGAAATATATGCGCTGGACGTCAACGCTGTAGTCTTTCGTGCTGACCACGTTCGGGTCGTCTTCAAACCGATGAATGTTGACGACCGTGATCTCCGGTCGGCCCGAGGCATTATGAACGGCGCGGGTCTCGCGGATTTCTCGCGCAAAAGCCTCTTTTGAACTGATTTCATGCACGACCAGGCCGCGACTCGCAAATTCCCGTTTGGCCTGAATCAGCAGATCAATCCGGTCCACGATGAAATAGAATTTCGGAATGATGCCTTTGCGGCTGTAATAATCGGTCAGGAATTTGACATTGTAGAAGGCCAGGGCGGTTTTTCCGCTGCCCTGCGTGTGCCAGATAATCCCTTTGCGGTCCCCGGCATCCAGCTTTTGCTCAATCGCCTTGGTGGCGAATATCTGCGGGTATCGCATGATGTGCTTCTGAATGCCGGTCTCTTCTTGGACAAAGGCGATGGCATAGTTCAGGAGAAACGCCAGCCGGTCGGGACTGAACAATGAGGTCGAGAGCCGGTTGGTCGGGCTCTCCGGATTCTTGTTGGTTAAAAACTCCGGGTTGTATTTGATCACTTCCAGATTGTTGTCTCTCAGCACAATGTCTTCGACCGAATCATCTTCAGGCGCCAATACGCGCTCTATTTGAAGATCCTGCTCTTCGCGGAAATAGTTGAATTTGACTCCGTTCTGCGAGGGCGTGGCGTAAAAAGCCCCCTCGATTGGCAGGGGGGAATCGCTGTCGTATTCCATGTTGTTCGAGAACACCATCACCTGGGTGATGTTCATGAAGCGGCGGAACTTCGGGTTATTGAAGCGGTCGTCTATCCGTTTCCGTTCCGCCAGCACCCCGTCTTTATTATTCGGCTTCTTGACTTCGATGAAAACCAGCGGCATCCCGTTGATGAGAAGCGTTATGTCCGGGCGAAATTCTTCATCGCCGTTTATGCAGGGCAATTCCGTCAGGACATGGAAAGAATTATTGCTGAAGTTTTCAAAATCGATCAGCCGGATGCCGGATTTCTGCACGAGCCTTTCGTAAAAGGCCTTTCCCATGTCTTCGTTGTCGAGGAGCAGAGACGTTTCCGTCAAAAGCCGGTTCAATTCACCATCATCAAGGTCCGAGTAACCGTTGATTTCGCGCACACTCTCCCGGAATATTCCCGGGAATATATTCGTGAAAATGTCCCATTCCGCATCGTCTTTGGAGAGGTATGTGTACCCAAGTCGCGTTAAATGCAACACGGCAGGCAGCTTAACTCTGGAGTCCTCGTTAAATGGCATTTACTTTTCTCTTCTTGAATAACATCTACAGTTGGAGCGATTCTATTCTCTAGCCTAGGCACCGTCAATGGAAACGACCCTTTCATAGCCCCCCCATTTCTACAAACAGTTCACTATAAGCAATTCCCGAGGTCGCCTGAATTGACGCCTCCCCACTGACCGCGCTATCCTGACTCCATGACCCAGGCCGTTCCCATTGCGCAGCCGCTGCCGGAGGGATTTTCCATCCGCAAGGCGATCCAATGCGCGCATCTCATCCATGTGGCCTACGACCTCTATCAGCAGTGGTCCGATGCCGGCAAACCCGCCCCCGCCGCCATGCGCTTCCAGCCCATCGAGCGCGGCAAGCTGGTTTTCTCCGATCCCTTCTGGCGCACGCTCACCTACCGGACGCCCCGCGAATCGGGCGGCAAGGGCGGCCCGCGCTACGAGACCCACACCGAAACCACCCCCGCCGGCGTCTGCGCGCGGAGCGGCAACCGCCTGTTCATCGTCTTCCGCGGCACGCAGAGCACGGGCGAGAAAATCTCCAACAACATGGCCGGCAAGCTCGATGCCCTCTTCGACAACCTGCAGGGCGGACACGTCCACCGCGGCTTCCACCGCTGCTATGAATCCGTCCGCCCCGCGATCAAAGATTTCCTCTTGGCTCACGCCGGGCCGGAATCGCTCATCCGGGTGACGGGCCACAGCCTCGGCGGCGCGCTGGCCTCCCTCGCGGCGATGGACATCGCGACCGGGGGCCTGCCCTGCCGCGCGTTGGAGGTCTACACCTTCGCCTCCCCGCTGGTGGGGGGCGCGCGCTGGGCGCGGCATTTCTCCGCCCAGGGCTTCGCGGCCTGGCGCATCGCGAACCGCCGCGACCTGGTGACGAAAGTCCCCCCGGCGCTCCTCGGCTACCGCCACGTCGGGACCCCCATCCACTTCACCTCCGCCAAGGACCTCCCGCCCCACAGCCTCGCCCAGACCTACCTCCCCGCCCTCCGCGCCGCCTGCGTCTCCGTGAGAACTCGGGTGTCCTCCCCCTTCTGAATCCTGACTCCTGAATCCTGAATACTCTCCCCCCTTCCCCCCTTCAGTCCAGTCTCTAGTCTCCAGTCTCAAGTCTATAGTCTTCAGCCCCCCCTCCCCTGTCTCCTGTCTCCGGCCTACTCCCCCCCCGACCCGAGCGGCGAGTTCCTGCGCCTACGGCCGGGCCTGGCGGATGCGCACCATCACTTCGTCGCCGATTTCGCGATAGAGTTGCTTGCGTGAAGTCTTTTCCCGGAACTTGTGCGCCAAGGTGAAGGTCGGACCGATGGCGATGGCGATGCGATGTGGCGCCGGGAAGCGCATCCCGCTCCCGAACGCTTCGAACGCGCCATCGATGCGCAGGGGCAGGATGGGCACGTCGGGATGCTTGGACAGGATCATGGCGACGCCGGGCTGGGCGTCGCCGATGCTGCCATCGCGGGTGCGGGTACCTTCGGGAAACACCACGAGGGCCTGTCCGGCTTCCAGCAGCTCGGAGGCGTAGCGCAGGGCGTCCCGGTCGGCGGCGCCGCGCCGGACGGGGAACGCGCCGAGGTTTTCCATCATGAAGCGAAAGGCCTTGGAACCGCGCCACAGGTCCTCCTTGGCCATGTAGCGGAACATCCGCCGGCAGCAGACCGCGCCGATCAGGAGGGGGTCGAGATGGCTGGCATGGTTGACCACGATCAGCACCGGCCCCGAGCGCGGGATGTGCCGGCGGCCCCGCACCCGGTAGCGGAAGTAGAGCGGCAGGACGAGGCTCAACACGACAAACATGAACACGTGGACGGCCCACCGCATGCGGGTCGGCCGGAGGGAAAGCCGTTGGAGAAAATCCGGCGGGAGGACCGGGGCGGGCCCGGGATCGGCGGCGGCCGGCAGGGGCGCCGCGGGGCCGTCGTTTTCCTCTTTGGGGGTCGCGCTCATGGTTTTGGCGAAGCATAGACCGGAGTCCGGCCGCAACTCAAGGCGCGTCGTCGAAAAAGTGTCCGGCATGGTTCCCCCGGCCCCCCTCTAGTCTCTAGTCTCAAGTCTATAGTCTTCAGCCCCCCCGCCCCCCGCCCCGCCCCGAGCCGCGAGTGCCTGCATCGGGGGCGGGTCCGGGCCTTTTCAAGGCCCCGGGACGGTCACTTCCAGGCGGTAGTAGCGGCTGGTGGGATTCGGCAGGGTGTCGATGAACTGGTTCGACTGGCCGGTGCCTTCGATCGGATCCGTGCGCGGGGTGGCGAGCTGCCAGAACGCGGGCGCCATGAAGTCCGTGTACCACACGAAGTAGTTGCGGTTGGACCGCGACGCGAAATCCAGCGCGACGCTGTCGCTGACCCAGGCCGCGGAATCCACGACGAGGAAGTCGTTGCCGTCCGTCGGATCGGTGTTGGCGATGTATTCCTCGTAGTTGGAATAGGGGTCGGTGTCGTCGTTCTCCCAAGGGACGAGGCTGCCGACGGGCAGGCCCCATTGCCGCTCGTAGGAGTCCGGGATGCCGTCGCCGTTGCTGTCGTCGTTGGCCACGGCGTAGACCTGCCGCTCGGCGAGGAGCGTCGGGTAGCCGGCGCGCGCGAAGCCCACGCTGAGCAGGTGGAGGTAGCCCGGATCGCCGTTGTGCAGGTTGGGCAGCACGAGGCGGATGGCGTGTTCGCCGGCCGTGACGTTGGTCTGGATGACATGGGCGGCGTTCGTCTGCGGAACGCCGTCGAGCTCGATGACGAAGCACTGGGCGAGCTGGTTGGTGTCGAGGCCGGCGCCGAGGCTCTGGCTGAAAGTCGCGACGAGGTTGCTGCCGACGCCCACGGTGTCGCCGTCGGCGGCGGGCTCGTGGATCAGCAGGTGCACGCCGTTGCCGCCGGTGGTGACGGTCCGCAGCAACGTCGTGAAGTGGCCGGCGGCATCGGCCAGCGCGAGGTTCGTGGAGGACGTGAGCTCGCGCAGGCAGACGAAGATCGTCGCCGTGCCCGAGGTGGGGATCAGCACGTAGCTGAACTCCCACGCCTGCGAGAGGGCGGCGCCGGGCGCGGGCGCGGGCACGAGGCCCTTGTTGGCCTTCGCCCAGGCGTTGTTGCCGTTGGCCAGGCCGGTGGCGGAGTCGTCGTTGGCCGGATCCATGTCCTCGATCTTGACCCAGACCTCCTCCACGGTCATGTCGGAGCGCACCTGGATCCCGCAGGTGGAACCCGTCAGGACCAGGCCGTTCGCGGCCGGATGCTGGATGGAACCCGCGGGGCGCGCGGCGTCATAGTAGAACGTCTGCGTGCGCTCGCGGAAGATCGGCGTGTCGCCCGCCGCGCGGCCGAGGAGGGCCTTGGTGCGCAAGACGTGGAACCCTTCGGCGAGGCCGACGGCCATCTGGCCCCAGTCGTTGTGCGGATAATGGGGAATCGTGGCGGCGTTGAAGTTGGAGACCGCGAAGACGGTTTCCATGCGGGCCTTCACGGCGAGGTCGGCGTCGGTCCAAGGGAACACGCTGGCGGCGTCGAGCTTGTGCGCGCCGATCTTGTAGCGCAGGACCGTGCCGGCGGGCAGGGCCGGCAGCGTGGCGCTCCACCATTGCGAGGTGCGGCCGCCGTCGACGCCGCCGGCGGCGGCGTACGCCAGGGCGGCCACCTTCGTGGCGCCTTTGCCGAGCCCGGCGCTGCCTTCGGGATAATCCACGCCGTTCGTCGTGTAGTACAGCCAGGCGGATTCCGCCTCCGGGGCGTAGCCGATCTTCGTCCAGACGGTGACGGGCTGGTTCGCGGCCGCCAGCGGCGCCGGGCTGAACTGCAGGTTCGTCGAGATTTGGTTGTCCTGCGCGGGATCGTGGAAATGCCACGTCACGGTCCGGCTGGGGTCATACAGGTTCGGCCCCTCGCCCGCGTTGACCGCGAAGCCGGCGGCGCCGATCACGCAAGCGTAGGTCTCGGCGCCAGGCGAGCCGATCGTGTTGCTCGCGGTGGCGACCGCGGCGAATTTCTCGGCCACGCGCCGCACGTACTTCATCTGCTCGTAGCCGAGGAACTTGTCCTGGGAAACGGCCGGCGGGTTGTCGCGCGTGCCGGGGTCCTGCGTCACGATGTCGAGCTGCGAGTTCAGGTCGATGCCGCCGTCGAGCTTCATCAGGAGGTTCTCGGCCGAGCCGTCCGCGCGGGCGAGGAACGTCAGGTTGGAGGATTGCGTGACGCGCGGAATGGCCATGCGATAGCTGTAGTCGGTTGCGTTCGTGTCGGCGAGGCCGTAGGGATTGAAGTTCGGATCGCCGTTGCGCCCGTCCTTGCGGGTCGTGACCACGGCGCCGGCGCGCGCGCCGTTCTCATAGATGGTGATGGGCTGGATCTCCTCGGCGAGCCCTTCGCCCCACGCCAGCGGCATTTCGGGGATGCGCCAAGAAAAGGCGTAATACTCGTTGGGGGCGATGAACAAATCCGAGCCGTCCATGTTGACCAGTTTCCCGTCTTGCACCTTGATTGGCTTGCCCGGGGCGTGGAGGGAATAGTTGAAGAGCCGGGCGCCCTCGGGGAACACCGCTCCGCCCGCCACGAGCGGCCAACTGCCGCCGTAGTTCTTGGACATCGCAAACACCATGGTCACGCCGTGGCCGTTGTTGCCGAAATCGGGGTCGTAGCGCGACCAGGACGTGTAGTCCCACGCGCTCCAGCGGCTCGCCTGGTACCCCCAGCCGAAGTGGCGGCGGATGTCGAGCAGGTTGGGAATGTAGGCCTGCCCCCACTGCCCGAGGAACGGAATCTCCGCCGGTTTCGGAAACCAGTCCGGCGAGCCGCTCTGGTTGTAGCCGTCGGTGTAGACGATCGGCAGGCCTTCGCGCGCGAGCAAGATGGCATGCGCCTGCTCGCGGTCTCCGCCCCACAGGTAGTTGTTGTCGTGGCTCATGACGTAGTGCATGGACTGGCCGGGGGTGATCACCGCGTAGTTGGGTTGGTCCATGCCGGCGAGGTTGGCGCCGATGTTGCCTTTCACCGCGTTGAGGAAATCGTCGTTCGCGATGCGCATGCCCGCGTCCACGTAATGCATCTTCCACGGGGGATCGCCAAGATGTTCGCCGTAGAGCAGCGCGTCGTCGCGCGCCTGCACGTTGTCGAAGACCGTGTCGCGGTGGTTGTCCCAGTCGCTGTAGCCGCGCGTAATGTTGAACTGCTCCTGCGCCTGGCCGCCGTAGCCCCAGTTGGCGCCGTCCTTGGGACTGTCCATCTTGCCGAAGAAATAGGCGGGCACGTGCTTCACCGCGTCGAGGCGGTAGCCGTCCGCGCGGGCCTTGTCCGTGAACCACCGCAGCGCGCGGAACAGCAGGCTGTTCACGTCTTCGGCGACGGGGTTGCCCATGTCGTAGCGGCCGTTGCCATAGCCCCACGCGGCGGTCCGGCGGTCCGCGCGGCTGGGGTCGATCCCCGTGTCCGTGAAGGACTCGCTGGCCTCGCCCGCATCGTGCTGGCCGTTGGCGTTCGTATCGGTCCAGTCGAAGACGCCGTTGGTGTTGGCGTCCACGAAGGGCTCCTTGTTCGCGAAGGTGTAGACGATGGACGTGGTGCCGCCATTGACCGCTTCGATCGGCAGATCGGTGTCGAGGTAGTACTCAGGATGATGGGGATGCCGCACGCCGGACCACTTCGGATAGTCGTCGCCTTCGCTCCAGCCGAAACTGGTGTTCGGGCTTTCGTGCGCGATGTCCTGCCCGAACGGATTGCGGTTCAGCACCTGCCACTCGTCCGACCACGTCGGCCAGCCGTAGTTTTCGTAGGTGGTTTCCGACGTGCGCCGCAGGTGGAAGTCCTCCGGCACGAATCCGTTGGCCTGGAGCGTGCCCGGCGCGCCGGCCGACATCGGCCCGCCGTTGTGCGCCATCACGTTGTCGAAATAGATGCGCAACCCGAAGCGATGCGCCACGTCGATCAGATGCAACAGGTCCGTCTCGGTGCCATACTTGGTGGGGAGCGAGCCGTTCTGGTCCTTGCTGCCCAGGTCGAACCGGTCATAGGAATCGAAGCCGACGGACAACCCGCCGCCCGCCTTGAACGGCGGCGGCAACCACAGCGCCGTGTAGCCGGCTTCGGCCAGTTCGGGAATCCGGCGGGTCAATTCAGGCCAGCTCGTGTTGAAGTATTGCAGGATGGCTTCGCCCCCGGAAACGCGCCCCGCGGAAACCGCGAAGAGGACCCACGCGCACCCCCACCACTTTCGGAAACACCTGTTCATGGCCTGCGTCTTCCTCTCGGGCTTGTCTCAATCGCCATCCATCTGCCAGAAAAGTAAAGCGTTTTTTTTGGCCTGTAAAGACCTGTTTTCCGGAAAAGAGCGGAAAAACGCGCGGACGGATCCAGCCCGCCCCCCCCGCCCCGGCCTCCCCCCGCTTGACATTCGCCGGATTCGGTTGAAAATCGCGTCCATCAATTTCGGCGGCCCGCCGCCGGAGCCCAGGAGGTTATTTCGATGAAGAATACCCGCGTTCGCCCGACCCGCCCGCCGAAGGTTTCCATCGCCTCCCTCCGGAAAATCGCCTCCAAGCTGCCGCCCAAGACGGTGGTCATCGCCGGCGGCGACCGCAAGGAGGATCTGGCCGTCGTCCAAAGCCTGCAAGGCCATGTCTTCGTCAAGCGCTGCATCCTGGTCGGGGACGAAGCGGCGATCCGCGAGGCCGCGCGGCGGCTGCGCCTGGTCGTCCACCCGGCGGACATCGTCGCGACGTCCAGCCAAGAGGAAACCGCGCGCCGCACGATCGAGCTCATCGAGGAAGGCGTGGCGGACGTCATCCTGAAGGGCAACATCTCCACGCCGGTCCTGAACCGCGCCATGCTCAAGATCCGCGTCCGGGACACGATGTCCCTCGTGACGATGTTCCAGTCGCCGTGCATCGCCAACGGCCGCCCGCTGCTCTTGACCGACGCGGGCGTGACGACCTTCTGCAATTTCAGCCGCATGACGGGCATGATCCAGAACGCCGCCGAAGTGGCGCGGCTGGTGCTGGGAAAGGACCGCCCCCGGATCGCCCTGCTCTCGGCCAACGAGAAGGTGATCGAGTCGCTGGCGTCGACGAAGCTGGCGGCCGCGCTGTCCCGGAAGTACTGGGAAGACATGGTCGTCTACGGGCCGCTGTCGTTCGACCTGGCCACGGACCCCGAATCCGTCCGGATCAAGGGGGTTTCCAAAGGAGACGATCCCGCCATGAAGGAAGTGGCCGGCCAGGCGGACGTCCTCGTCTGCCCGAGCCTCGACGCGGCCAACATCCTCTACAAGACGCTCATGGGCATGACGCAGCACGGCATGGCCGCCATGGCGGGCATCACGGTCGGGGTCAAGGTCCCCTACATCATCCTGTCGCGCGCCGACGGCGAGGCCAACAAGCTCGACTCCATCGCGCTGTGCTGCATCTACGCCGAGCGCTGCAAACAACAACAAGTGGTGGAGGCCCGCCAGGCGAAAGTCGCGCAGAAAACCGAAACCCGCTACAACGTCTTGACGGTCAACCCCGGTTCCACGTCGGTCAAGGTCGCGCTGTTCGCGAACGGCACCTGCCTCGACATCCGCGAGCTCGACTATCCCCACAAAAGCCGCATGCGGGGCGCCGCGTTCGACGCCGAAATCGCGAAATACATCCGGTTGGTGGAAGAGTTCATGAAGCCGCATGCGGCGGTCAAGCTGGACGCGGTGGTCGGCCGCGGCGGCTTCCTGTACCGCGGCAAACGCCGGGTCGAAAGCGGCGTCTACCAGGTGGCGACGGTCAAGAAAGGGAAGGTCGTGGTCGAGAAGGACATCCTCCGCGGCATCCACGACCACGCGGAAATGGACCACGCCTCCAACCTGGGCATTCCCATCGCGGCCCGGCTGGCCGTGGACTACGGCATTCCCGCGTTCACCGTCGACCCCGTGGTCGCCGACGATTTCGATCTGCTGGCGCAGTTTTCGGGCTACGCGCCGATTGCGCGCCGGAGCACGGCCCACGTGCTGAGCGTGCGGGCGCTCGCGGCCCGGGCGGCGGAAGCGCTGGGTCGGCCGCTGGAGGAAATCAGCCTGGTCGTCGCCCACATGGGCGGCGGAATCACGGTCGCCGCGGTGCGGAATGGAAAAATCGTCGACAACTCGATCGCGCTGCTGGGCGGGGGGCCGTTCACGCCCCAGCGGGCCGGCGCGCTGCCGACGAAGGAACTCGTCGATCTGTGCTACGGCGGCCAGTTCACGAAGGAGGAGCTGTTCGTCGAGCTGACCAAGCGGGGCGGGCTGGTTTCCTATCTGAACGAATCGCGGGTGGAGAAAATCGAGGAGCGGCTCGCCAAGGGCGACACGCAGGCGCATCTGGTCCTGAAGGCCATGGCCTACCAGATCGGCAAGGAGATCGGCGCGATGTACGTCGCGGCCGGCAACGACGTGGAGGCCATCGTGCTGTCCGGCGGAGTCGCGCGGTCGGAGCTGGTCGTCGGCTTCATCAAGCAGCGGATCGGGCACCTGGCGCCCATCCTCATCTACACCGAGAACATGGAGATGGCCGCCATGGCGGCCGGCGCCTGCAAGGTGCTGTCCGGGCAGATCGCGCCCAAGCGCTACAGCCTCGTGCTGTAGGCCGGTTCGATCAGCCCATCCAGATGACCGGCTTGTCCGGGTTCCACTTCACGGACATCTTTTTGAGCTTGGTCCAGAAGTGGATGGAGCTCTTGCCGGTGATGTCGCCGCCGCCGACGATGGAATCCTTCCAGCCGCCGAACGAGAACGGCTCGCGGGGCACGGGCACGCCGACGTTGACGGCGACCATGCCGGCCTGGATACGGTTGAGATAGATTTCCGCCGCCCGGCCGCTTTGCGTGAAAATCGAGCCGCCGTTGCCGTAGGGCGAGGAATTGGCGATCTCGAGGGCTTCGTCAAGGTTCCGGGCCCGGACGATGGCCAAGATGGGGCCGAAGTTTTCTTCCACGGCGATTTCCGAGCCCGGCCGCACGTGGTCGACGATCGTCGGCCCGAGATAGTTGCCCTTTTCCTTGCCGGCGGGCGGCACGGCCTGGCGGCCGTCCAGCAGGATCTGGAAGCCTTCCTTCTCCGCGCGGTCGATGAACCCCGTGATGCTCGCCTTGGCCTCGGCGTTGACGATGGCGCTCATGTTCACGCCCGGGACGAACTTCTTGGCCTCCTTGACCAGCTTCGCGATGATGTCGTCCACTTCGCCCACGGCGACCAGGATGCACGCCGACATGCAGCGCTGGCCCGCGCAACCGAGGAACGAGGCCGCGATGTTGGCGGCGGTGTTGTCCGGATGGGCGTCCGGGAGCAGGATCAGGTGGTTGTTGGCGCTGCCCAGCGCCAGCGCCCGCTTGTAGGTCGCGCAGGAATTCTTGTAGACCATCTTCGCCACCTTGGTGGACCCGACGAACGTGACGGCCTCGATGTCCTTGTGCTCGCAGATGCCGGTGACCAGTTCGCGGCCGCCGCAAACGACGTTCAGGACGCCGTCCGGCAAGCCGGCTTCCTTGAGCATCTCGGCGATCTTGATGACGGTCAGCGGCGCCTCGCGGGAGGGCTTGATGACCATCGTGTTGCCGAGAACCAGCGCGTTGGGCATGGACCAGTGCGGCACCATGTGCGGGAAGTTGAACGGCGTGATCGCCGCCACGACGCCCAGCGGCACCTGCAGGTGGCGGCACTCGATCCCGCGGCTGACCACCTCGAAATCGCCGGTGTCGATCTGGGGCATCGAGCAGGCGAACTCGGTCAGTTCGAGGCTCTTCGCCACTTCCGCCTTCGCCTCGTTGAAGTCCTTGCCCATCTCGTTGTGGATGACGTCCGCGATCTCGTCCACCCGCTGGCTCAGCAAGGCGTAGTACCGGAAGAAGACCGCCGCGCGCTCTTTCAGCGTCCACGACGACCAGATCGGAAACGCCGCCTTGGCGGCCGCGACCGCCTTGTCCAGCTCCGCCAGGTCGGACATCGGAATGGTGGAAAGCAACGCGCCGTCCACCGGGCTGAAGCGCTCGGCCCGGGGCGCTTTCGGGGTGCTGGGCTTTCCATCGATGAAGTTGGCGAGATCGGAATATTTCATGGTGTTTTTCCTTGATTCAACATCGGTCCAAACTACCATCCGCCCGCCCCGCGCACAAATCAAAAGACGCGCGGATATTCCTGCGCATTTCCGCAAAACGGCTTTACCTTTCCCGGGCGATCTTGGATAGTTCCGTCTGTCGGCCGGCATGGCCGCCGGCGGGGCAAACATCCCGCCCGGGTGCCGGCCCAAGGAGGCAAGACCATGGCGCGCATCGTTAAAGCCGGACTGATCCAGTGTTCCCTGCCCCTCCACGAGGGCGAAGGCTCCATGAAAGAAATCGTGGACGCGATGATCCGCAAGCACCTGCCCCTGATCGACGAAGCCGGCCAGAAGGGCGTGCAGATGCTGTGCCTGCAGGAGATCTTCAACACGCCGTATTTCTGCCCGGCGCAGGATCCCAAGTGGTTCCGGACGGCGGAAAAGATCCCGGACGGCCCGACGGTCAAGCTGATGCAGGAATACGCCAAGAAGCACCAGATGGTGATGGTGGTGCCGATCTACGAAGAGGCCATGACCGGCGTCTACTACAACACGGCGGCCGTGATCGACGCGGACGGCAAGTATCTGGGCAAGTACCGGAAAAACCATATCCCGCAGGTCGGCGGATTCTGGGAGAAGTATTATTTCAAGCCCGGCAACCTGGGCTATCCGACGTTCGAGACGCGCTACGGCAACGTGGGCGTCTACATCTGCTACGACCGCCACTTCCCGGAAGGCGCGCGGCTCCTGGCGCTGCACGGCGCGGAAATCGTCTTCAATCCGTCGGCGACCTGCGCGGGCATCTCCCAGTACATCTGGAAGGTCGAACAGCCCGCGCACGCCGTCGCCAACGGCTTCTTCATGGGCAACATCAACCGCGTGGGCGAGGAGAAACCCTGGAACATCGGCCGCTTCTACGGCACGAGCTACTTCGTCAATCCCCTCGGCCAGATCCTGGCCGAAGGCAGCGAGGACAAGGACGAACTCGTCGTCGCCGACCTCAACCTCGACCAGATCCGGGAAACCCGCGACAAATGGCAGTTCTTCCGGGACCGCCGGCCCGAGACCTACGAAGACATGACGAAACTTCTTCCGTAGCCGATCCAACCAGACCGAGTTCAATTCCAGGAGGCAACCATGGCCATCATCATCAAGGGCGGCACCGTCGTGACGGCGGCGGACGTCGGCATCGCCGATGTCCGGATCGAAGGCGAAACCATCGCGGCCATCGGCCGGGATCTTCCGGCCAAAAAGAGCGACCAGGTCGTTTCGGCCAAGGGCAAGTACGTCTTCCCGGGCGGCATCGACGTGCATACGCACTTCGAGCTGCCGTTCATGGGGACGGTCAGCGCCGACGACTTCCGGACCGGCACCCGGGCCGCCCTGTGCGGCGGCACCACCACGATCATCGACTTCATCATCCCGGCCAAGGGCAAGCCGCTGGCCGAGGCGGTGGCCGCGTGGCAGAAGAAAGCCAAGAAGGCGGTGGCGGACTTCGGGTTCCACATGGCCCTCCCGGAATTCAACGAGGCGGTCGCCAAGGAAATCCCCTCCATCATCCGCAAGGGCGTCACGTCCTTCAAATGCTTCATGGCGTACAAGGGCGCGCTGCAGATCGACGACGGCCAGTTGATCGGCGTCTTCAACGCCGTCGGCAAGAACGGCGGCTTGGTCATGGTGCACGCCGAGAACGGCGACATGATCGACGTGCTGACCAAGCAGTTCACGGCGAAAGGCCAGCTGACCCCGGAATACCACTGGCGCGCGCATCCGGCCTTGGCGGAGGAAGAGGCCGTGCACCGGATCATCGAGCTGTCCCGGTTCACGGACCAGCCCATCTACATCGTCCACCTGTCCAGCGCCGATGGCCTCGAGAAGGTCAAGAAGGCCGTGGCCAAGGGCTACAAGGTCTTCGCCGAGACCTGCCCGCAATACCTGCTGCTGTCGGCCGACCTGTATCTCAAGCCGAAGTTCGAAGGCGCCAAGTGGGTGATGTCTCCCCCGCTCCGCCCGGCGGACCACTTGGAGAAAATGTGGGGAGGCCTGAGCCGCGGCTACATCCAGACCGTGGCGACGGACCATTGCTCGTTCAATTTCAAGGGGCAAAAAGACATGGGCCGCGACACCTTCGCGAAGATCCCCAACGGCATCCCGTCCATCGGCGACCGGTTCAATTTGCTCTATACCTACGGCGTGGGCAAAGGCCGGATGAGCCTGACCCGCTTCGTGGACGTGGCCTGCACGGCGCCCGCCAAGCTGTTCGGCATGTACCCCAAGAAGGGCAGCCTCGTCGTCGGCGGCGACGCCGATCTCGTGATCTTCGATCCCGCGGCGAAGGGCGTCGTGTCGGCGAAGACCTCGCAGCACAACGTGGACTACAGCGCCTACGAGGGCATGAAGCTCAAGGGCCTGCCCGTCGCCGTGCTGCTGCGCGGCAAGTTCGCCGTGCGCAACGGAAAATACGTCGGGAAACAAGGGGCCGGCCAATTCATCGCCCGCGGCCCGTCCGGAAAAATGGTTTGAGCCAGGAGAATCCATGAACGCCAAGGAAATCGAACAGATCAAGCAGTGGGAGCGCGAGCACGTCATCTATCCCTGGAAGAAGCAGGGCTGGTACGAGCCGATCGTCATCGAGCGCGCCGAAGGCATCCACATGTTCGGCGCCGACGGCAAGCGCTACGTCGACTTCTGCTCCGGCCTGCTGAACGTCAACATCGGCCACCACAACCGGCACGTCCTCGACGCCATGCAGGCGCAGATGGAGAAGCTGTGCCACATCGCCTCGTCGTTCGCCACCGAGCCGCGGGCCAAGCTGGCCAAGATGATCTCCGAGGTGACGCCCGGCGATCTGGACTACGTGTTCTTCACGAACGCCGGCGCCGAAGCGAACGAGAACGCCATCAAGGCCGTGCGCTGGTTCACCGGCCGCCAGAAAATCTATTCCAACTGGCGCGGCTACCACGGCGCCACGGCGGCCTGCTCGACGCTGACCGGCGATCCCCGGCGCATTCCGTGCGAGCCCGGCATCCCGGGCGTTGGCAAGTTCTTCGGCCCCTACTGCTATCGCTGCCCGTTCGGATACAAGGACAACAAGACCTGCGGGATCCAGTGTCTCGAAACGCTGAAAACCCAGATCATGCTGGAAGGCCCGAAGACCATCGCCGGCATTTTCATGGAGCCCATCGTCGGAACCAACGGCATCATCATCCCGCCCGTCGAGTTCATGCAGGGCGTCCGGCAGATCTGCGACGAACACGGCATCCTGCTGGTGATGGACGAGGTCATGGCCGGATTTGGCCGCTCGGGCAAGTGGTTCGGGTGCGAACATTTCGGCGTCGTGCCGGACATCATCACCGCGGCGAAGGGCATCACCTCCGGCTATGTTCAACTGGGCGTGATGATCTGGAACAAGAAAGTCTGGGACTTCTTCCGCGAACACCCGTTCGTCGGCGGCCTGACCTACTACGGGCACGCCTTGGCCTGCGCCACGGGCGTCGCCAACCTCGAAGTCTACCACCAGGAAAACTTGATCGAGAAATCGCGGATCAACGGCGAGCACCTCGAGAAGAAGCTGTGGGAGCTGTACGAGAAGCATCCGTCCATCGGCGACGTGCGCTGCAAGGGGCTGTGGGCCTGCCTCGAGCTGGTCGCCGACCGCAAGACCCGGGAGCCGCTGGCCGGCTATGGCGACTGCAAGCAGAACGTGATGGGCGAATTCACCAAGCGCATCCTCGACCTGGGCCTCTGGGCGTTCGCCAAGTGGGATTACATTTTCCTGGCCCCGCCGCTGATCATCACGCCGGCGCAGATCGACGAATCCATCTCCATCCTCGACAAGGCGCTCGAGTATCCTGATTCGCTGCTGAAGAAATAAGAACCGC
This sequence comes from Opitutia bacterium, assembly GCA_009928955.1. Classification (GTDB taxonomy): domain Bacteria; phylum Verrucomicrobiota; class Kiritimatiellia; order CAIQIC01; family Lenti-01; genus Lenti-01. Next base: position 13,990 of record SABN01000025.1, on the reverse strand, counting down.
GCCCCGCGGGCGCGGCTGCAGCAAGGCGGATCGGTTGTAGCTGCGCCCGCGGGGCGCGGCCATGACTGAAATGCTTAAAGAGGGGCAATCCAAGCATTAGCCGGGAGGGATCCATGGAACGCGAAATCGACGGGATCCACGAATGGGAAGGCGAGCTGTCCGGGCCGTTCGTCAGCCGGGACATGGCCCCGGTCAAGGTCGCCGACCGAAAGTGGAACCGCTGGGACATCGCCGCGCTCTGGGTGGGCATGGCGGTTTGCATCCCCACCTACATGCTGGCCTCCAGCCTGATCGTCGGCGGAATGAACTGGTGGCAGGCGATCCTGACCATCTTTCTCGGCAACGTCATCGTGCTGGTTCCCATGGTGCTCAACGCGCATGCCGGCACGAAGTACGGCATCCCCTTCCCCGTGTTCGCCCGGGCCTCCTTCGGCCTGCACGGCACGCATCTGCCTTGCCTGCTGCGCGCGATCGTCGGTTGCGGCTGGTTCGGCATCCAGACCTGGATCGGCGGCGCGGCGACGCACCAGATCCTCTCCACGCTGTTCGCGGGCTGGCGGAATCTGCCGATGCTGGATCTGGGGTTCGTCGGCGCCCAGCCCCTGGGCGCCTGGCTCGGGTTCCTGATCTTCTGGGCGGTGAACCTGGCCGTCGTGGTCCGGGGCATCGAATCCATCCGCTGGATGGAAAAAGTGGCCGCGCCGTTCCTGTTGCTGATCGGGGTCGGCCTGCTGGTCTGGGCGCTGGTCCAGGCGCGCGGATTCGGCCCCATGCTGAGCAAGCCGTCCACCTTCGAAACCCCGGCGGATTTCTGGCGATTCTTCTTCCCGGCGCTGACCGGCATGGTCGGCTACTGGGCCACGCTGTCGCTGAACATCCCCGATTTCACGCGCTACGCCAAAACCCAGAAAGACCAGATGTGGGGCCAGGCGCTGGGCCTGAACACGACCATGCCGTTCTATTCGTTCATCGGCGTGGCGGTCACCTCGGCCACCGTGATCATTTTCGGCCGGGAAATCTGGGATCCGGTGGCCTTGCTGGCGGAATTCAAAAGCCCCGTCCTGGTCCTCCTCTCCATGGCGGCCCTTTGGATCGCCACGCTGACGACCAATCTGGCCGCCAACGTGGTGGCGCCCGCCAACAGCCTCTCGAATCTATGGCCGCGGAAAATCTCCTTCCGCCTCGGCGCGATCCTGACCTGCGTGGTGGGCGTCGTCATCCTGCCGTGGAAACTGCTGGAAACGCCCGGCGGATACATCTTCACCTGGCTGGTGGGCTATTCCGCCCTGCTCGGTCCCATCGCCGGCATCCTGATCGCCGACTATTACCTCATCCGGAAGACGCGCCTGGACCTGGGCGGCTTGTACGGCGTGGGGCCGGCGTATCGCTATTGCGGCGGATTCAATCCGGCGGCGATGATCGCCTTGATCGTCGCGATCCTGATCAATCTGCCGGGGTTCCTCGTCGAGATCCAGGTGCTGAACGCCTCGACGTGCCGCGCTTTCGCGCTCGGGCATCGGCTCTACAGCTACGCTTGGTTCGTCGGCTTCTTCGTGGCGTTCGTTCTTTATCTGGTGCTGCAGTTGAGGCGGCGGGTTGGGCCAACCCGCCCTACCCCTTCAACTGGCCTGCGAGTTCCTCGCCCAGCGTGACGGTGTCGGCGCGCCGATAGGTCTTGGGCATTTCCTTGAAGGTGATCAAGCCGTCGACGGGGCAGGCGAAGCTGCACACCATGCAGCTCAGGCACTTCTTCTCGTCGAGAACGGGCCGCCGCTTCTTCGCGTCCCACTCCAGCGCCCAGCCGCCGGCGTCCTTGCAGACCGTGTAGCATTGGCCGCAGCCGACGCAGCGGTCCAGGTCGTATTGGGCAACGCCTTGGCGAGTCAGGTCGAAATCATGGGGGGCGCACAGGTGGGGCAGCGCCTGGCCGATCAGCGCCTTCACGCTCGGGATGCCCTTGAGCGCCATGTAGTCGGAAAGCCCCTCGATCATGCTCTCCACGATGCCCTGGCCGTAGTGGATGATCCCCGTCGTCACCTGGATCGTCGTCGCGCCCGCGAGCAGGTATTCCAGCGCGTCCACCCAGGTCTCGATGCCGCCGATGCCCGACAGGGGCAGGCCCAGATCCTTGCATTTCGCCAGCTCGGCGATGCACCGCAGGCCGATCGGCTTGATGGCCGGGCCGGTGAACCCGCAGGCCGCGCCCTTGCCGAAGACGTTCGGCTTCGGCACCCAGTCGTCCGCGCCGATCCCGCTCAGCCCCGGCACGGAATTGATCGCGGCGATGCCGTCCGCGCCGCCTTGCTTGGCGTACAGGGCGGGCACGGTGATGTCCGTGATGCTGGACGTCATTTTGGCGACGATCGGGATGCGGCAGGACTTCCGGCAGGTCTCCGTGAACTTCTGCACCAAATCCTGGCACTGGCCCACCTTGGCTCCGGAGCCCTCGACGGTCATATGCGGGCACGACACGTTGACTTCCAGCATGTCCGCGCCGGCGTCGGCGCAAGCCTTGGACAGGTCCGCCCACTCCTGGTTGGAGAAGCCCATGATGCTGGCCATGACCAGGCGGTCCGGCCAATGCTTCTTGAGGTACATCAGATCCAGCAGATTGGCCTTCAGTCCCCGGTCGGAGGTCTGCTCGACGTTCTGGACGCCCACCTGCCGCTTCCCGCTCGGCTGATAGGCTGCCATCCGCGGCGACGGATGGATGATCGGCAGGCGGTCCGACACGATCGTCTTGTAGGCCACCCCGCCCCACCCCGCCTCGAAGGCGCGCTCCACCATCTCGGCGCTGTTGGACACGGGGGACGAAGACAGCATGAAGGGATTGATGAGATTGAACCCGCAGAAATCCACCGACAGATCGACTGGCTTGGCCATGGGAGTCCTCCTATTTCTGCAACCGACGCTGGATGGCTTGCGCCGCGGCCTTCCCGTCCTTGACCGCTTCGATGATCAGGGCCGGGCCCCGGACGATGTCGCCGCCCGCGAAAATCCGCTTCGCCGACGTCGCGCCGGTCTCCGGATCGGCCACGATCAGGCCGCCTTTCGTCCGCTTGACGGATGGCACCCACGTTTCGGTGTCCGACACCGGCTTCGCGCCGATCGCCTCGATGACGACCTCCACCGGCAATTCCCAGTCGGAGCCCTTCACCTCGACGGGCCGGCGCCGGCCGGAGGCGTCGTTGTCGCCGAGCTCGGTCCGGACCAGGCGGACCGCCCGCAGGCGACCCCGGGGCCCGGCGACGTAATCGACCGGCTGGTTCAGCAGGAGGAAATGGATCCCGGCCTGCAAAAGGCCCTGTTTCTCGTCTTCCTCGGCGGGCATCTGCGTGTAGGACCGGCGATAAATCAGATAGACGTCGCGCGCGCCCAACTTCAGCGCCGACTCCGCGGAATCGACCGCCACCGAACCGCCGCCGATGACGGCGATGCGCTTGCCCTTCACGGCTTTCGCCATCTGCGCCTGCTTGCCCTCGCGCAGCGCGCACAAAAATTCCGTGGCCGGGAAGAGGCCGGGAAGGGGGTTGGCCGATTCCTTCAGGTGGATCGGCTCCCACAACCCGGGCGCGAGAAAGACGGCGGCGAACCCTTTCTTCAACAGTTTTTCCGCCGCGCCCTTGCCTTGGATGGGCGTCGAGCACTTGAAGACCACGCCGAGGCTTTCCAGATCCTTCAGCTCCCGATCCAGGAACTTCGGCGCGAACCGGTATTCGGGCACGCCATAGCGCAGCACGCCGCCGGGCTTCGCCTTGGCCTCGAACACCGTGACGCCGAATCCGGCCTTGGCCAGCTCGGCTGCGCAACTCAAGCCGGCCGGGCCCGATCCCACCACCGCGATCTTTTCCTTCCGGGGCGCGGACTTCTCCAAGGGGTTGAATCCGATCTCCCACGCATGCTCGACCAGGGCCCGCTGGATCTTGCCGATCCGGATGGCGCCTCCTGGCAGGCCGACGGCGCTGCATTCCTTCTCGCACAGCTGCGACGTCGGGCACAGCACCCCGCAGGCCCCCCCCAGGATGTTGTTCTGCTTGATCGTGCGGATGGCCCCGGTGACGTTGAGGAACTTCAGCTTCTTGATGAAGGCCCCGGGATCCGTTCCGCCGGGACACCCCTTGGAACACGGCGCATCGTGGCACAGCAAGCAGCGGTTGGCTTCCGCCATCGCCTCCCCCAGTTCAAAGCCCTCGCCCATGCCCGTCAACGGATTCGATTTCTTCACCGGAGCTCCTCCCGCCACATGTATGATGGAGACGTATGCAACCGCTCAGCTCCCGCGCCCGAAGGGACCAGCCTGAAGAAGCCCTTGCATGATGAAGAAGGTGCAAGATCATGAACGGGAACGCAAGCCCGACGTTGATTCCGAGTGCATTTATTCCGGAATGCGCCCCGCAGAGGCTTCCGGACCGGCGCTTAATCGGCTGGCGCCCGAAGACCGGGTTGGCTAAACTTCGGAAAAGTTGATCCCCCCGGAGGCACGAGACATGGAATTCACCAAAACCAATTGGCGGCGCGCAGTGGCTCAAGCCACGCCGGATCCGAAAGTGGGCATCCGGATCGCAAAACTCTGCGGCGACGAGCAGTTTGGGCTGTACGTGGCCTCGGTCCCCGACCGGGTGGGATGCCATGTCCATTTCCACGGAAGCGAAACGTACGAAATCCTCGAAGGCAAAGGGGAACTGCATCTCGGCTTCGTCGGCGGGCGGGACCATGGCCCGATCGAATGGCGGAAGCCCGAACCCGTCGAGGCCGGGGATTTCTTCATGATCGAAGAGGGATTCGCCCATCAGCTCCGCAACAAGGGCCCGGGCGATCTGGCGGTCGTCTTCGGCTGCCCCCCTTCGCATCTGGACAACCATCTCGATCGCCTGATGATCGACGCCCCGCCCTAGAAGCGAACAGGCCTCCCCCGCGGCGGCGGCTCAGGGCACCAAAAGCTCGAAGCCGGTGGCGGCGTCGGGCAGGCGCCGCGCCGAACAGCCGACGAGTTCGAAGAGGATCACTTCCATCACATGCCAGGTCTTCACCCCGGTGCGGATGCAGCCCGTGACGGTCCGGTCCCCGCGCCCGCAGGCCAGATGGACATGGAGGATGGGATTGCCTTTTTCGTCCGGAAACAGGGAGCCCGTGCCGACGACTTCATGGACGCCGCCCAACACCGTGGTCTGCGGCGCGATGGGCGGCGGACAACGAGCCTCCTTCGGCCCGGTCACCAAGACGCTTCCTTCGTCGCCGCCGCCGTGCATCGTCAGCGCGGCATGCGTGATGCCATGCGCGGCCGCGAAACGCTCGATGCATTCGTGGACGATCTCGCCGTCTTCCAGCCGGATGACAAATACGCGTCCTGTTTTTGCTTCGCTGAATTTCATGTCCTTCTCCCGGTTCCGAGCTCCTCTCAAAGGATGCCCCGCCCCCCGCCCAACCGTCAAGCCCATGCCCCGGAGGCGCCAATGAGCCACCCGCGGCTTGTTTTTCGCTTGGGCCATGCCCCCCCTCCATTTCCGGATTTGACCCCGCTGGATTTGTGGTAGGGTACGGTTCGGCATGCACCATAAAACCGATTTTCACTGGCATTTCGAAGGCATTCTTCGGTATTGGGAGCGCGGCCGCGACCGGGAACACGGCGGCTTCCACCACCTGATCGATTCGACGGGCGCCGTCCTTCCAAGCCCCAACCGGGTCATCCTGATCCAGGCGCGCTTGCTCTACAACTATGCCGAGGGCGTCCACGCGGGTTTGGCTTTCTGCCGCGATCACGCGAACCATCTCTACGATTTCATGACGACCTCCCTGCGCACGCCGGGCGGCTGGTACGCGTCGCTCGTGGACGGCAAGCTGTCTTCCCCCGACGGCCTCGACACCTATATGAACCTGTTCGTGGTCCTCGCCATGGCCCGCCATGCGCAGGCCACGGGCCGCGCCGATGTGCGCGACGAGGCTTGGCGCCTGTTCCGGCTCATCGAGGAAAAGACCCTCCCCGGTTCCTTGCGCACGGACGGCGTGCTGGGCTGCTGGGGCGAAGGCGAGCGTGGATTTCCTCCCATGGGAAAATTCGCGGGCAACAACGTGCTGCACTACCTCGAAGCCCTCGTCTGTTTGCGCGACGCCGGCCTCGAAGCGGAGCTGGGCCGGCGCGTCTCCGATGTGCGCGAGTTCTTCCTGGCGCGGATCCTCGATCCCATTGAATTCGTTACCTTCGATGCCTACCGCGAAGGCTTTCACGATCCCGACCGCCGGCCGGGAGCCTACGTCTCCCTCGCCCACGGACTCGAATGGTTCGGCTTCTTCCGCGAATGGCCCGGCGCGGAACTGCCCGAGGCGACCGAACGCGCCATCCTCGACAAGGCGCTGGACAACGCCGTCCAGCCGGACGGGCACTTCACCGACCAGTTCTTTTTGACCGAGCGATGCTGCGCGGGCCACGCCAGCTTCTGGACGCAGTCGGAGGCCGTCAAGGCCTTCTGCGTCGCCGCCCGCCTCTTCGGCGAACCCTACGGCGATGCGTTCCGCCGCACCGCCGATTTCTATTTCGCGAAGTTCCTCGACGCCGACGGCGGCGTCTTCAGCGCCGTGGACCGCAACGGCGTGGCCGTCAGCCGCATGAAGGGGCATCCGTTCAAGGCGGACTACCATTCCCTGCGCATGTGCGTGGAGGGCATGCGGCATGAAACCGCCTGAAGCCACGCCTTCCGATGCCAAGGCCCGCTCGGACATCCGCCTCCTGCGGCGGACGATGGAATTCGTCCGCCCCTACCGCCGCCAGCTTCTGGCGGTGTATCTGTTCTACTTCCTCAACTCGGTGCTGAACCTCCTGCCCGCCGCCAGCCTGGCGTGGTACATGGATGGCGTGGTGCGCGGCGGAACCTTCTCCTTCTTCGGCTGGACCTTCGACCTGGCGCCTTATCTGCCCGACGTGCGGCACAAGCTCCTTTGGTCCGCCGGCTATCTGGCCGTCCTGTTCGCGCTGATCGTGGTGGCCAATTCCATCGGCGTCCATATGTGGCGGCTGGGCACGCGCGTCTGCCAGCGCATCATGCTGGACATCAAACACCGCGTGAACGAACACCTCCACGAGCTGCCGGTGTCCTATTTCGACGCCGAACGCACCGGCGCGATCATGACGCGCGCCGTCGGCGACACCGACCAGATGGAGCAAATGATCCGCGACTCCTTCGTCCTCCTGTACGCCTCGACGCATCTCGTCACCGTGCCCCTGATCATGATCGGCATGAGTCCGGGGCTGTTCCTCTTCACGCTCCTCCCCCTCCCCGTCATCTATTCGGCCGTCCAGCGCGTGCGCAAGCACCTGCGGCCGATCTACCGCGACATGCGCGAACAGCAATCCGTCATCGGCGCGACCATCCAGGAGAACATCGCGGGCATCCGCGAGATCAAGGCGTTCGAGCGCGAGCCCACCGCCCGGCGCGACTATCTGCGCACGAATCTGGCGCAGGCGCGGCTGGTCCACAAGCCCATGCGGGTGTTCAGCCTCAACCACCAGATCCTCTACGGCACGCGCGACGTCGCCATGCTGCTGGTCGGCGTCGGCGGCGGCACGATGGTCATCCTGGGCTGGGGCCACGTCACCCTCGGCATGGTGCTGGCGTTCCTGCCGCTGCTGGGGCGTTTCTTCGATCCCGTCAACCAACTCGTCGGCTTCTATGACACCATCCAGCGCGGCCTCGCGGCGTCCCAGCGGGTGTTCGAGTTCCTGGACCTGCCGCCCGAGGTCAAGGAAACCCCGGACGCCAAGGCCGTCCACTTTGAGCGCGGGGAGGTGCGGTTTGAGCACGTGACGTTCGGATACCGGACCGACCGCCCGGTCCTGCGCGACATCTCCTTCACCGCTCCCGCCGGCAGCAAGATCGCCATCGTGGGCGCCACCGGCTCCGGCAAGACCACGCTGGCCTCGCTGCTGCCGCGCTTCTACGAACCCCAAAGCGGCCGCATCCTGATCGACGGCGAGCCGATCCGCGGCGTCCGGCTGGAATCCATCCGGCAGGCCATCGGCATCGTCTTCCAGGAAACCTTCCTCTTCCACGGCACCGTGGCGCAGAACATCGCCTTCGCCCGCCGCCAGGTCGATCCGTTGCGCATCCGCGACGCCGCGCGCTTCGCCAACATCGACGCCTTCATCGAATCCCTGCCCGAGCAATACGGGAGCCAAGTGGGCGAACGCGGCATCAAGCTGTCCGGCGGCCAGCGCCAGCGCCTCTCCATCGCGCGGATGATCCTGAAGGATCCGCGCATCGTCATCCTGGACGAGGCCACCAGCGCGGTGGATTCCGAAACCGAGCGGGCGATCCAGGCAAGCTTCGAGAAGCTGATGGAAGGCCGCACGGCGTTCATCATCGCCCACCGCCTCTCCACCATCCGCCACGCCGACCAGATCCTCGTGCTGGACCAAGGGCAGTTGGTGGAGACCGGCACCCACGAGCAGCTGCTGGCCCGCGAGGGCCGCTACGCCGAGCTCGTCGCCCGCGCGAAGTTTTGACGCGGCCAGACGGACGCGCGCCGCGCCGGATTTTTCTCCTCCGGTTCCCGGCTCCGCCTTTTCCATCCATCCACGCGTTCCGATGGATTCCCCGCCCGGAACGGGAAGGATTGACAGGAGACGGAAAACCCATCATCAATTCCCCAACGTCGAAATCGACGGAACAACCAAGGAGCGAGGCATATGCGGACCGGACTGATGATCCTATTGGCGCTGGCGTTGGCGGGATGCGGCAAGCCGGAGGCGAACGCCCCGGACGAGGCGGCGGCCGGCAGAAAAGTGCTGCAAGCGGCGGTGTGCCCGACTTCGCCCCCGAACTGCTTCCAGCAGGACAAGGACTACGTGGGCATCGACGTGGAGATCTTCACCGCCTTCTGCGAAAGCCGCGGCGCCACGTTCGCCATGACGGCCTACGACTGGGCGGGCATGCTGGGCGCCGTGGTGGCCACCCGCGCCGACGTGGCCTTCTCCGGCATCTCCATCACCGACAAGCGCAAGGAAGCCATGGATTTCTCCGAGGCCTACATGGTCAACACGCTGATCATCGCGGCGCTCGCCGACCGCGACGTGGCCATCGCCACGACGGCGGACTGGAAGAACTACAAGCTGGGCTTCGTGCGCGGCATGTACTTCGGCGACCTCATCAAGACGAAGTACCAGGACGCTTACGTCTACGCCGACCTCCAGCAATATCCCTCCTACAACGAGCTGCTCGCGGACCTGGGCAACGGCAACGTGGACGGCGCCTTCATGGATTCCCTCGTCATGGCCGACCAGAAGGAAAAGGGCATCTACAACCTCGTCGCGGCCTTCACGCTGGAAGAGGCGGACAACTTCGGCTTCGCCTTCCCCAAGGGCAGCGCGCTGCGCGCCGAGTTCGACCAGTTCCTCGGGGACCGGGCCGCGGACGTGCAGGCGATCATCGCCCGCCACATGAAGTAGGCGCGGGAGGAACGAGGCCCCGCCCGTGGAGTTTTTCCGCATCATCGGCGCGCTGTCCGCCGGCGTGGGCAACACGCTGGGCATCACGCTGTCCGCCATGGCCGTCGGCCTCGCCGGCGGCACCATGCTCGTGCTCGCGCACCAGCTGGCGGGGCCGCGCGGACGCGCCGCGCTGCGGGGCGCCGTCCACGGCGTGCAGAGCGTGCCGTCCCTGGTGCTGATCTTCATGGCGATGTTCGGCCTGCCGCGCATCGGCCTCCGCCTGCCGCCGTTTCCGACGGTGGTGGCGTGCCTGGGGCTGGTCGCGGCGGCCTACATCGGCGAAGTGCTGCGGGGAGCGCTGGAATCCATCGACGCCGCGCAGCGCGAGGCGGCGCTCGCCCTGGGCATGTCGCCCCGGCGCGTGTTCTGGAGCGTGCTGATGCCGCAGATGTGGCGGCTGGCGATCCCGGGGCTCATCAACGAGTTCTCTTCCGTGCTCAAGGCTTCGCCGTTCGCCTACGTGGCCGGCGTGCCCGAGATCCTCAAGGAGGCGCAGGCCATCACCGCGGTGACCTCGCGCGGGCTGCCGGTCTATGCGGCGGCCGCCCTCCTCTTCCTGGCGCTCTATCTGGGCTGCAACGCGCTGTTCCACGCGCTCTACCGCCGCTTCCACATCCCCGGCTTCGAGGGGTCCTGACCATGGCGCTGCTGGAAGTCAAAAACCTGTCCCTGCAGTTCGGCGGCAAGACCATCCTCGACCGCGTCAGCTTCACGCTGGACCGCGGCGAGGTCAAGGTGGTCATGGGCCCTTCCGGCAGCGGCAAGTCCTCGCTGCTGCGGTGCCTCAACCTGCTGCAGGTTCCCAGCGGCGGCCAGATCCTCCTCAACGGCGAAGAGATCACCGCCCCGGGCACGGACGTGCGCGCGGTGCGGCGGCAGATCGGGTTCGTCTTCCAGCAGTTCGGCCTGTTCAAGCATCTCGACGCCCTGCACAACGTGGCGCTCGCGCCCATCAAGCTGCTCAAGCTCACGCGCAAGCAGGCCTTGGCGCGCGCGGAGCAGGAACTGGCGCGGGTGGACATGCTGGAGCACGCCCGCAAGTATCCGGCGCAGCTCTCCGGCGGCCAGCAGCAGCGCGTGGCCATCGCCCGCGCGCTGGCCATGGCTCCCAAGCTGATCCTCTTCGACGAGCCCACCAGCGCGCTCGACCCGGAACTTTCCCGCGAGGTGTCCGTCATCCTCAACAAGCTCTACCTCGAGGACATCACCATGCTGTGCGTGACGCACGACGCCCATTTCGCCAAGTACGTGTGCGACCGGATCCTCTTCCTGGACCGCGGCGCGATCCTGACCGAGCAGCTGCCGGAAACGCTCTATGCCCAGACCGACGACGAGCGCATCCGCAAGTTCTTCCAGATGGCGCGGGACTCCTGACCCATGGGCGGCTTCTTCCCCGAACTCTGGCTGGAGTGGCCCGCGTTGGTCGCGAGCCTCGAGTGGACGATCATCCTCTCCGCCTCCGTCACGGTTTCGGGCCTGCTGGGCGGCGGACTCCTGCTGTTCCTGCTGACGCAGCCCTCGCGCGCGGTCCGCGCCGCCGCGAACGCCTACGTGACCTTCTTCATCGGCACCCCCCTGCTGGCGCTGCTGTTCCTGGCCTATTACGGCCTGCCCACCCTCGGCATCGACCTCTCCCCCTTCGCCGCCGCCTTCATCGGCTTCACGCTCAACGTGTCGGCCTACAACGCGCGCTATCTCATGAGCGGCTACAAGGCGATCTCCGCCGCGGAACTGTCGGCGGCCGCCGCGATGGGCTACGGCCGGCGGCAGACTTTCCGCCTGCTGATCCTGCCCCAATCCGTCCGCTATGCGACCCCCGGCCTGACCAGCCAGGCCATCAACAACCTCAAGGACAGCTCCGTCGCCTTCCTGATCCAGTTCGACGGCTTCCTGGCGTTCATCCAGAACTTCACTTCGCAGAACTTCATGTTCTTCCGCGGCTACGCGTTCGCCGCGGCCGGCTACCTCGTCATGGTGGTCCTGCTGACGCTGCTCGCGCGCCACATCCAGCGCCGCGTCCGGATCCCCGGCTTCGCCTGAGCCGGCGGGCGTCGGCGATGGTTGCTGGTTGATCGTCGATCCCGCCCGGCCATCGACCCCGAACCCACAACCTCGAACCGCGCGCGGCGTCGCCGCGCGCTACAGCCCCTGCATCTTGGCCAGATAGGCATCCATTTCCTGGATGCTCGCGAAAATCTGCATGGAGGGCAGCGCTTCGACGATCTCGAGCGCCTTCTGGACGGGCGGCGGGATCCGCGCGAGGCACAGGTAGCCGCCGGCGCGCGCCAGGTCCTTGCGGGCCTTGAAGATGATGCGGATGCCCATGCTGCTGATGAACGTCAACTCGGCCAGATCGAGCGTGAGGACCTTGGCTTCGCCTTCGGCCAGCAAATAGTCGATCTTCTTCTCGAGCGCGGGATAGGTGATGCTGTCCAGCGATCCCGCCAACGCCACCACGAACACCCGCGGCTTGTTCTCCACCACTTTGATCGTCAGAGCCATGTTTCCCGCCTTTCTCGATGATCGGTTTGTAGCACAACAACCCCGCCGAAGCAAGGGGCCCGGGCCCGCCTCAGCGCGGCGGAGAATGCTCCAGCCGGAACCCTTCCGCCCCCGCTTCCAGCTCGAATCCGGCCAGCGCGAACCGGCGGGCGAACGAACGGGTTTTCGCGCGCAGCCGCGGCGCGTCGCCGCTCATCGCCCCCGCGACGCGGATCTCCACGAACGGCCCGGCGGGGCCGGTGCCTGGCGCCACCCGGGCCGACTCCGCCCCGGCCAGCGCCAGCGCGTCCAAAAACTGGATCAAGGTGTCGACGAACCGCACCGCCGCCACCAGCGCCGGCGCCCCGCCGGGAACAGCCTCGAACCGCACCGGCATGCGCTGCGCCGGCGGCGGGTGCCCGATGCGCCGGGCGAGCTCCGCGGCGAACCGGTCCGGATCGTCCGCCCGCTCCGCGATCGATTCGTCCAGGTGGGGACTGGCCCTCCAGGCGTTTTCGGCCTCGGCCAGCAGCGAACCGATGTCGATCGGCACGAATTCCCCGAGGTTGCCCGAGCCTTGGGCCACGCCCATGAAATCCACCAGCAACCGCTGCGCGCGATTGACCAGCGCGGTCGGCAGGAAAGCGGCGAGCGGTTCGGGCGCGAAGCTCTTCCGCAGCTTCTCCACGAGGCCCGTCGCTTCGACCGCGAAGGCGACGGGCAGGAGGTCGCCGGCGGAAAGCGCCCGGCACAGACCCCTGAATTGCTCGATTCGGGCATCCGCGGATTCCATGTCCATGGCCTCGCGGCAGCGCCGCGCCATGCCGGGCTCCTCCAGCATCTCCAACCGGTCGGCCACGTAGAGCAAGCGGCCTGCGAGGGCGGAGAACACCTCTTCGGCCTCGTCGGCCAATTCCAAGGCCATGTCGACGGCCCGAAGCAGGCGGCCCGGATCCATTTTCTCGACGTCGCCCGCGCCGGCGGCCCAATCCCGCTGGCGACGCAACAGGTCCAAGGTCTGCCCCGCCGGCAACGGATCCCCGTGGCCCGGGCAACACCATGCGACCTCCCCCTCCTCCAGCAGGCGGATGATCTCGTCCAGCGAGCGTTTCAGCGCCCCGGCGCTCCATCCGTGCAGGCCCGCGACCAGGGGCCGGCCGGCGGACAGCAGATCGCCGACGAAAAGCAAGCCGCCGATGCGGAAGCAGACGCTGTCGGGGCTGTGTCCGGCGCAGGGCACGACCTCGATCCGGGCGCGGCCGCCCCACGAGAGGAATTGCCGGACGCGGCCGCCGCGCGCATCCGAAATGAGCCGCGCCTCGACGCCGGCGGCCAGCGGGAGGCACTGGATTCCGGACGCGAGGAGATCTTCCGCAGCCAGCAACGGCATGTGGGTCGGCACGCGCGGAATTTCCAAGCCATAGAGATCCGCAGCCGTCAGCTGGCCATCTCCATCGGCCAGCGCCGCCGCTCCGACCTCCTGCGCCGCGAGCCATGCCGGCCGGAAGGCATCGCCGAGCCATGCGGAGATTTCCCGGCTGTGATCGAGGTGGCAATGGGTGAGGCACACCATCAGCGGCAGGACGCGCCCCCCTTCCCGGCCGGAGAGGATCTCGCGCAACTCCTCCGTCTGCCGCGGCAGGGCGCCAGGATCAATCAACAGCCGGACATCCGGAAATTCAACCGCGTAGGAGTTGGAGGAAAGCACGTCGGGTCGGCGGATGCGGGGAAAGACGAACGCATCCGGGATTCCCGGAACCGGCTGCCATTTTCGGTTTTCCATGCTGGATTCTGCGCGCAGACTCAGCTGCGCGGATCCCGGCCCGGCCATACGTTGTTCAGCCCGCCCGGCATCCCATTCCCGCCGCAGGCCCGGAACTGGATGGAAATCGCCATCGGAAGCCTTGCGGAGGGGCCGCCATCCGCTACTCCAGGTTTTCCTTGTACTTGTTCGTTTCCACCCATTCGAAGGCGCCGTTGACGGCCCGGATCCAGAAGCCTTGGCCCGGATCGAACTGGGGATTCACG
>SABN01000266.1 GCA_009928955.1 Opitutia bacterium | reverse complement strand
GGGGGGGGGGGGGGAGTCAACCCCTATTCCAAAGAGATGTTGGAGACACAAGCCGCCTGTGCCGCTTGTTGAAAACACGGCTCAACGCGTTGGAGGCTATTCATTGGGCGGTCGAAACGCCGCCGGCGGCATCACGAGGCGAGTTTCAGGCCTTCAGCCCGCCCCAGATCGATCCGTTTGCGGATGAATTTCGCGAGGATTGCAGTTCCGGCCGAAACCGCGAGAAATTGGGGCAGGGCGTTGCGCAGGGCGAGCGCGACGACGCGCTCGGAGGGCGGCACGCCGATACGCAGCGTGCGCAGCCACGAGCCGTACCCGCGCCAGACGGCGACGGGTTCGAGAACGGCCAGGATTTGCAGCAGCCCCTGGGCGACGATGCCGAGCTGGATGTGCGCGTGATAGGCGCGCAGCTTGCGGCGCACGGCGTTGCGGTAGCGTTCCGACTCCATGTGCAGGTGCTGATTGCCGGAGCGGCGGGGACGGGGTTTCATCGCGGCCATCCAGAAATGATAGGCGTAGGCGCCGAGGGTATGGATGGCCTGCTTGAAGGAGACCTCGATCTTGAAGCGGATGCCGTAGGTCTGGATGATGGCCAGGGGCGCCAGCGACCGGTCGGTGCTCAACAGGATTTTGCGGCCGCGCGTGGGATGGGCGACGAGCACGAAGCGCACGGCGATGCCCACGGGGCGCCAGAGCAGATCAAGCACTCGGTAGCGCAGCGTGATGCCGACTTCTCCGTAGAGGGGGCTGGGGGCGTCGGCGAAGGTTCCGGCTTCTTCGAAACAGGCGCGCAAAACAACCTTCTCCCCGTAGACGCGACGCCGCCCCCGTCGCCGAGTCGCGGTCTTCTCCGCGGGCCGGAAGGCCACGGCGTTGGACCGGACGCCGGCGATCAGGTGCCAGCCGGCATGCAGCAGCGGCTGGATGATCTTGGCGGAGGCGTAGTAGGCGTCGGCGACCAGCAGACCCGGATCGGGCAGCTCCAGCGCCAGCAGCATGGCCGCCAGCTTGTCCAGCAGGGTCCGGCGGTCGCGGTTGCTGAAGACGACACCCTCGTGGATGCCGCCGGCCAGCGGCAGCGCAAAGCACCCCCGCGCGGCGCGCACCGCCAGCGCCAGGACCTGGCACGAATGGCCGAAGATGTATTCGGGCTTGGTGTTGCTTTCCGACTCCTGGTGCAGTTTCTTGACGGCGGGCATCTTGCGCCCGGTCTTGGGGATCTTGATGCCGTCGGCCAGGAAGACGGTGTGATGTCCCGCTTTCCACACCTGTCCCCGCAGAAACGCAAGCGCCGTCCGGGTCCAGAGGCGCGCCAGGCGTTGCCGATCGAACCCCGTGCTGTGGAACAGCCGCAGCAGGCTGCCGTAGCAGCCCGGCTTCAGCCCCAGCGAGCGGACCAGGCTTGTCACGCCGGCCAGGTCGGGCCGCACGCAGATCGCGGCCAGCGCCAGGGCGAACCACAGGAAGGTGAGCGAACGGTTGAAGGCGGGGCGCAGCCGCTCGAC
>SABN01000119.1 GCA_009928955.1 Opitutia bacterium | reverse complement strand
GGGCGGTTCACTTGAACATTGATCATTGGACATTGGACATTCAACATTGGATATTGAAATGACTTCTCTTTCCCAGCCCGTCTCCAGCCTCCAGAACGCCGGCATCAAGGAAGTCGTCAAGCTGCGCCAGCGCTCCCACCGCGATGACAACGGGCTGCTGATCGTCGAAGGCTACCGCGAGGTCAAGCGCGCCCTCGACAACCACATCCCCATCCTCAAGCTCTTCTATTGCCCCGCCCTCTACCAAGGCAAGAACGAGCCCGCCCTCGTCGCCCGCTGCGCCGAGCTGAACGTCCCCCTCTTCGAGTGCTCCGCCCCCGTCTTCATGAAGATCGCCTACCGCGACCGCCCCGAAGGCCTCCTCGCCCTCTGCCCCCAGATCCACCGCACCCTCGCCGACCTGAAACTTCCCGCGAACCCCTTCCTCGTCATCGGCGAACACATCGAAAAGCCCGGCAACCTCGGCACCATGCTCCGCACCGCCGACGCCGCCGGGGTCCACGCCCTCGTCGTCTGCGACCGCTGCACCGACATCAACAACCCCAACGTCGTCCGCGCCTCCATCGGCACCCTCTTCACCGTCCCCATCGCCGAGGCCTCCACCGCCGAAACCCTCGCCTGGCTCAAGCAGAACGGCATCCGCTCCCTCGCCGCCTCCCCCCACGCCACCCAGGACTATACCGCCGTCGACATGACGAAGCCCATCGCCATCGTCGTCGGCGCCGAGCAGTTCGGCCTCAGCGACGCCTGGATGACCCAGGCCGACGAGCTCGTCCGCATCCCCATGCTCGGCCAGGCCGACTCCCTCAACGTCGCCGCCGCCGCCACCATCCTCCTCTACGAAGTCGTCCGCCAGCGCGGCGGAAAGAAATAATTGCGCCCCCCCGTTTTTTTGGACTTGCAAGGTATCCGGTTTCGGCTATCTTCCACGTGATTTTTCGACACGGGGTCGTAGCTCAACTTGGTTAGAGCGTCGGCTTGTCACGCCGAAGGTTGCGGGTTCAAGTCCCGTCGACCCCGCCACTGGAAAGCCGAACCTCCGAGCGATCGGAGGTTTTTCTTTGCGAGGGCGCCGCCCGGGACCTTCCCGGCCCCCTGCCGTGGCGGCGGGTGTCGGGATTGCCACTATAGCTCTCGCTAGCGATGATGATCGAAATGACGGGGCGTTCCCGGCCACGCCGCCTGCGGCGGGTGTCGGGATGGCAGAGCGCCCTTGGATCGTTGGACATTTTAATGACGGGGCGTGGCTCAGCCTGGTAGAGCGCAAGGTTTGGGACCTTGATGTCGCGGGTTCAAATCCCGCCGCCCCGATTCCTTTTCTCATGCACGACGTCTATATTATCTACAGCCCCTCGCTCGATCGCTTCTATGTCGGCGAATCGGCGGACGAACGCAACGGCTTGAACATCACCGGACCGGCCACCAACGCTTCACCCGCCGGGCCACGGACTGGGTGATGGTCTTCTGCCGGCCCGCTTCTTCGCGCAGCGAAGCGCTGGGCATCGAGCAAACGATCAAGCGATCCAAGAGCCGCAAATCCATCATCCGGTGGATCCACGGCCCAGACAACCAAGTGGAAGCATCCACTTGGCAACACCTCCTCGCCCGTTAGCCCCGTCGCCACAGGATGTCGGAATGGTAGCCCCGACGCCTCCCACTCCCGCCGCCAAGACGGGCGTCGGGAGCGTGGCCGGGAGCGCCGGATTGAAATCCTTCATCGTCCCATCCGGCGGCGGCCTCGGCGAGGCCGCCCTACCTCGGCAGCCGGGAGGCCTATAGGTAGGGCGCTCTGGCCCAGAGCGCCGGGGCTTCGGTTGGGGACGCGCGCGCCATATTTCATATTTGTTTTGTTTTAGCCGCAGGGCCTATGCAAAGGTTCTGCAACTTGCTAATCTTCTGTCCATGCCGCTGAGCTGGAATGAAATCAAGGCCCGCGCCATCGCCTTCTCCCGCGACTGGGCCGAGGAAACCCGCGAGACCGCCGAGGCAAAGTCATTTTGGGACGCTTTCTTCAATGTGTTCGGCCTCAACCGCCGCGCCGTCGCCAGCTTCGAGGAGCCCGTCCGCTCCATCCAAGGCACCTACAACCGCATCGACCTCTTCTGGAAAGGCCGCCTCCTCGCCGAACACAAATCCGCCGGCAAGGATCTCGGCAAAGCCAAGGGCCAGGCCTTCGACTACGTCCAGGACCTCGTCCGCGAAGGCCGCGCCGCCGAAGCCCCGCGCTATATCGTCGTCACCGATTTTGCGCGCATCCAGCTCTACGACCTCGAAGCCGCCGACCGGCTCCTCGCCGATTTTCCCCTCAAGGAATTCCATCGCCACATCAAGCATTTCGCCTTCATCGCCGGCTACAAGCAGCACGCCTTCGCCGAGGAGCCCGCCGTCAACCTCAAGGCCGCCGAACTCATGGCGAAACTCTGCGACACCCTCGACGACGCCGGCTATCCCGACCACCAGCGCCAGGTCTTCCTCGTCCGTCTCCTCTTCTGCCTCTTCGCCAACGACACCGGCATCTTCGACTCCAACGCCTTCGACCTCCTCGTCAACGAATCCGCCTCCGACGGCAAGGACCTCGGCCCCCGCCTCGCCGAATTCTTCGACACCCTCAACGTCCCGCGCGACCGCCGCCAGACCACCCTCGACGATTCCCTCGCCGGCCTCCCCTACGTCAACGGGGGCCTCTTCGCCGCCCCCCTCCCCATCGCCCACTTCAACACCGCCATGCGCGAGGCCCTCCTCGACGCCACCCGCTTCGACTGGTCCCGCATCTCCCCCGCCGTCTTTGGCGCCCTCTTCCAAGGCGTCATGGAACCCCGCGCCCGCCGCCAGATCGGCGCCCACTACACCTCCGAGGCCAACATCCTCAAGGTCATCCGCCCCCTCTTCCTCGATGCCCTCCAAGACGACCTCCAAAAGGCCGGCTCCAACCACGCCGCCCTCGACCGCCTCCACGAGAAAATCGCTAATTTGAAATTCCTCGACCCCGCCTGCGGCTGCGGCAACTTCCTCGTCATCGCCTACCGCGAAATCCGCGCCATCGAAAACGAACTCCTTTTCACGCTTCATCAGGGGCAAACCGTCTTTGACATCTCGCATATTGCCCGCGTCAATGTGGACCAGTTTTTCGGAATCGAAATCGACGAGTGGCCCGCGCGCATCGCCGAGGTGGCGATGTGGCTGATGGACCACCTTATGAACCGCGATCTAGCCGAAAAACTCGGCAAGCCGCTTATTCGCCTGCCGCTGACAAAATCCGCGGCCATTCTACACGCCAACGCCCTCCGCGCCGACTGGAAAGATCTCCTCCCGCCCAAGGAGTGCAGCTACGTCATGGGGAATCCGCCGTTTGTAGGTGGCAAATTCCAATCTCCCGAACAACGTGCCGACCAGGAAGCCGTCTGCGGACGCATCAAGGGCTTCGGCCTTCTGGATTTCGTCACCACCTGGTACTTTATCGCCGCCGACTACATGCGCACCAACCCCGCCATCCGCTGCGCATTCGTCTCCACCAACTCCATCACCCAAGGCGAACAGGCTGGCGTGCTCTGGCCCGAACTGCTCCGCCTCGGCATCCAGATCCACTTCGCCTATCGCACCTTCCCCTGGGACAGCGAAGCCCGCCGCAAGGCCCACGTCCACGTCGTCGTCATCGGCTTCGGCTTCTCCCCCACCAACGCCAAAACCATCTACGAAGTGCAGGACGGCGTCACCATCGCCATCCAGGCCCGCAACATCAACCCCTACCTCTGCGACGGCCCCGATGTCGTACTCCAGAACCGCACCAATCCCCTGTGCGACGTGCCCGAAATCGGCATCGGCAACAAACCCATCGACGGCGGAAACTATCTCTTTACCGACGAGGAAAAAGCCGCTTTCCTGAAACTCGAACCGGCCGTCGCCGAATTTTTCCGCCCATGGATAGGCTCCGATGAATTCATTAACGGCTGGCACCGCTGGTGCCTTTGGCTAGGCGATTGCCCCCCGCAACAGCTCCGGCAAATGCCCGAAGCCATGAAACGCGTTCAAGCCGTCCAAGATCTGCGCCGCGCCAGTAAATCGCCACCCACCCAAAAACTCGCAGACACTCCCACCCGCTTTCACGTAGAAAACATGCCCGATGGCCCTATGCTTGTTTTACCAGAGGTCAGTTCTGAACGCCGCTTCTATATTCCCATCGGATTCATGAATGGCTCCGAAGTCCTCTGTGGAAACAAAGTCCGATTGTTCCCAAACGCCTCTTTATATCACTTCGGCATATTAACTTCGGCCATGCACATGGCCTGGATGCGCCAAGTTACTGGGCGCCTTGAAATGCGATATCAATATTCTATCGGTATCGTTTACAACAACTTTCCCTGGCCCGAAAAGATCACCGACGCGCGCCGCGCCGAGATCGAGCGCTTGGCGCAGGCGGTGCTGGACGAGCGCGCGAAGCACATGGAAATAGGCGCGACGCTGGCGGACCTGTACGACCCCATCACGATGCCCCCCGGACTGGCCAAGGCCCACGCCGCGCTCGACCGCGCCGTGGACCGCGCGTACCGCTCCGCCCCCTTCGACACCGAACGCGCCCGCGTCGAA
This sequence comes from Opitutia bacterium, assembly GCA_009928955.1. Lineage (GTDB taxonomy): Bacteria > Verrucomicrobiota > Kiritimatiellia > CAIQIC01 > Lenti-01 > Lenti-01. The sequence continues at coordinate 3,373 of SABN01000119.1, read as the reverse complement.
CACCTCTTCACCCTCTACCAATCCCTCACCACCCTCTTCCCCGAAAAACCGAAAAAGAAACCCCGCCGGGCACGGACGGTCACGCCGTGATATTCCGTGATGTTTTGTGATACAAGCCTATTGACTCTGGATACGGTGCTGGTATGTTACCCGTACAAAACAACCCCGGTAGCTTCGGCGAAAGGGCGCAGGGCTGTTCCGAAAGGAGCAGCCCTTGCTTTTTATATTGAGCCCCATATAGGGGTCAGTCCTTGCATTGTAGCATGATAAAGGTGTCACCCCTATGATTTAATGTTTTTGCCCCCCTCTTCCCCGAAGCACCCCAGAAAAGCCCGGCAAGAAGCCCGCCCCAGCCCCCCCCTATTCCCTGCATCCATTTCTTCCTGAATTGCCAATCCGCCCGCAATCCATCATGCTCCCGACCGACAGCAACCCGCACCATGCAAAGAGCACACGCATCATTTCTCAGGATCCCATGGCTGATCTCCGTGGTGGCGATTTTGCAGGCCGTTGGACTTGGGTTTGGAACTCAGTCGCTTGCTGCCGAAACCATCTTCAAGGCGGCCGAGCAGGGCGACCTCGCAGAAGTCCAGCGGCACCTCGCCGCTGGGGCCGCGATTGACGGCAGGGATGCCGAATCGGACGCGACTCCATTGCTATGGGCGGCCGGATTCGGCCATCTGGAGGTGGTGAAGTTCCTGGTCGCGAACGGGGCGGATGTCAATCAACGGGCCCAAAAGGAGTTCACGGCATTGATCGGCGCCGTGGATGGCGGCCACCTGGAGGTGGTGGGCTATCTGGTGGAGCATGGGGCGGAAGTGAACATCCGGGACTCATATCGTCAGCCGCTTCCGAGGGCGGCCGTCCTCGGTCACCTTGGGATTGTGAAGGTCCTGGTGGAGCATGGCGCGAACCTGAATCCCACAAACGCGTATGCCTCCATTCCTCTGGAGGAAGCCGCAAGAAACGGGCATCTGGAAGTTGTGGCCTATCTGCTGGAAAACGGGGCGGAGATCAATGCCAGGAGCTCGCTTGGGCGGACGGCGATTTCAAGGGCCGCTGGCAATGGGCATCTAGAGGTGGTCAGAATTCTGGCGGAACAAGGGGCGGCCGTGAACGCTTACGGGCCTGACGGTGACGCGCCGCTGGTGGAGGCGGCGAGTTCGGGCACCCTTGCGTTGGTGAAGGTTCTGCTGGAGCATGGGGCGGAGGTGAATGGCGCTGGCGCAAAGGGTGTTCTGGCGCTGGAGAAGGCTGCCGCTGGCGGGAACCTGGACATGGTGAAGGTTCTCGTGGAGAAAGGGGCCGCCCTCAATGCCGTCGATGACTACGGCAACTCGCCGCTGATGAGCGCCATCTTCACCAATCGCCTGGACATCGTTCAATATCTGGTGGAGACGGGGGCGGATGTGAATCTGAAGGGGGCATACGGGCGTACGCCGCTATCGGTCGCTGCCGGGAATGGCCACTTGGCCATGGTGGAATATCTGGTGGAAAAAGGTGCGGATATTCACGAAACAACGGACGATGGCAGCACGCCGCTGATGAGTGCCGCCTTTGCCGGTTATTTCCCCGTTGTGAAATTCCTCGCTGAGCAAGGTGCGGATGTCACCTCAAGGGATGACTATGGGAACACTCCGCTGCAGAAGGCCGAGGAAATGGGGCGGAAAAAGGCATCCGGGGAAGATCCCTGGATCAACAAAGAATGTGGAGACGGATACTCAGAGATCATCGAATATCTGAAGCCGCAGTAGCCGGGTCGGCCCCATCATTTGCCTTCCCCTCCGCGTTCCCCCTCGCCCCACATTCCCCCCTCCACTCCTCCACGCCTATCTCGCGAAACAAACCACCGGGACGAGGGCGCCCCGGCTCCCAACCGCCAAGGGATCCACGTCTTTGGAGCCCCCCAACGCCTGCCCGCCCGTGGCGGGACCCCGTCGGGGGAATCTGCGCCTGTTTTCCTGAGTTTCCTGTTTTCCTGCTAAAATCCCCCCTATCGCAAGTCGACCCTCGATGCCCCCCAGCCTCTTTGCGCCCCATGCCGTTGGCGTGGCAAGCTTCGCGTTCTTTGCGAGAGAAATTCCCCGGTTCGATCCCGATCCTGTTTCTCGCCAAGGCGCTAAGCCCGCCAAGAAGCCCCCGCGAGCCCCAGCCTCTTTGCGCCCTTAGCGTTCTTTGCGAGAGAAATTCCGAGGGTCCCTCTGGTTCGGATCCGATCAACGCCCCGCCAACCGAATCCCGCTCTATTCCGCAGCCTCGGTGGTGTTGGTGTTGATCCGCACCACGATGGCCGCGTCCTCGTACTGAAAGTAGATGGGCGCCGTGGAGGCGATGAACTTCAGTACGCGCTCGATGGTCGGCTTGGCCAAGGTCATCGTCAGCTTCCGGTTCAGCAGGTCCGGCCCGATCGTCAGGACGAAATTGATGCCGATCCCCTCCGCATCGAGTTCGACGCTTTGCTTCTGGATGTCCTCCAGGATGGATTGCACCGTGGCATCGCGGTACTGGACGGTGGGCAGCGTCAGGCTCTGGGCCTTGGTCCGCATGGTTTCGGCGGCGGAGATCTGGGAGGCGGCGACCGACAGGATCAGAAAGAGAATCCACTTTTTCATGTTCATCCTTTCAACGAACGGCGGAACCCGGCCGCCGATCCGGGGACACCCCGCCGGATGGCCCGAAGCATAGCCACTCCGAACCCGCGAGTCAAACCGGGGATGAGACAATAGACTAGAGACGAGAGACTTGAGTCCCCCATATGGGTGTAGTGTAGGGGTGTAGGGGTCAGTGTAGGGGTCAGTCCTCGCATTGTAGCATTGTGAGTTGACTTGTGAAGGTCGCAGCAAGCTGCGCCCCTACGATTTTTGACCGCTGCAATCCTGATTGAATAGGGGTCAGTCCCGTAATCAAGTAATCGCTTCCCTTTCATAATAGGGGTCAGTCCCGTAATCAAGTAATCGCTTCCCTTTCATGGCACAGCCGCCCGGCCCCTTTCCGCTTCAACCCGCTTCCCCCGGGTCAAGATCGCTTCCATTTTTATCGCAGCTATTCTTTGCTTTCGTAGGGGCCGAGCTTGCTCGGACCGGGATCGAGAAAGGTCGCAGCAAGCTGCGCCCCTACGATTTTTGGCCGCTGCAATCCTGAATGAAACGGCTATGTCATTTCCGGAAATGCCCTAATCCTCGCCTCGCGTAAGTTCATCTGCGAACCGGGCCGGCCGGCCCGCGACCTTTTCGGGCTGCCTCGTCCCGATCGTTTTCCACAGTATGGAAAACATTCACTACCGTCCCATAAGGGCAAAACGGGGACATGAAAGCGCCTGATTTGCTGGCGATTTCGCGTGGTTGATCGGGGATGGGATTTGGGAGCGATTCGT
>SABN01000024.1 GCA_009928955.1 Opitutia bacterium | reverse complement strand
AACGAACCCGGACGACGCGGAGGTCGTCCCTCCATTGCCAAGAACACGCGGTTGCGCTTGTTTTCTGGAGGGTCGGGCTCCGTCCCGACCGTTTGGGCCAGAGTTCTGCAACAGGCTCCATGGAACAGTGTTCCATACTGTGGCAAAATCAGCCCCGTTTTTCCACACCGTGGAAAAAAGTTTTCCATTGCGTGGAAAAACCCCGAATATTTTTTCCATTGCGTGGAAAAATCGCATAGGATTCCCGCCATGAACCCCGTCCTCCGCCAATCCCTCGCCGCCGGCCTCGAAATCCTCCGCCGCCACGCCTGGCTTCCCCTCGGCGTCTTCCTCCTCCACGAAGGCTGCGCCCACGTCGTCGATGGCTATGCCCGCTGGCCCGCCATCGACATCCCCCTCCATTTCCTGGGCGGTTTCGCCATCGCGCATTTCGCCGGCGGCGCCCTGCGCGTCTTCGCCGGCCGCGGCCTCGTCCGCCCGCCCGACCCCCTCCTCCGGATCCTGCTCCTCTTCGCCCTGGCCGGCACCGCCGCCGTCTTCTGGGAATTCGCCGAGTGGACGGCCGACCGCTTCTTCGGCACCCATTGCCAGCTCAGCCTCGCCGACACCCTCCTCGACCTCCTCATGGGCATGCTCGGCGGCCTCGCCTTCCTCCTCCCGCAACTCCCCGCCGCCCTCCGCGCCTTTTTCACCCCCGCCCCGGGCCCGCAGCCATGAAGCCCCGGCTGTTCATCTTCGACCTCGACGGCACCCTCATCGATTCGCGCGCCGATCTCGCCGCCGCCGTCAACCGCATGCGGGCGCGGCACGATCTTCCCCCGCTTCCGCTCGGCACCGTCGCCGCCTACGTCGGCGATGGCGTCCGCGTCCTGGCCCTCCGCGCCCTCGAAGGCGCCCCCGTCGATCCGGATCTCGCCGCGCGCGAAATCGGCGAGGCCTATGCCGCGCATCTCGTCGATCACACCCAGGCCTATCCCGGCGTCGACGCCGGCCTCCACGCCCTCCGCGCGGCCGGCCATGCCCTCGCCCTCGCCACCAACAAGCCCGCTCCCCACGCCCGGCGCCTCCTCGACCACTTCGGATGGACGCCGCTCTTCGCCGTCCTGCTCGGCGGCGGCGACACCCCCGAACTCAAGCCTTCCCCCGTCCCCTTGCAGGAAGTCCTGCGCCGCACCGGCCATGCCCCCGCCGAGGCCTGGATGGTCGGCGACCACCACACCGATCTCGAAGCCGCCCGCCGCGCCGGCATCCGCTCCATCTTCCTCCAAAGCGGATTCGGCCACCCCGGAACGGAAATCCCCGACCTCGTCTTCCCCGCCTTCCCCGCCTTCGCCGCCCGGTTCCTTCCCGGCGCCGGTCACGCGTAGCGGCGGACCTCGTCGAGGGGCCGACGGATCTTCTCCCGCATCCGGCCGTCGGCGGCGTAGCCCAGGCAGATCAGCAGATCGACCTTCTTGCCGCGCGGAAGGCCGAGGCGGCTCTTCACTACCCGCTCGTTGAACCAGCCGATCCAGCAGCTCCCGAGGCCGTCCTCCGCCGCCTGGAGGACGAGATGCTCGCAGGCGATCCCGAGGTCGATCAGGCTGTATTGCACGCCGCGGAACTGCGCGCCCAGGCGCGCGGCGAGCTTCATCTTCTCCGTCACGACGGCGACGAGGGCGGAGGCATCCATCGCGAACTGGTTCATGGCGTAGGGCGCATGGCCGCAGGTGGCCTCCGCCAGCGCGCGCACCTGTTCCGGATCGTCCACCACCACGAACGACCACGGCTGCGAATTGCAGGCCGAGGGCGCCAACCGCGCCGCCTCCAGGCAGCGGTCCAGCGTCTCGCGCGGGATGCGCCGGCCCGGCGCATATCGCCGCACGCTCTGCCGCCGGTTCACCAATTCCAGAAAGCTCATTTCTTCCTCCACGTCAGGCGCAGCGCGATCACCGCGAGCCACAGGGCCCCCACGAAGATCCAGCCGCCGTAAAACACATCCGGATATTGCCACCAGCTCCAGCCGACGAACCCCCACTCCGAAAAGGGCCAGAGGATGGGGGTCATGAACCGCCCATCGCCGTGGGTGGGCACGTCCGTCAGCACATGGACCGGCCAGGCCAGCGCCGGCAACCACAGCGCGCGCTTCCAGGCCACCAGCAGGCCATAGCCCACCGCGATGCCCGCCAGGCTGTGGGTGAGGTTGTAGAGCACGAAGACAAAGTCCGGAATGCCGTGCCACTTCACCCCGTCGCCGGCGAACAGATCCATTGAAAAGTGGATGCCCAGCGAGGCCAAGTCGGGCAGGATGCCAAAGAAAAAGGCCGCCCACAGCGTCCAATCGGAAAATATCCGCCGCCCCTGCCCGTCCACCGGCCCCCGCCGCCCGCCGGCCAGCCCCGTCCGGCTGCACAAGGCCGCGCCGACCACGCCATGGAACAGGGTGTCCACCCGCCCGCGCCCGCTATCCCGCGCCCGCGGGCGCGGCCTTCAGGTATTCCGCCACTTCCTCGATGCGTCCGAACGACAGCATGGCCAGCGCCTGCTGCCGGGCCTGCTTCAGATCGATTTTCTCGATCAGGCCCTGCACCGCCGGAAGCACCACCGGATCCAAGCTCAAGGTGCGCAGCCCGATGCCCAGCAGGAAGGGCAGCATCTGCGGGTCCGAGCCCAGATTGCCGCACAGCGAAACCGGCTTGCCCGCCTTCCGGGCCGCTTTCACGATGAATTGCAGCGACCGGAGCACGGCCGGGTTGTGCGGCGCGTACCAAACGGCCACCTCGTCGTTCGTGCGGTCCACCGCCAGCAGGTATTGGATCAAGTCGTTGCTGCCAATGCTCAGGAAATCCGCCGTGGCCGCCAGCTCGTTCGCCATCACGGCCGCCGACGGCAGCTCGACCATCACGCCCAGCTCCGGCATCCGGTTGGGGATCCGTTCCTGCTCCAGCTCCTGCTGGCAGACGCGCGCCAAATCCTTCGCCGCCAGGAATTCATCCAGCGACGCCACCAGCGGGAACATCACCTTGGCCTGCGGATTCCCATAGGCCGCCCGCAGCATCGCCCGCAGCTGCTGCTTGAAGATTTCCGGGTTCCGCAACGAAAAACGAAGCGCCCGCAACCCCAGGAACGGGTTGTTCTCATGCTGCACCGGGAAGTACGACAGCGCCTTGTCGCCGCCGATGTCCAGCGTGCGGAACACGACCGGCCGGCCTTCCATCCGGTCCAGCACGCGCTTGTAGCCCAGATATTGCTCTTCTTCCGTCGGAAACGTGCTGCGCACGATGAAGGGGAACTCCGTCCGGTACAGGCCGATGCCCTTGGCCTTCACGCTCAGGGCCACGTCCAGCTCGCTCACCAGGTTCAGGTTCGCCAGCAGCTGGATCTCCACCCCGTCTTGCGTGCGGGTCTCCGGCTTGACCTGGCCGGCCAACCGCTCCGAATCGGCCAGGGACCGGATCAGCGCCTTCATGGTCTGGATCGTCTCCGGCCCGGGCCGGACCACGATCTGCCCCTCCTTCGCGTCCAGCAGGATCGGCGTGTTCTCCGGCAGATGCAGCAGGCGCGGGTCCGAAGCGATCACCAGCGGGATCTGGAGCGCCTTGGCGAGGATGGCCACGTGCGAATGCTGCCCGCCGCCCAGCAGCAGCAGTCCCGCCGCCCCTTCCGCCGACAGCTTCAGGATGTCCGACGGCAACAGCTCCTCCGCGATGATGATCTGGCCGGCATAGTCGGGCCCGATGCTTTCCGAAGCGGTGGCGGACAGATTGTGGAGCAGGCGGTGGCCCAGATCCTCCACGTCGAGCACCTTCTCCCGCAAGGCCGGGTTCGGACTGTGCGAGAAGAGGTCCGCATAGCGGCGCACTTCGTCCAAAATCGCCGACCAGGGGTTCTTCCCCGCGCGGATCTGCGCGCGGATCTCGCCGGAAAACGCCTCGTCCTTGAGCATCAACACATGCGCGCCGAAAATCATCGAGGCCGCATCGTGGATCTTGTCCTCCAGCCGGCGCTGCAGTTCCATCAGCTGCCGCTCGGTCACCGCCAGGGCCCGGTCGAAATCCGCCTCCGTCAGGCCCAGCGGACATGAATCCCCCTCCGCCCCAGGCGACAGATATTGTCCGATGCGCGTGGAAAGCCCCATCGCCATCCCGCCCGAGGCCCATTGCCCGCGCACGCAATGGGTGCCCAAATCGAATCCGCCTTCTGAAAAACCCGGCAAGGCGGGCGAGGTCAATTCCCCCGTCCCGCGCAGTTTCATGAGCAAATGGGCGTTTTCAATCACGCCCGCCAGCTGGGAGGAAATGACTTTCAGGGCCTGGATGTCGTTCGGCGTGAAATAATTCCACTGGGGATCCTGCGTCACGATCACGCCCACGGGGTCCATCTTGCGCAGGATCGGCACCGCCAGAAACGAAACAAAGCGCTCTTCCTGGCTGCCGGGAATGTACTTGTAGTGCGGATTTTCAGTCGCCTGGGCCTCGCAGACCGGCCGCATCTCCTTCAGCGCCATTCCGGTGATGCCTTCGCCGATCTTCAGGCGGAGTTTCCCGATCAAGCCCGGATTCAGCCCTTGGTTGGCGCGCAACACCAGTTCCTGGGTCTCGGATTCGTACAGATAGATCGAACAAACCGCCGCCCGCATGTGCCAAGCGACCGTGGACACCGCCTTCGCCAGGAACGCATCGAGACCGGCTTCGAAATCGAAGAGGCCGACCAGCTCGCCGATGTCGCACATCAGCGCCACGTTGTCTTTTTGAAAATCGCTCATCTTTCCGCTCATTCCCTTGTCCGGCCCAGGCCTCCGGAGGCAAGGCTTGACTTCATTCCCAAAAAAAGTACCTTCTCCGCGTTCCTGCCTCCTCTTGCCCGATGGTGTAACGGTAGCACAGCAGCCTCTGGAGCTGTTTGTCTAGGTTCAAATCCTAGTCGGGCAACCAATCTGCAAAAAGCCGCCTCGTTCCGGAGACGGCTTTTCAACTTCCTGGGGGACTTTCCGCTCCCCCGCCTTCTCCGCCGGTCAGGTGACCCGGATCGGCATCAGCACATACACGAAGCTGATCGTCGAACGCATCACGCCCGGGCTCGTATCGTCCATCAGATCCAAAAACACCTCGTCCGTCGTCAGCGCCTTCAGCGGATCCATCAAAAACGCGGGATTGAACGAAATGCCGATGTCCGGCCCGTTGTACTTCACATCCATCGTCTCGCGCCCCTCGCCGATCTCCGCCGCCTGCGCCAAGATCTCCAGCCGGTTCTTGGTGAAGGTCAGCTTCACGCCCGACACCGCGTCGCTCACCAGCTGGGAGGTGCGCCGGACCGCCGTCAGGAGCGTTTCGCGCTCCATCGCCACCCGGTCGCCGTTGGCCTGCGGAATCACCTGCCGGAAGTTCGGATAGGTCCCCTCCACCAGCTTGGAGATGATCAGCACCCCGTCGAACTCGAAGGCGATCTGCTTCGGAGTCGCCAGGATCTTCAGGAGGCCGGAATCGCCCAAGGTCCGCACGAGCTCGTCGACCGTCTTGAGGGGCACGATCAGGTCCATCCCCGCGTCCGCCGGAAACTCGACTTCATGCTCCACCAGCGCGAGCCGGCGGCTGTCCGTCGCCACCACGCTCAGCTTGCCCCCCTTGAAGCTCAGCAGCACGCCATTGAGCAGGGGCCGGTTGGCATCGGTCGACGCGGCATAGGAGGTCAGCCGCAGCATGTTCCGGAACGCCCCCTGGTCGAACGAAAACGCCTTCGCATCGGTCATCTCCGGAAGGCTCGGATAGTCCGCCTCGGAAATCCCGTGGATCCGGAAATCGGAGCTGCCGGAATGGATGAACGCGATGTTCTGGTCGTTGACCGCCATTTCCGCCTCGTCCACGCTCAATTCCCGGAACACGCCGAAAATCCGCTTGGCGGGCAACGTCGTCGAACCGGCTTCGAGGACTTCGGCCGGCAAGGTCGCCCGGACGGTCAAGGCCATGTCCGTCGCGGTCAGCTCCAATTTCCCGTTCTCCGCCCGGAACAACACGTTGGAAAGAACGGGGAGGGCGTTCCGGGGATTGATCACCGACTGGACTTTTTGGAGGCAATCGATGATCGCCTCTTTGTTCACTTTGATTTTCATTCCGCCTCCGCCTCGTGGCTGTTATCTCTTTCTTATCCATCTATGATCTAAGTCGTATCAGTATGTCCTGTGGACAGTGTGGACATCAAGAACAGAATCGACAGGACATGGCTCCCGTGCCCGTTGGCCCTGTCGAAAACCGCCCCCCTCTTCCTGTGCCCAACCTCCGCAACTTCCGGTTGCCCACAATCTCCGCCGGTTGTCCACAGGCCGTCCCCCGGTTTCCACCGGGTTGTCCACAGCCGCCGGAAATCCTATCCCCCCCCCGTTTGCCTGAGGTGAGATGGGGTTCCGCCAAATCATATCAGGAAGGTGCGGAGACTCCGCCGAGACGCTGCTGAAGCGACAGGATGGTTTGGCGCAGGCCCGAGTCCTTCTTCATCTTGCCGCCCACGCTCCGGTGGGCATGCAGAACCGTCGCATGGTTGCGCCCGAATCCGTTCCCGATCGCCGGGAGCGACTGGTCGGTCATCTCCCGGCACAGATACATCGCCACTTGGCGCGGGAACGCGATGTTCTGCGGCCGCTGCTTGCTGGTCATGTCCCCCAGCCGGATGTCGTAGTATTCCGCGACCATCCGCTGGATCCCTTCGATCGTCAGCGCGGTCTGGTTCTCCTGCTCGATCGTGTCCCGCAGCAGATATTCCAGCGCTTCCGTCGTCAGCGGCTTGCGCGTCAGCGAGGCGTAGGACGCCGCCCGCAGCAGCGACCCTTCCAGCTTGCGGATGTTCGAGCGCACGTGCTCGGCGATGAAAAAGAGCGCGTCGTCAGGCAGCTGGATGCTCAGCTGCTCGCGCTTCCGCCGCAGGATCGCCACCCGCGTCTCGAGATCCGCCATCTCCATCTCCGTCCCCAGACCCCACTCGAACCGCGAAACGAGGCGCTTCTGCAGGTTGGCGATCTCGCTCACCGGCCGGTCGCTCGTCATCACGATCTGCTTCTGGTTTTCGTACAGGGTGTTGAACGTGTGGAAAAACTCCTCCTGCGTGCTTTCCTTGCCCGCCAGGAAGTGGATGTCGTCGATCAACAACAAGTCGATGTGGCGGTACTTCCTCCGGAAGGTCGCGATCTCGTGCTGCTGCAGCGCCTGGATGAACTCGTTGGTGAAGGCTTCGCACGAGGTGTAGCACACCGTCCCCTTCCCGCGCTTCAGCACCGCCTGCCCCATCGCCTGGATCAGATGCGTCTTGCCCAGCCCCGTGCCCCCGTGGATGAACAGCGGATTGTAGGCGCGCCCCGGCGCCTCCACCACCGCCAGCGCCGCCGCGTGCGCGAACGTGTTCGACGGCCCCACCACGAAGTTGTCGAACGTGTGCCGCGGATTGAGCGCCCCCCCCACGTTGTAGGACTTCAGGACCCGGCCTTTCTGCGCCTTCTCCTTTTCTTCCCCCGGTTTCGCCGCCGGCATCCCCTCCGGCGGCTGGCGCGCCCCGTCCACCATGAAGGTGATGACCAGATTCTCCGCCCCCGATGCATCGATCGCTTCCCGGATCATCCCCAGGTAATGCTCTTCGAGCCAGTCCTGGTAGAACCCGTTGGGCACCGTCAACGTCAGCTGGCCGGGCATCTCATCCCCGATCGCTTCGATGACGCCGATCCAGCGGTTGTAGACATCCGCCGAAACAGCGGACGCGAGGAATTCGCAGGCCTTCGTCCAAATCTGTTTTGCCTTGTTCGTTTCCACTGAAAATTCCTCTTCCTGCCTCGGTCCGCCAGTCTCTCACGGACGAGGACCCTGCACAACCCAAATTTATGCGTCCCGCCAAGCCTCGGCTCGTCCCGTTTTGGACTCGGCAGGACGGGCCTTCGGACCACTTATCCACAGCTTGTTCACAACCACTTCTCGGTCCTCAGCCCCTAAACCAGCGCCGACTGTAGGGTCCACCTCGATTTTGAGCAAGAACCTTCTCTGCTCTTTCCGAAATATATATTCCGCGCCACACGATATTGTGGCCATCCATTTTAAACCATCCATATGGTGTATTTTTTAAAAAAATCAGAAAATCTTTCCCGCCCCTATTGACAAGAAATTTTGTGATTGAAAAGCGTCCCTAACCCCTTGAGAATCGACCTGTTAACAAGCCACTGGAAACCGGATTCAGCCAAAAACATGAAGAAATCAACAGTCCTCCGCATTTTGATGGCCACAGGCTTGGAAGAAAACGATGTTCGCTATGCCACCGGCCTCGTGGCGACCGATCCGTTCTGCCTGTTTTTGGAGGGGGCCCGCCTCCATTTGCTGGTTTCCGCGCTGGAGGCCGCCCGAGCCCGCAAAACCTGCCCGGCCGCGCGGCTCCATACCCCCGCCCAGCTGTTCGCCGATGCCGCGCCGCGTCGCCGCACCTTGAACGACCAGATCCTGGCGCTGGCGCGCCAACTGAAGTTCCGCACCGTGCAGGTCGGTCCGCATTTCCCCGTCGGCGTCGTTCGCGCGCTGGAACGCGGCGGCGTGGAAGTCCGCCTGGCCGCCACGCCCGCCTTTCCCCGCCGCGCCCGCAAGTCGCCCCGCGAAATCGCCTGCATCGCGAAATCGCAGCGCGCCGCCGTCGCCGCGGTGCGCGCCGCCATCCGCTGCATCCATGACGCGCAGATCACGTCGTCCGGGCTTCTGAAGCACCACGGCAAGCCGCTCACCTCCGAGTCTCTCAAGGATCTCATCGAGGCAACCCTGCTGCGGCACGGGTGCTCCGCCGAAGGAACCATCGTCGCCGCCGGCCCGCAGGGCGCGCGGCCGCACGATGTCGGCTCCGGCCCGTTGCGCGCCGGCGCGCCAATCGTCATCGACGTGTTTCCGCGCGACAAGGCGACCGGCTACTGGGGCGACCTCACCCGCACCGTGGTCCGCGGCCGCGCCTCCGCCGCGGTCCGCCGCCTCCATCGCGATGTGCTCGCCGCGCAGAAACTCGCGCTGTCCATGGTCCGCCCCGGCGTCGAATCGCGCGCCGTGCAGCGGGCCGTCGAGGAATTCTTCCGCGCGGCCGGCCACGAGACGCGCCTCTCTCCGCCGGGCCGGGAATGCGGCTTCATCCACAGCGTGGGCCACGGCGTGGGCCTCGACATCCACGAATCCCCCGGCCTGCGCAACGAACCCGGGCGCCTCTGCGCCGGAAATGTCCTCACCGTCGAACCGGGCCTGTATTATCCGGGGGTGGGCGGCGTCCGCATCGAAGACACCGTGGTCGTCACCCGCACCGGCCACAAAGTGCTCGCCACCTTCCCGAAAAAACTGGAAATATAGCGGGCGATGAAAAAAGTCCTGCTCTTCAGCCTGTTCCTGCTGCTGGTCGCCGCCGCGGCCGGCGGGATCTATCTGCGCCGTTTCGAATTCGCCACGCTCTATCATCCCTCGGCGGAGATTTTCGCGACGCCCGCCCACTTCCAGCTCCGCTATCAGGAGGTGCAGTTCGTCGCCTCGGACGGCACGCCCCTCCACGGCTGGTGGATTCCCGCCAACCGCCCGCGCGGAACCGTCGTCTATTGCCATGGCAACGCCGGCAACATCGGCAGCAACGCGCATCTCGCCCCCGAGTTTTTCAAGCGCGGGTTCCATCTCCTGCTTTGGGACTATCGCGGGTACGGCCGCAGCGGCGGCCGCCCCTCCGAAAACGGCTTCTACGACGACGCCCGCGCCGCCTTCGATGCCGCCGCGGCCATGAGCGGCCCGCTGCCGATCCTGGTCTATGGCAATTCGCTGGGCGCCGCCGTCGCCATCCAACTGGCCGCCGACCGCCCCGCCGCCGCCCTCGTCGTGGAGGGCGCGTTCGCCTCCGCCGCCGACATCGCCCGCCGCTGGTATCCGAACTTCCCCCTCGCCCGCCTCCTTTCCGTCTCCTACGATTCCGCCGCCAAGGCCGCCGCGCTGAACGCCATGCCCAAGCTCTTCGGCCACAGCACGACCGACGAGGTCATCCCCTTCCAGAGCGGGCGCATCCTCCATGCCGCCGCCGCGCCGCCCAAGACGTTCGTCCTCCTGTCCGGCGGACACAACGACAGCTCCTGGTTCAAGCCCGGCGCCGCGGGCAACGCCGAGTTGGAAGCCTTCCTCGGACAATTCGAGCGGTAGTGTCTCCCCGCGTTCCGGCGCGGCAAGGCCCCGGAAATCACTATCACATATAATTATAAGTGATAGTGAAGAAATTTCCGCGCCGCGGCTTCCCCGTTTCCCGTGGCGAGGAACAGCGCCCGCGCGGAACCGAGCCGCGACTGAACGCCGCGGGAAGCGGGATCTAGGGCATTGCGGCGGAGAGCGCCAGCAGCGTGTAGGCCGTCACCAGGGTCGGATCGGCCTCCCACCAGCGGTTGTTTTCGTTCACCCAGAAGCCTTCCGGCTGCTGCAGCGCGATCAGCTTGCGCGCGACCTCCTCGCGCCAAGCCACGGTGCGGCCATCGGGGAGCGTCAACGTCTCGTCGCCGGCCGCCGCGAGGGTCTTCGCGAGGACGTTGAAGAAATAGTAGAGGCCTTCCTGCCCCATGCCGGGATTTTCCTCGAGCGACCAGTGCCGGCCCGCCCAGTCCTTGGCGGCCTGCACGCGCACGTCCTGCGCATCCACCTGCGCATAGATCAGCGAGAGCAGGCCCGCATAGGTCATGCTGCCATAGGAACGCAGCGCCACTTTGCCCTCCGCGTTGGTGGTCGAAGGTCCTGCGCCAGGCGTATAGGCGAATCCGCCGCGGTCGTCCACGCTTTCGCTGATCCAATAATTCGTGTTCACGGCCTTGAGGTTCTGGATCTGCGAAAGGAATTCCTGCGCGGCCGCCCAGTCCAGATCGGCTTTGGGTTCGCCGGCGGCGCGCAGATCCTCGACCTCCTGCGTCAGGCGCATCGCCTCGTAGGCCATGTAGGAATTCGACAGGTCCGCGTAGGGTCGCCCCTGATCCGCGTCGTAGCCCATGCCGCCGCGATAGGCGCTGGGATCGAGATACTGCATCTTGGAGAGATAGGTGCGCGCGTTCTGCACCACCGGCACCAGCTCGGGGCGGTTCAGCGCGTGCAACGCCGACATGCAGACCGCCGTATTGTAGTTCGCCAGCCCCCCGCCCTTCCGCTGCGCCGCCGGCTGGCGCCAGATCGAGCCGTCTTCCTGCACGCTCGTCAGGAGGAACACCAGCGCGCGGTCGATCGCCGGGCGGTAGGCCGCCGGATCGGTCTGCTGCAGCGCCCACATCGAAAGCCCCGTCAGCGCGGGAGAATCCACCAGCGCCCAGTGGCCGTTCGCCTGCTGCTGCGCCGCGAGCCAGGCCGCGCCCTTCGCCATCGCCGCGCGCGCCTCGGCCTCCAGATCCACCGGCCAGCCGGCGCCGACCGCCGCATGGACCGCCATCCATCCCGCCACCCCTCCGACCATCCACTTCTTCATGAGGTCCATCCTTTCGAAAACCCGTCCTGTTTTGCGTGGAAGCGCCGTTCCCCGGCAAAAGGTTCATTCCTTTTTCCGCGCGGAATATCCAGGGGCGCCGCCGTTCGCAAAAGACTTTCTTTTTTTGCGCGTTGGGTCCAAGAATGCCTTTTCATGCCCGATCCCGTCCAGTCCGAACCCGACGACTTCGCTCTCATGGCGCAGGTGCGCGACGGACGCGAAGACGCCTTTGCCGTCCTGCTGGCGCGCCATCAACGACCCGTGCTGAACTTTTTCGCCCGCATGGGCGCTTCCACCGCTGGAGAAGATCTCGCCCAGGAGACGTTCATCCGCCTATGGAACTACCGGAAAAAATACAGGCCCGCGGCGAAATTCACGACGTTCCTCTACACGCTCGCCCGGCATGCGTGGCTGGATCACGTGCGCCGGCAGATCCGCTTCCGGATCTTCGCCGAGCGCTACCGCGAGGAAATGCCCGTCTTCACCGATGGCGGCATCGGCAAGCTCCGGAAGCGGCTCGACATCCAGGCGGCGCTCGATCGCCTCTCTCCCAAGCTGCGCGAAGTGCTCGTCTTGGCCGTCCATCAGGGGTTGGCCTACGACGAGATCGCCGCGATCCTCTCCATCCCTGTCGGCACCGTCAAATCGCGCGTGTTCAACGCCTTGTCCACCCTGCAGGAGATGTTCGATGAAAAACGCCCCTGATCCCCTTCAGGACCCCCGGTTCGCCGACCTGCGGGCTCGCCTGCGCGGGCAACCGGCCCCGGAGCCCTCCCCCGGGTTTTCCGCGCGCACGATGGAGCGCCTGCGGCAGAGGCCTGAACCGCGCAGCACCAGGTTGGTCTTCGCATGGCGTGCGGCCGCCGCCTTCGCGATCCTGTTCGGCGTGGCGGGCCTGTGGCGGATCCATCCGGCCTCCATGCCGGCGCCCCGCCCCCGCTCGCCCGTGGAAATCCTCATGTCCGCCCAGCGGGCCGATGGCGGCTGGTCCGCCGACGAACAGAACTTGCGCTCCCGCTACGACACCGGCGTGACCGCGCTTGCGCTGCTCGCCCTGATCCATGCCGATCCCGCCATTCTCGATGGTTCGCGGGCGTTCGTCCTCCGCTCCGGCATGGCCCATCTGCTCCGCCAACAAAATCCAGACGGCGGGTTCGGAGAAGACTATTCCGGGGCCCGATTCACCCATTATCTGGCGGGCATGGCCCTGCAAGCTGGCGCGCGGCTCCCCAATGCCGATCCCGCATGGGGTTCCGCCGCCGAACGGGCCGCTCGCCATCTGCCGCCCGCCATTCACATGGCCAAACTCAACAACCGGCTGGCCCATTCCGCGGCATTTCCTTCCCGTTGGGCGGATGCGGGCGGTCCCGCCGCCCAAATCGCCATCCAAATCCTGACAAAATAGAAATCTGTTTTTGAATTTTCTGCAAAATATTCAATGCATAGTTAATTAACTATGCGTCGTAAAAGTAATGATTCGATTGAATAATTGCTTCTCATTAGATTAAGCAAAAGACAATTATGATGTTTCCAGCCTGCGCATAGTTAATTAACTATGCATGGTTTCATTTGATCAAGCATCGGGGTGCTTTCTTTTCAAAGTCGATCCAGGCGCGCGCCCTATTTTTTGAGCCAGACGGACAGAATGGAAATATCGGCCGGCGTGATGCCGGAGATGCGGGAGGCTTGGCCAAGATCGCGGGGCCGGATGGCGGAAAGCTTTTCGCGCGATTCATAGCGCAGGGCGCGGATGGCCTGATAGTCGAAGCCGGCCGGGATCTGCTGGCGGGAGACTTGGTCCGATTTCTCGATCTGCCGGAACTCGCGCGCGATGTAGCCCTCGTACTTGAGCTCCACCTCCACCTGTTCCGCCACTTCAGGCGGCTGGTCGTCCCTCCGCCCGGGCAACGTCGCATAATCCGTCTCGGGACGCTTCAGCCATTGGGCCAGAGAGGTGCCTTCATGGTGCGTCCGGTTCAAGCGGTCGATTTCCTGGGCGATGGCGCGCTCCATCGACCGCACTTCGCGCAACCGCTCCGCCGGAACGATACCCAGGCTTTCGGCGTGCGCCGCCAAGCGGAACAGGGCGTTGTCTTGTCGCAGCAGCAACCGGTGTTCCGCCCGCGACGTGAACATCCGGTAGGGCTCGTTCGTTCCTTTCGTCACCAGATCATCGATCATAACACCAATGTACGCCTCGTGGCGTTTCAATATAATGCTTTCTCTACCAATCAAATGCAAGGATGCATTGATGCCGGCCATCAGGCCTTGCGCAGCCGCTTCTTCGTATCCCGTGGTGCCGTTCACCTGCCCCGCGAAATACAGCCCCCCCAGCCTCTTGGTTTCC
Source organism: Opitutia bacterium (assembly GCA_009928955.1). GTDB lineage: Bacteria > Verrucomicrobiota > Kiritimatiellia > CAIQIC01 > Lenti-01 > Lenti-01. The sequence continues at coordinate 22,096 of SABN01000024.1, read as the reverse complement.
AAGGCGTGGGTCAATTGGGTGGGATCGAAAAAGTCATACTCGATGGCATATCCTGGCGCCAGGAACTCCGCCCGCTCGAGGCCGGGAATGGAATGGATCATTTCCCGTTGCGTCTCGACCGGCAAACTGTTGGAGGTGCCGTTGGGATACATCTCTGGCACCCCCCTGCCCTCCGGCTCGACGAACACATGGTGGTCGGCGTGGAGCGGGAATTTGACCACCTTGTCCTCGATGGACGGACAATAGCGGACGCCGGTTCCTGCGATCAACCCGCCATAGAGCGCGGAATCGGCCAGATGCGACGAAATGATCTCGAGGGTCTTTTCGTTGGTATGCGTCAGCCAGCACGGGAGTTGGTTGGATCCCGGAATCCAAGGTGCGAACGGGGGGAGATCGATTGTTCCACGTGGAACAACGGCGGGTCCGCCGGTTTCCGATCCGGTCCGGGGGCGGGATTGTTCCACGTGGAACAATCCGTTGGCGGTCCGGCAGCGCCAGCCAAAGAACGGCGGCGGGTCCTCGCCGGGCTGGACGGCCATTCGGTCATAATCGATGCTGTCCTTGTGCAGCCGCGGCGGGGTTCCGGTCTTGAGGCGCTCCATCCGGAAGCCGAGGCTCTGGAGTTGGAGGCTGAGTTTCTCCTCGGATGGCTCGTTCAGGCGTCCGCCGTTGACGACGGATTTTCCGACGAAAATCTTGCCGCGCAGGAAGGTTCCGGCGGTCAAAATGACGGCTTTGGCCTCCAAAAAGCCCGATTTTCGGCCCCAAACGCCGGAAATCCGGTCGTTGTGGACTTGGAGGGTTTCGATCTGATCGGCGATCAGCGTCAGGTTGTTCTGAGCCTGCAGCACGGCGTGCATGCGGGCGGAATAGGCCGGCTTGTCGCATTGGGCGCGGTTGGCGCGGACGGCCGGGCCTTTGCGGCGATTCAGCACGCGGAACTGGATTCCGGTGCAATCGGTGTTCAGCGCCATCTCGCCACCCAAGGCATCGAGTTCGAAAACCATATGCGATTTGGCGATGCCGCCGATGGACGGGTTGCAGGACATCCGCGCCGCCGCAAGCGGATCCATCGTGATCAGCGCCGTGCGAACGCCCATCCGGGCCGCAGCCAGCGCGGCCTCGCATCCGGCGTGACCGGCGCCGATGACGATGACATCGAACGAGTTCACGGGGTGGGGGAGGGGTGAATTTCTATAATGTGAATGTAATCACAATATGGATTTGGGTGGGGGCGTCTTGCCGTGACGAGCGGGCGGTTTTCTTTTGGACGCCGTCGGCGCGGCGTCCCCACCAGATAAATGACCGATGTCATTTTCCTACACAGAACCTTGAAAAAATGGCATCGAGCATCTCTTCGGTGCAATTTTTCCCGAAAATGAAGCCGATTTGCTCCACTGCAGACCTCGCATGGGTCGCCGCAGGCAAATAATCGGCCTCCAAACCGCTGTTCAGTCTGTTTTCCGCACTTTTAACCCCATCCAATGCAATGAGAAGGGCATTTTTATGTCTTTCGGAGATTGCCAAGGCCCCGTGGTCGTTTCCGGAGGGGGTTCGGAGCACTTTCTCAAGGATTTTTTCGACCACGGGGTCCATGGAAGGCGAATTTTTAAGCGAAATGGACAAGGAACAGAGTCCGGGAAGACTTTCAGGTCGAATTTCCTGTCCCAGATCGATCTTGTTGAGCAAAACGAGCAGTTTTTGAGGGTCGTGCGCCGCCAGGAAAGATTTTTCGTCGGCGGAAAGCGTTCGGGAGGCATCGACGAGGCAGATGCACAGATCGGCCTCGGCGAGGGCGCGATGGGTGCGGCGGATGCCCTCCTGCTCGATTTCGCAGGGGGCGTCGCGGAGGCCGGCGGTATCGACGAGCTGCAGCGGGTATCCCTGCAGGGTGATGGACTCTTCGATGGTGTCGCGGGTGGTGCCGGGGTGGGGGGAGACAATGGCGCGTTCGCGGCCGGCGAGGAGATTCAGCAAGGTGGATTTGCCGACATTGGGGGCGCCGGCGATGACGATGCGGGCGCCTTCGCGCAGGACATGGCCCTCGTGCCAGGTGTCGAGCAGGGTCTGGATCTCGGCGGAAATGACGGACAAGCGTTCGCCAACTTCTTTCGGAACCGATTGCGGCAGTTCATCATCCGGAAAATCAAGCATCGCCTCGATGTCGGCCGCCACGGCGAGGAGGGAATCGTAGAGGGCGCGGATTCGCAATCCGAGGGTGTCTTCCAACTGGGCGGTGGCGAGGCGCGCGGCGCGTTCGGAGCGGGCATGGATGAGGTCCAGGACGGCCTCGGCTTGCGTCAGATCGAGTTTATCGTTGAGAAAGGCGCGTTTGGAGAATTCGCCGGGCTCGGCCTGGCGCGCGCCGGAAGAAAGGAGGGCGCCGAGGATGCGTTGGGCGGCCTGGGATCCGCCATGGCAGTGGATTTCGACGGAATCCTCGCCGGTGTAGGAATGAGGCGCGCGAAACATCAGCAGCAGGGCGTCGTCGAGGACTTCGTCCGTGGCGGGGTCCGCGACTTGTCCATGCGCGAAGGTGCCGGCCGCGCGCGCAGACGGCGCGGGCGCCGGGCAGCGGAAAAACCGGTCGGCGAGGGCGTAGGTGTCGGGACCGGAGACGCGGACGATGGCGATGGCGCCCTCGCCGGGCGCCGTGGCGATGGCGGCGATGGTGTCGGATGGACCTGAAAACGGCATGAGCGGTTTGATACACCCAAACGGGCCGTGCCGCAATAGCGGAAGAGCCGTGCGAACCGCCGAACCGCCGCAGAGCGCGCAAGGGAAAGCGCCCGGGAGCCGGTGGCGGGCGCGAGGGGCTCAATCGAGCAGGAAGCGGACGGCGAGTTTCGCGCCGAGGGAGAGGGCCATGCCGAGCACGCCGATGAAAACGGCCGTCGAGCGGAAGGGATGGGGATCGAAGGCGCTGAAGGTGTGCGGTCCCCGCCAAAAGCAGGCGGCCCAGGCGGACAAGAGGTAAGAATCGATGCCGAGGCCGCCGCCGCTCCGGGAGGTGAAGAGCCGGAAGGGAATGTCGCACAGCCAGATCGCGACGACATAGGCGTAGATCAGCGCCGCGAACAGGACTAGTTTTCGATAATCGTTCATCGGTCGTGAATTCGGGCAAGGTCCGGGACGGGAAGAAAAAGAATAGCGCGCCGGCCGAAGAAGTGTCGACGGGAAAAGGGAATGGACGGCAACAAAGCGAGCGGAGCGGTTTGGGGGGGGCCAAACGGCTAATTCTCGCCGCTTTCCTTGGCGGCGACCAAAGCGATTTCCGCCGGGGAGAGGCAGCGGCTGTAGAGAATCAGTTCATCCACGTCGCCCATGAAATGTCGCTCCGCTCCGGTCCAACGGGCACCGATTTGCATGGTTCGCTTGGCGGCGTATGGTTTTCCGGAATAAGCCACGGTCGCGACGAGATCGCCATCGGCGTAAAATCGCCGCTCCTGGTTTCCCCAGGTCACGGCCAGATGCATCCACTTTCCTTTGACCGGCGTGATTGTTCCGACCGAGGTGCTGACGCCATCGTAGAAATTGCAGCTCAGTTCGCCGGAGCTCACGGAAAAGCCCATGCCATTGGCATCGATGATCGCCTTTTGCTGGATCAGATCGGCGTCCGGAGAAATCCGCGCCCAGATGCACCACGTGCCTTCGTCGGGCACGGGAATCGAATCGAGGGTGAGCCGCCCGTTTCCGGAGAACCGACACCCCTTGCCGAATCTTCCGTCTTCGATCACTTCGGCTTTTTCCCACGTGATCTTGGGAGTCTTGATTCGATCGGCGAGGCCCTTTTCGAAAGTCAAACACAGCTCCATGTCTTTCGTCGGCGGTTGAAAGGCGGTTCGGCGCTTGGGATCGCCGGGCCGGGCCAGGGGACCGGCGCGCGGGGCGGTGGGACCGGCCGCGGCGGTCGCAGCGGGGGCCGGGGATGGCTCGGGCGGCGGGAGTTTCGCGGTCAGCTCGGCGAGGATGGATTCGACCCTTTTCTTTTCGGCGTTCACAGCCGTAGCCGCTTCGATCTGGCCCTCGGCGGTTAGTTGCCGCCCCCGCCGGCCAAGAAATTCGACGTACCGCCTGGCCAAATCGGCGCGTCGCCGCCACTCGCCTTGTTGGATTCGCTCCAGGGTGATCCAGGCGGTGTTTTCGAGACTCGCGAGGCCGGCGGCCCGTTGCGCCGGAGATTTCGCCGGGATGGATCTTTCCAGGGCCAAGCGCTCCAACTCGTTTTTTGCGGCCAGATAATCGTCGAGCCGGCCTTGCTGTTGAAGTTCCTGCGCCGCGCGGTCCAGCGCTTGGTGGTAGTGGTCGAGGAGGCGGTCCTTCTCCCGGGTGGATTCCCGCAGGATCTGCTCGTCGCTGGCGCCGTACTTGGTTTTGGCGTCATCCAGTTGCGCGTCGGCAAAAGCCGAAAAGGCGAGCAACAGGAGCAAGAAGCCGCCGCCGGCCAGTCTGTCAAGATGGATGCCGTTCATACGCCGTTCTCCTGTTGCCGGATGAAACCCGAAGTGGAGACAGCGTAGCGCGGGCGAAAAGAGGTGTCGAGGAAAAGGGAGGCCAAGCGGGGCGACAAGCGGGGCGACGCCACGCAAGGGGGCGGCGCGGGCGGCGGATGGATCAGAGGTTGCCGAACAGGGGGATGAGGAAGGTGGCGAGGCCGAGGAAGAAGAAGAAGCCGGCGACATCGGTGACGGTGGTGAGGAAGATGCTGGAGGAGAGGGCGGGATCCACCTTGGCCGCGCGGAGGGCGAGGGGGATGAGGACGCCGGCGGCGGCGGCCGCCAGGATATTGAGAAACATGGCTAGGGCGACGATGGCCCCCAGCAGGAGGCTGCCTTTCCAGAGCCAGCCGACCAGGCCGACGGTGGCTCCGATGGCCAGACCGTTGAGGAGGCTCATGACCAGTTCCTTGACGAGGACCTGGCGGCCGGTGTTCCCGGCCAATTCGCCCAGCGCCATGCTGCGGATGGTGACGGTGAGGGCCTGCATGCCCGAGTTGCCGCCTTGTCCGGCGATGATGGGCAGGAAGATGGCGAGCGCGGTCCAGCGGGCGAGGGTGCTTTCAAAGAAGGCGATGACGCCGGCGGCCATGAACGTGGTGGCCAGGTTGATGAACAGCCACGGCATGCGCATGGCGAGCGCGCGGGGCCAGGGGGTGAAGGCGCTTTCTTCGCCGGAGACGCCGACCATGCGCTGCATGTCCTCGGTGGCCTCTTCGCGGATGACGGCGATGACCTGGCGGGCTTCGACCACGCCGACGAGGCGGCCGTCCGCTTCGAGCACGGGCAGCGCCATGTAGTGGTATTGGCTGAACAAGCGGGCGACTTCTTCCTGGTCGGTGTCGGCGCGGACAAAGCGGACATCCGGGATCATGGCGTCCTTGAGCGGGCGCGCGGGGGGCAGGAACACGAAGTTGCGGATCGGGACGACGCCCAGCAGTTTCTTGCGGTCGTCCACGACATAGACATAGGTGGCGCCGTCGAATTCGCGTTCATCCTTGCGGCGGATGGCGTCGAGACCTTGGCCGATGGTGAGGGTGGCGGGCAGGGCGATGAATTCATCCTTCATGATGGCGCCGGCGGAATCCTCCGGGTAGCGCATCAGTTGCGCAACCTTGGCGGATTCCGGCGCGGCGAGTTGCGCGAGCACTTCGGAGCGCTGCCCGGGCTCGAGTTCGGCGGCGATGTCGGCGGCCTCGTCGTGCGGCAGCTCCTGGATCAACTGGGTGATTTCCACGCTGGAGAGCTGCGCGGTGATGGTCTGGGCGAATTCCTCGTTCAGCTCGGACAGCACTTCGGACGCGGTCTCGGGCGGGAGCGAGCGCAAGCGGGCGACGGCTTCTTCGGTGCCGAGCCGCTGCAGTTCGTCGGCGAGGTCGGCGGGATGGCGGCCGACGTGCGCATGGGCATTCGGCGCCGGGTCCAATTCTTCGATGGCGGGTCGCATGGGGTTTGTTTCTTTCGGTCAGGCCTGCCGCGGGACGGCGCCGGCGCCGCGGCCGCGAATCACATCGCCGGGGGAATGCATGGTTTCTTGGAGGACGGGGACGAAGGCGCCAGTGAACCGCAGGAACATGGCCACGTCGAGGATCGCCAGCCGGCTCGGCGTGAACACGCCCCCAAACGTTCCGAACCGCTTGGGGTTCAACTCATCGGGTTTCGAAGTCTTGTCGGCCATGGGGATCCTGCCCGCCTTTGCCTATCCTCAACCGGAGGGGAGCATATCGCCGGTAAAATCAGGTGTCGACAGGGAAAGGGGAGCGAACAGCTGCTCTCGGGGCCGGGCCGGCGCCGCCCGGCCCGGAGCGGGCGATCAGGGGGCGGGGGGTGCCTCCGGAAAATAGATCGGGAGAAAGACGCGCACGATGGTTCCGAGATTTGGCGCGCTTTCCACCGTGATCGCGCCGCCATGGGTGCGGGTGATGCCCAGCACCATGGGCAAACCCATGCCGCGTCCGGTGAATTTGGTCGTGAAGAACGGATCGAAGATCCCCTCGAGATCCGTTTGCGGAATGCCGCAGCCGGTGTCGGCCACTTCAATGCAGGCGTACCGGGAATCTTGCGGATCCCAATCGGGAGGGAAGCGGTGGGCCGGCGAAATGTCCGCGGCGGGAACCGTCTTGAGATTCAGCCGGACCATGCCCGGGTTCGGTCCGATGGACTCTTGGGCGTTGGCCAGCAGATGGTTGAGCATCAACTCGATCTTCTGGGCATTCGCCTTCACGAGCGGGCCTGCCGCCGGCAGAGCGATGACTGGTTGCGCCGGCAAGGGCGGCGAGAAGGGAAGATCCGGCGGCAGGCGCCGGCAAATTTCCGACAAATCGAGGGGTTCCAGTTTGCACGGGGCCTGGCCGAGATACGTCAGCATGAGATGGCCCAATTCCGAAGCGTTCTGGGAGGCTTGGCGGGCCGCGGCGACCCAATTCTCTGCCGGGGTTCCCTCGCGCAGGGCGTCGGCGGCCAATTCCAGATATCCCATCACCGATTGCATTTTGTTGTTGAAGCTATGGGCGATGGCTCCGGCCATGCGGCTCAGGCTGTTGGTCTTTTGAAGAATCCGGTTTTGGGTTTCGAGCCTCAATCGTTCCGCTTCCGTCCGCCGGATTTCGAGTTGCGTCTTGACGCGCGCAACCAACTCGGGCGGATGGAAGGGTTTGGTGATGTAATCGACCCCGCCCGCCTCGAAGCCCGCCACCACGTCGGCGCTTTCGACCTTCGCGGTCAGGAACAGCACCGGAATGTCCGCCGTGCGGGCGTTCGTCTTGAGCGTGCGGCAGACATCGAGTCCGCTCATGCCGGGCATCATCACGTCGAGCAGGATCAAATCCGGAAGGGACTCCTTGAGCGCTTCCAGCGCCTGCCGGCCATCGGTGGCGAACGACAAGTCGCAGGGGAAGTGGCGCGACAGCGTTTCGCCGACGATCTGCAGGTTTTCCGGGGTATCGTCCACCACGAGGATTTGGGACAGGGTTTCGATGGAGGGTTCATTCATGCGGGCGCCATCCTGAGCGCGCGACCCGCGCCGCGAGTTCGTCCATGATGGATTTGAGCTTGGGCACTTGGAACGATTCGGCGGCGGCGACCAGCTCTTGGCCCAGGCGGGCGAGTTCCGATGCCCCGTGCTGCTCTCCGGCGTCGCGAAGTTTCCGGCCGAGGGCTTGGGCCTTGGTGATGCGCAGGGTTTTTCGGACGGAAGCCATTTGGGCGATGAGATCGTCATCCAATGCCGCGCGCAGGATTTCCCGGTCAACGGCGGGGGGCGGGGCGGGGGCGGCGGGGGCGGCGGAATCCTTCCGGGAATGCGGTAGAAAGCGGGCGAGGGCGCGAATCAGATCGGTTTGGGAAACGGGTTGGGTCAGGAACGCGTCGAAATCGCCGCGCGGACCCATGGCCGAAGCCGTGACGGCGAGGATCGGGATGGCCGCAACCGGAGGGGCGCCATCGTTTGGCGGCTCCGGATGGCGGGTTTCGAACTTCAGGTTTCGGATTTCCCGCGCGAGTTCGAGTCCGTCCATGTCGGTCAATTTGGTCTCGGTGAGCACCAAGCCCGGGCGGTGGCGGGCGGCCCATTCGATGGCCTGCCGGCCATCGACGGCTTCGATCACCGGAAATCCAAGCGGTTCGAGATACGAGCGGAGCAATTCGCGGTTGGCGTCGATGTCATCCACGATCAAGACGAGCGGAGGTGCGGCGAAGACAACGGAATCGCGGGCGGCGGCGCTGGCGGCGGCGGGCGGCGCGGCGGAAATGGGGACGGCGCGGAGTTCGAGCGTGAAGACGCTGCCGCGGCCGGCGGGATTGTCGGCCACGGAGATCGCCCCGTTCATCAGGTGGGCGAGGCGGCGGGAGATGGCGAGTCCGAGACCGGTGCCGCCGTGCTGGGCATGGTCTTGTCCGGCGGCCTGCTCGAAGACGCCGAAGATCCGGGGCTTGAACTCGTCGGGGATTCCGATTCCGGTGTCGGCGACGGAGATGGCCAGATGGCAAAGAGGCGCTTCAGCGATCCGGGAGGTGACGGCGGCGCGGACGGCGATCGATCCGGTTTCGGTGAACTTGATGGCGTTGCCGACCAGGTTGATCAGGATCTGGCGCAGGCGCGCGGTGTCGAGCAGGAGGCCTGCGGGCAGGGAAGCGTCGGCGGAGCAGGTCAGGGCCAGTCCTTTTTCCTCCGCGCGCCCGGCGAAGATCTGGCGCAACTCCTCCAACAACCGGCCCGGCGAAGAAAATTCCGGATGGATGTCGAGCTTGCCGGCTTCGATCTTGGAGAGGTCGAGGATGTCGTTGATCAACCGCAGAAGGGCCTTGGCGGAGTTGGCGATGATGGACGCCTGGTGGCGCTGGCGAGGGTCGGGGATCTCGGCCGCCAGCAGATCCGCGAACCCGATGATGGCGTTCATGGGCGTGCGGATTTCATGGCTCATATTGGCGAGGAATTCGGATTTGGCGGCGTTGGCTTGTTCCGCCAGTTGTTCCGCCCGGTGGCGAACCTGCACCTCGTTTTGAAGATCCTCCAGCGTGGCCTTCAGATGGGCCAACATCTGGTCGAAGCCCTGGGAAAGGAGGCCCGCCTCGTCGCGCCGGGCCAGGAGGGCGGCATCCACGTCCACCGTCATGTCCCCGCCGGCGATCCTCCGGACGACGTCCGACAGGGCGCTGAGCGGCTGGGTCAGCGTTTTCGCCACGGACAGCGCGTAGACGAAGCAAACCGCAACCACGCCGGCCAGAAGGCACGCCAAAACCAGCAAGCGCCAATGGTTCGCCCGCCGGGCTTGGGCTTGAAGCGCCGAGGCGTTCTTCACTTCCTGCACGATCAGCCGGGCCGAATTGTCGCCGATGTACTGCCGTTTGCGGCTCAATTCCTGGTAGATGGATTCCGTTTTCCTCATGTCGCGGACATCGAGCGCCGCCAAGCCTTCGCGGCACCGGTCCACCACATGCCGCACGGAGTGTTCCAGTCCGGCATAGGCGGGAGCGATCTCGGCCCCGCCCGGGCGCTGCCCGAGCAGATCCAGCAGCCGGTCGATTCCGTCCGCACATTGTTGAAACTGCGTCCGGTAGCTTGCGTTGAGCGAATTTTGAATGCACGCGCTGTACAGGTCGACCAGCCGGTCCGTTTCGGCGGACAACCGGTATTCGGCGATGATGCCGCTCATTTGGCGATCATGGCTGCGGAGGACCCGCACGTGGGTGAGGAGCACAAACAAGCTCAGCAGCAGCATGACGCCGATCACGGCGCTGATCGCCGCGCTGATCCGGGTCCGGATGCTATGGAAGCCGCGGCCGGTCATGGACGCTTCGAATCTTTTCCGGCGGTTCGGCTCACGGATGGCTCCCGAAGACTTCGGCGTGCGTGTGGAAGCCGTCCCGGACCACGGTGTCGTTCATATTCTCCCGGGTGACGGGAATCGATTCGAGCAGAACGGAGGGGACGTCGTGGAATCCGTTGTTGACCGAGGCGTTGACGGGGACGGGCAATCCGCGGGCCACCTGCACGGCCATTTCCGCCGCCATGCGGCCCAGCTGGTCGATCGGCTTGTAGACCGTCACCGCCTGGCGGCCTTGGGCCACGCGTTGGCAAGCGCCCAAGTCGGCGTCCTGGCCGGAAACGGGCAGGGCCGGCAATCCATATTCGTGAAGCGCCTGGATCGCCCCGCTGGCGGTCGCGTCGTTGGCGGCGACGACGCCCTCCACCCGGCCGCCCGCGTCCAGGAAATTCTTCATGTCCTGATAGGCGTTCTGGGCGCTCCAATCCGCGGTGAAGGTTTCCAATTCCAAGGTGGCCTTGCCGCTTGCGAGCAGCGGTTGGAGCACCCGCATGGCGCCCTGCTTCAACTGGGCCGAATTGGCGTCCACCGGCGAGCCGCCGATGTAGGCGAGCCGGTTCGTGCGGTCCGGAGCGAGCGCGGCGATCACGCCCGCCGCCTGGTATTCCCCCACCTTCACGTTGTCGAACGACACGTAATAATCCAACGCGCAATTCCGGATGATCCGGTCATAGGCGATCACCGGGATGCCGGCCTTGTGGGCCAGTTCGACGATCCGGGCCGATTTTTCAGAATCTTGCGGAACCACCAGAAGGACGTCCACGCCTTGGATGATGAGGTTTTCCGCTTGGTTGTTTTGCAGGTCGGGATTCTCGAGGGCGGAAAAGGCGACGACGGTCGCGCCCAGCTCCCGCGCGCGATCCACGATGCTCTGCTCGTCTTTTTTCCACCGTTCCAGGCGGACGCCGCCCAAGGAGAATCCGATCATGACCGGGTGCGATGCCGCGTCCGGAGCCGCCGGGGGGGGCGGGGATTCGGAACCACTGCATCCGGCCAGCATCGCCAGCGCCGCCGCCCACGCGAATTGTTTGGTTTTCATTAAAACCGATGATGCGTCAGCGGGAACTGAATGCAAGCGAATAATGAGCCATTTCCGGACAACCCCGCTCCCGAATGCCGTGAAAACCCGGGAGATCCGCAACCGGAATCAGATGGGAGTGGCGCGGCGACGGGGACGGAGGCTGCGGCGGTGATGGGCCGCGCCGGATGCCGCGGAGCGGCGGCAGGGCCTGTTTTTGCTTGTGCGGGGAGGGGGAAATGGCGTAGAACCACACGTTTTCGCGCGGTCGGAAATCGTGGGACGGTAGCTCAGTTGGTAGAGCACGAGCCTTTTAAGCTTGTGGTCGCGGGTTCGAGCCCCGCCCGTCTCACCACTTTTTCCGCCGGGATCCCGCTTAAATTTTCCAGCCGGTGCCCTTGCATTTGTCGCAATCGGCATAGTGAAAATCCGATTCCGCGCCGTCGTGGCAAAGACGCTTGCCGGTGCCCTGGCATTCCTTGCATTTCCTGGGCCGGAACATCCACATCAGCCCGCCGGCGAGAGCGAACACGACCAGGCAGGAGAGGGCATATGCGGACATGCGGGGGGCGGTCAGGGCACCAGATGGGTGCCGTTCTTGCCGGCGATGGCTTCCTCGAGGAGGTGGGGCTGGGTGATGATGACTTCCTGGCCGCCATGCTCGAGGAAGTCGATGGCCGCTTCGATCTTGGGGCCCATGCTGCCGGCGGGGAACTGGCCTTCGGCGAGATATTGCTTGGCCTCGGCGACGGTGAGCCGGTCGAGTTCGCGCTGGGTGGGCTTCTTGAAGTCGACGGCGACCTTGTCGACGCCGGTGGAGATGATGAAGAGATCCGCCTTGAGATTCTTGGCGAGGAGGCAGGAGGCGAGATCCTTGTCGATGACGGCGGCGCAGCCTTCGAGGTCGCCCTGTTCGTTTTCACGGACGGGGATGCCGCCGCCGCCGACGGCGATGACGACGACGTCCTGTTCGAGCAGGAGGCGGATGGTATCTTCCTCGACGATGCGCAGGGGCTGAGGCGACGCGACGACGCGGCGCCAGCCGCGGCCGGCGTCTTCCTTGAGGACCCAGCCGCTGTCGGCCTTGTGCTGCTGGGCTTCGGCTTCGGTATAGAAAGAGCCGATGGGCTTGGTGGGGTTGGAGAAGGCCTTGTCGTTCTTGTCGACGAGGACCTGGGTGACGACGGTGGCGATGGACTTCTGGATGTTCTGGCGGCGGAGTTCGTTGGCGAGGGTCTGACCGATCTGGTAGCCGAGGGCGCCCTGGGTGTCGGCGACGCAGCTGTCGAGAGGAACCTCGTGGAGGACGTTGCGGGCGAGGTCGGAGCGGAGGAGGATGAAGCCGACCTGCGGGCCGTTGCCGTGGGTGACGACGACGCGGTAGCCGGCGGCGACGAGCGCGGCGATGTGGTGGGAGGTTTCGCTGGCCGCGCGGTATTGGTCCGAGACGGTGATTTTCTTGCTGTCCAGGATGAGGGAATTGCCTCCGATGGCGATGACGGCGAGGGGATTTTTCATGGGCGTGTTTCCGTTGGGGTTAATGACTGTGGGGGCATCCGCCGCCCGAGCATCCACAGCCGCGGGTGGGGCAGGCGGCGGTTCCGCAGGGCGGGGTGGAAAACGACGTCGGCGAGACCTGGGCGCTGAAGCTGGAGAGCTGTTTCTCCAGTTTTTTCGATCCGCAATTCGGGCAGGCGGGCTGGCGCGATCCGGTCACGAGCTGCTCGGAGATCTCGCCGCAGGCCCGGCAGATGTATTCGAAAAGCGGCATGGGCTCCGGCGCTATTTCGCGGCGTTGAGGGCGTCGACCAGCACGTTGGCTTGGCGCATGCCGACGAATTCGTTGACCTTCAGGCCATCCTTGAAGAGGACGAGATAGGGGATGGTGTTGACGCCGAACTGGACGGCGAGTTCGCCGTTTTCGTCCACGTTGACCTTGCCGATCTTGACGGCGGGCAGTTTTTCGGCGACCTGGTCGAGGATGGGGATCTGCATGCGGCAGGGGCCGCACCACGGGGCCCAGAAGTCCACCAGCGAAAGGCCGGAGGCGATGAAATCCTTGAACGTCTGCTGATTCAGTTCCGTGCTCATGTTGTTCTCCCGAATCGGATCGTGTGCCGGATTTGTATCACGGAATCCGGCGGGGGAACAACAGGCATTTTGGGATTTGTGCACGGAAGAGAAGAAGGAGGAAGAAGAAGGCTTTCACCGGGGGCACAGAGGAACGCGGAGAACACCGGGAAAGGCGATGGGCTCCGTGGTTCTCTGTGCCCTCTGCGCGCGCGCGAGAAATTCCAGCCGGATGAGCCTCTTGCGGAACGAACCCGGGCGACGCGGAGGTCGTCCCTCCATTTCCAAGAACACGCGGTTATGCTTGTTTTCTGGAGGGTCGGGCTCCGTCCCGACCGTTCAAGCCAGAGTTCAGCAAGCGGCGCTTACGGATTCAGGAAGCGCCGCAGGGCGGCGGCATCGAGGATGCCGCCGCCGTAGCCGCCGGCGGGGGCGGGGGAGAGGGCTTGGGTGAGCGCGGCGCGGGCGGCGGCGGCGGTCGCGCCCGGATTCCGGTTCATGTATTGGGCGAGGGCGTTGGCGACGACGGCGGAGGAGATGGAGGTTCCGGCGTAATCGCCGGCCGGGCCGTTGTGGCCAATGGGGAAGGAGGCGAAGGCGGAAGCGGACAGATCGAGGAAGTCGCCATGGTTCGAATTCGTCCAGGGCTGGCCGGAGGCATCGACGCCGCCGACGGCGATCACGACGGGATAGGCGGCGGGATAGACGGGCATTCCGGTGGGCGCGTTGCCGGCGGCGGCGACGAGGAGCAAGCCCTTGTCGGCGGCCACCTGCATGGCGGTGCGCATGAAATCGCTGTCGGTTTCGGAGCCCCAACTCATGTTGACGACCTTGGCGCCGGCCTGGGCGGCATAGGCGAGGGCCTGGAGGATGGCGAAGTTGGAGGTCTTGCCGTCTTCGTCGAAGGCGCGGACGGACACCAGCGGAAGGATCTGGCCGGCGGGGTCCGATCCCGCGGCCGCCAAGAGGCCGGAGGCCAGAAAGGCCATCTGGGTGCCGTGTCCGGCGGGGTCGGAAAGGGCGCGGTCGGGATCGACGGCGTCCCAGCCGGCGGAGACGAGGGCGGAGAGGCCGGCGCGCGGATCGAGGCCGCTGTCGAGGACGGCGACGGGGATGGAGCCATCGGCGGGGGGACGGACGGCGGGAAGAGCGGGGGGGCGGGTCGCGGCGGACGGGGCCGCGGCGGGCAGGCGGGTCACCAGGTTCAGTTCGGCGTGGGCGACGAGCGGGTTGTCGGCCAGTTGTCGCAGGAGCGCCTCGACGTTGGTGCCGGCCGGGAAGCGGATGAGGTAGATGCCCGTGGCGGAATCGGATTCCACGATCATGCCGCCGATGCCGTCGAGCAGGCGCTTGAACCGGTCATAGGAAGCGCCGGGGCGCACGCCGATGAGCAGCTCATCCTTCACGAATTCGGGAGCGGTGCCGAGAACGCCCCGCGTGAAGTCGAATTTCGCCGATTTTTTGGGGATCGGAAGGGCGGCGGTTTTTCCGCCCGGCAGGAACACCTGCATTTCCTGCAGCTTGGGGATGCGTCCGAGGGGCCCCCGGAGCATTTTCCACGTCAGCAGATAGTCATAGGATTCGAGCAGGGCTTCCAGCGCCTCGTCCACGTTTTCGCCCCGGACGGCGCCGGTGACGGTGGACTGGATGCGCGGGTCGAGCCGGACCTCGACGCCGAGGCGGGCGAATTGGTCGAGGATGTCGACCAGCGGCGTCTGCTCGGCTTGGAGCCAGAGGCGGTCGCCATCGAGGCGGAAATAGAGGGCCGATGCGGGTCCGGAGAGGAAAAGCAGCGGAAACAGCAGGGAAATGAAGGATTTCAGGTGCCGGGGGAGCATCGAACCGCCTGATAATCGAGCCAATCGTAATAATCGGGGAGGTCGAGGTTGGCCGGGGCGGCGGGAAGGCCCGGAGAAGGCTTCGCCGCCGGTTCCTGGACGGGAAGACCGCAAAATTTTGAGGTTTTGTGAAACTTTTGACTCCAGAAGGAGAGTGCGATGCCATCCGGGGCGGCGGAAGAGCGCCGGAAACCTTTGAAGACGCCGATTTGGATGGGCTGTCCGTCCGGCAGGGTGCCCGCGCGGAGGGCGGCGGCGGTTCCGGCGGTCAGGAAGCCTTGGATTTTCCCGTTTTTGTCCCGGGTCCAGAGGAGGGCGGCCATGCAGCGCGCGGCGGGCGTTTCCGGCGCATCGGCGAAGCGATAGATGCCCCGGAACACGCGGATCCACTCGCCGTTTTTGATGTGGTAGAGGTGGACGCTGTCGGCATAGCCGGTTTCGATGGCTTGCGACGCGGTGAAGCATCCATGCTGGCGCTTGGCCAATTTGCGCAACTGCTGAGCCAATTCTTTTGAGGATGTACCCATGGGCCTGCCTGACGGAAGTTATGGCGGCAACGGAACCACAAAACCGGAGCGGACGCAAGAGAATTGGATTTAGGATTGCGGGCGGCGGCCGGATTTTCATAGGATGCCGCGATATGTTCCATGATTTCATCAACAACGTGACGCTGGTGGCGGCGGTGGCGGGCTGGATGGTGGCCCAGTTCATCAAACTGCTCACCTTCGCGATCCGGGAGAAGAAGTTCGATTATGGCTTCCTGTTCCGGCTGGGGGGCATGCCCAGTTCGCATACGGCGGCCTCGGCGGCCTGCGCGGTGTCGGTCGGGTTGCGTTCGGGGTTTGGATCGCCGGTGTTCGCGGTGGCGACGGGGATGCTGGCGCTGATCATGATCGACGCCCAGAGCGTGCGGCGCGCGGCCGGGGTGCAGGCGCGGCTGCTGAACCAGATGGCGGAAGAGTTCTACCGCAACCACAAGTTCTCGCCGGAGAAACTGGTGGAGTTCCTGGGGCACACGCGGCTGGAGGTGGTGATGGGAGCGTTGCTGGGCGTGGCGATCGCCTTCCTGGCGCACGGACTGTTTCCCGTCTGGGCCGCCGCGACCTGACCTTCGTTTTTCGCAAGGACGGGGTTGACTTGGCGCCTCGAAAGCGTATGATCGTTAAAGAGTTGTCAATCCAAGGAGACATGAAAGTTATGACTAAGCGCAAGGCCATTGGTTTTACCCTGATCGAACTGCTGGTGGTGATCGCGATCATCGCCATGCTCGCCGCCATCCTGGTTCCGGCCGTCAACAAGGCCTTGTTGAGCGCGGCGATGGTGCAGACCGTCTCCAACGGCGCCAACATCTACAAGTCCGCGTTCGCGGGCCAAATGGACGACGTGGTGCTCGGCGGCGGCTATTCGGCCTGGCCGTCGAACGCGACCTCCTCGACGCAATATTTCATCAACCTGATGACCTCGGGCGTCATGACAGTCTCGGCGAGCTTCTTCGGCGCGCGCGGCTTGCCGCCGCCGCCGCCCGGGCAGCCGCTCAACGCGGCGGCGAATGCGTGGAACCTGGTGAATTTCGTGGGAGGCGATCCGAACGAGGGGACCACCTGGCTCTACACCAAGAACGGTCCCGCGGCGGTTCCGACGACGCCGGGACCCGTCACCCTGCTGACCGTGGATCCTTTCGGGACCGCCGGCATGGTGGCCGTTCTCAAGGGCGGCTCCTCCTTCTCGCTGAAGGGACAGCAACTGACGAGCGAATTGATGAATCCGGCCCAGGCCCCGGCGACGGGCATCTCGCTCGTCGTGGTCGGACCTGGCTCCTAACGGATCTGCCATTCCGCATGAATGGACCGGGGCACCGTTGCGTGATCCCGGTCTTTTCCGTTTAATTGGTTTTGGGATGAACTGAACGGCGAAAGGATCGGAGCATGTGCGGCATCGTGGGATATGTGGGGCCGAAGAACGCGGTTCCGCTGTTGATCGAGGGGCTGAAGCGGCTGGAATACCGGGGCTATGACTCGGCCGGCGTGGCGGTGTTGCAGGCCGACGGCGTCTTGGCCGTCCGCAAGCGGGTGGGACGCCTTTCGAGTTTGGAAGAGGCGCTCGACGCGAGCCCGCTCGCCGGGGGGCTGGGCATCGGCCACACGCGCTGGGCCACGCACGGAGAGCCCTCCGAAGCCAATTCCCATCCGCATCTCGATGGTTCCGGAACCATCGCGGTGGTGCACAACGGCATCATCGAAAACTATCTTTCCTTGCGGGCGGAACTGGAGGCCCAGGGGCACGTGTTCCGGTCGCAGACCGACACGGAAGTGATCCCCCACCTGATCGAGGAGATCCGGAAGGCCGGCGGGAAGAGCCCGGCCGACGCGGTCCGGGAGGCGCTGCGGCGCGCCCAAGGCGCCTATGCGCTGGGCATCGTGTTCCGCGACGAGCCGGGCGTGTTCTACGCCGCGCGCTGCGGCAGCCCGCTGATCATCGGCGTGGGCGAGGGCGAGCAATACATCGCCAGCGACGTGCCGGCCATCCTGAACCGCGTGAAGAAGGTGATCTATCTGAACGACGGCGAGGTGGCGGAGCTGCGGCCGGCCGGCGTGGCGTTGACGAAGCTGGACGGGACGCCGGTGGTGCCGGAGATCAAGGCCGTCACCCTGCGGGCCGAGGCGGCGGAGCGGGCGGGGTTCGAGACCTTCATGCTGAAGGAGATCCACGAACAGCCGCGCGGGCTGCGTACGCTGCTGGACGCGCATGTCGGGAAGGACGGTTCGGTGGATCTGGGCGAAGCCGCGGCCCTGCTGGCGGCGGCGGCGCCCGATCTGCAGCGCGTGTTGATCCTCAGTTGCGGCACGGCCCACTATGCGGGGATGTATGGGCGCCTGCTGATCGAGCGGTGGGCGGGCATCCCGTGCGAGACGGATCTGGGCAGCGAGTTCCGCTATCGCGGCCCGCGCCTGCCGGAGCGCACGCTGGTGATCGCGGTGTCGCAGTCGGGCGAGACGGCGGACACGCTGGCCTCGGTGCGGCTGGCGCGGGGGATGGGCTGCCAGGTGCTCGGCATCTGCAACGTTTCGGGCAGCACGCTGCTGCGCGAAAGCGATGCGGCGCTGCTGACGCAGGCCGGGCCGGAGATCGGCGTGGCCTCCACCAAGGCCTTCACCGCGCAACTGATGGCCTTCGCCCTGCTGGCCATCCGGCTGGGGCGCTTGCGCGGCGCGCTGGACGCGAAGCGGGAGCGGGAGCTGACGGCGGAGCTCGGCCGGATTCCGGACGCCATCCACCGCGTGCTCGAACAGCAGGACCACATCCGGGCGATTTCGCAGAAGTACTACGAGTGCTTCAACGCGCTCTACATCGGCCGCCGGTTCAACTATCCGATCGCCCTCGAAGGCGCGCTGAAGAACAAGGAGATCTCCTACCAGCACGCCGAAGGCTACGCGGCCGGCGAAATGAAGCACGGGCCCATCGCGCTCATCAACGAGTTCCTGCCGGTGGTGTGCCTCTGCACGCCGACGGCCGACGAGGTGCACGGCAAGATGATCTCGAACCTCAAGGAGGTCGAGGCGCGCAAGGGGCGCATCATCGCCGTCGTGGCGGAAGGCGACGGGACGTTGCGCGGCATCGCGCAGGACCTCATCCCCGTGCCGGCGACCCTCGAGGAATTCTCGCCGCTGATCAACGTCGTCGCCCTGCAGCTGTTCGCCTATCACAACGCCAAGGCGCGCGGGGCGGACATCGACAAGCCGCGGAACCTGGCCAAGAGCGTCACGGTGGAATAGCGGCGGGAGTCCGGGCATGGCGCGCTTCATCATCCGGGGCGGGAGGAAGATCGGCGGGGTCTTCCAGCCGCTGGGCAACAAGAACGCGGTGCTGCCGATGCTGGCCGCTTGCGTGCTGACCGACGCGCCGCTGGTGCTGGAGAACGTGCCGAACATCCTCGACGTGGAGAACATGCTCCTCCTGCTGGCCGACCTGGGCGTGGCGGTCGCGCGCCGGGGGCACGCCGTCGAGCTGTGCGCGAAGGGGTTGGCGAAAACCGCCCTGGACCGGGATCTCTGCGCGAAGGTCCGCGGCGCGATCCTGCTGGCCGGCCCGCTGCCGGCCCGGCGCGGCGGCGCGACGCTCTTTGCGCCGGGCGGCGACGTGATCGGCCGCCGCCGGCTCGACACGCATTTCGAGGGGCTCGATCAGCTGGGCATCGGCATGGCGTGGAAGCGCGATGCGTTCCATCTGCGGCGGGGAACATTCCGCGGCGCGGAGATCCTGCTGGACGAGGCCAGCGTGACGGCCACCGAGAACATCCTGATGGCCGCGACGCTCGCGCCGGGGCGCACGGTGATCACCAACGCGGCCGGCGAGCCGCATGTGCAGGATCTGGGCGCGCTCTTGAAGAAGATGGGCGCGCGGATCACGGGGCTCGGCACGAACCGCATCGAGATCGAAGGCGTCCAACAGCTCGGCGGCGCCAAGCACCGCGTGGGACCCGACTACATCGAGATCGGCAGCTTCCTCGCGGCGGCGGTCGCCACGGGCGGGGCGCTGACGGTGACGGAACTGCCCGACGCCACGACGCTCAAGGTGATGCAGCGGGCGTTCGGGCGCCTGGGCGTGGAGTGGAAGATCGCCGGCGGAAAGCTGGTGCTGCCCGCGCGGCAGGCGCTGCGCGTGCGCAAGGATCTGGGCGGGGCGATTCCCAAGATGGAGGACGGCATCTGGCCGGCGATTCCCTCGGACCTGCTGAGCGTGGCGCTGGTGCTGGCGACGCAGACGCGCGGCGAGGTCCTGTTCTTCGAGAAATTGTTCGAAAGCCGGATGTATTTCGTGGACCGGCTGCTGGAGATGGGGGCGACGCTGGTGCAGTGCGATCCGCACCGCGTGGTGGTGAGCGGGCCGGTCAAGCTGCGGGCGCAGCTGATCACGAGCCCGGACATCCGCGCGGGCATGGCGCTGATCATCGCGGCGCTGTGCGCGAAGGGGACGACGATCATCGAGCAGGCCGAGATGGTCGACCGCGGCTACGAGCGCATCGAGGCGCGCCTGCGCGCGCTGGGCGCGGATATTTCGCGCGAGGGGTGAGAAACGTCGATTCGTCCAGTTGTAGGGGCCGAGCTTGCTCGGACCGGGATCTATATTCGGCAGCCGAAGCGGGCTCAGCAAGCTGAGCCCCTACAAGGCGGTTGCGCGATTCACTCGTCGCGGGACGGCTTCTGGCGCAGGGCTTTTTTCGCGCCGTGCTTTTTCTTGGCGTCGACCATGATCGCGGTCTGCCGCCGGGAGCGGCGGCGCTTCTGGCGCCGGATTTTCTCGCGCTCCTGCTCCTTCTTCGACTTTTCGCCGTGGATCTTGGCGGCCATCTTGTCGCAGAGGTCGCGGCGGGCGAGAAAGCGGTTGAGGGATTGGGAGCGTTCCTGGGCGCAGCGGACTTCGAGGCCGGTGGGCTTGTGGCGCAGGCAAACGGTGGAGGAGGTCTTGTTGGTCTTCTGTCCGCCGGGGCCGCCGCCGCGGATGAACCATTCCTGCAGGTCGCTTTCCAGGATGCCGAGCTTGGCCATGCGCAGGACGAGCTGGTCTTCCTTTTCAAAGCTGACGGGGAACAGGCTCATGGCGCGATTTCCTTCCGGAACCATTCGGTGAACGGGCGCAATTCATGCAGGCGCAGAATCGTCGCGCCGTTTTGCCAGGCGCGGAGGGCCATCTGGGCGCTGGCGAGGTCGCGGTCCGCGTCGGGGTGCAGGGTGCGGACGATGCGCTTGCGGGAGAGGCCGATCAGGAGGGGATGGCCGAGGGCGGCGAGGGGCGCGAGGTTTTCCAGGATCGCCGCATCCTGCGGCCGGGTGGTGCCGAAGCCGATGCCGGGATCGAGGACGAGGCGTTCTTGGTCGAGGCCGAGTTCGGCGATGCGCCCGGCGAGCCAGGCGGCGATGGTAGCGGAGGGCGCGGCATCGGCATCGGGGAGGACATGGGCCACGCCGTGCATGAGGAGGACGGGGAAATCGCCTTCGCGGGCGAAGTCGGCCATGCCGGGGCGGGAGAGGGCGGCGACGTCGTTCAGGATGGCGGCGCCGTGGTCGAAGGCGGCGCGGGCGACGGGGGCCTTGCTCGTATCGATGGAGATCGGGATGTTCAATTTTCCGGCGAGGCGGTCGAGGACGGGGAGGAGGCGGCGGAGTTCCTCCTCTTCGGAAACGAGCGCATGGCCGGGGCGCGTGGATTCGGCGCCGATGTCGAGGATCTGCGCGCCATCGGCTTCGAGGCGCAGGGCCTGCTCCTCGGCGGCGGCGGGATCGAGGAAGCGGCCGCCGTCGGAGAAGGAGTCGGGCGTGAGGTTCAGGATGCCCATGAGGAGGGGAGGAGACAGGGGACGGGGGACAGGAGACAACTGAGCAGGAAAGTTTTCCACGGGGTGGAAAACTTTTTTCCACGGCGTGGAAAAATCGGGCCTGTTTTTCCACGGGGTGGAAAACTTTTTTCCATTGCGTGGAAAAAATGGAAAATCTTTTTCCATTGCGTGGAAAACCGATGAGCCGCAGCTAAGCCGGGGGGGGCGCGGGAGGCGATTCGGCCGGCGGGGCGGACTTCGCGACGGCCGCTTTGGCGGCGTCGGCGGCGTTGCGTTCCGCGGCGGAGAGGAGTCGGCCATGCGCGAGGAGTTCGTCGACATCGCGGCCGTCGAGGGATTCGCGCTCGATGAGGATGTTGGTGAGGAGGTCGAGCTTGGCGCGGTTCTGGGAAAGGAGGTCGAGCGCCTTGGCGTAGGATTCGTCGATGATGCGCTTGACCTCGGCGTCGATCTTGCGGGCGGTGTCTTCGGAGATGTCGTTGGAGCGGGAGACTTCGCGGCCGAAGAAGAGGATTTCGTCGCGGGTGCCGAAGGATTGGGGGCCGAGTTCGTCGCTCATGCCCCATTCGGTGACCATGAGGCGGGCGATGTGGGTGGCCTGCTTGATGTCGGAGGCGGCGCCGGTGGTGATTTCGCCGAAGCAGATTTTTTCGGCGGCGCGGCCGCCCATGGTGCCGACGATCATGCCGAGAAGCTGCTTGCGGCTTTCGGTGTACTTGTCCTTCTCGGGGAGCTGGATCGTGGCGCCGAGGGCGCGTCCGCGCGGGATGATGGTGACCTTGTGGAGGGGTTCGGTGCCTTCGGTGAGGGCGAGGGCGATGGCATGGCCGGCCTCGTGGCAGGCGGTCATCCGCTTTTCCTTGTCGTCGAGGACGCGCGAGCGGCGCTCGCGGCCCCAGCGGACCTTGTCGCGGGCCTCCTCGAGATCCTTTTCGACGATGGCGTCGGCGCCGCGGCGGGCGGCGAGGAGGGCGGCTTCGTTCATGAGGTTGGCGAGGTCGGCGCCGGAGAAGCCG
>SABN01000265.1 GCA_009928955.1 Opitutia bacterium | reverse complement strand
CACGCGGGCGCGGTCGCCCTTCTTGAGCTCGATTCGAGCAGACGGGCGAATCAGGTAAAACCGCCTTCCACCATGCGCGTGCGAAAACAGATAGGGCCGGCCTCCGCTTCGCAGGTTCGCCCATGCGATACGGTTGTCAGATGAATAGTCGGGCTCCAGCGGATCCACAAACCGCTTGCCGTGCCACTTTTCAAGGTTGTCGAGCAAATCGCCGACGCGGGGTGTCGATCCGTCGGAACACTTCAAGACAAAATCGCCCGTAAGCTCGCGGCGATCGGCGGCGCGTCGGAGCGTCGTTTTAACGTCCTCGATGTCGAGCCCGTGCTCGGTGGCGAGCGTTGTCGCGGTTTCCTCTACCCATTGATCTCGGGCCTGGATCAATTCGGGCTTTGCGGCGGCGCGTGCGGCCTTTCGGGCGGCGGATGCGCGGGCTTGAACCGTGCCGTCGGCGAGTGCGATCAGCTCCTTGAGATCGAACAAGGCGGCGGGGTCGCCATCGATCCTGGACGGCGGCGGGTTGCGGGTCAGTCCGGGGCCGATCTGCGGTGGTGCGGCGAAGTCCAGGCGTTCGGGTTGCCAGACCGACGCGTCCACAATCGAACGCTCCAACGCTTGCCCGGCCTTGCCGATCTCGATCCAGCCTTGACCGCTCGCCCACAACAAATCGGTCAGGGCCTTCCCGGCCTTTGGAATCAGACCGGAGTCGGCGACCGGAATATAGACGCGTTGCCCGGTGATCCCCGTCAGGGCCTTGCCGTCGGCGGTCTCGATCCCGGACGATGCCGACGCACGCCAAAGCATCGGCGCAGTGTCGAGACAAGGCGCGGCGACCTTTAAGGCGGCGATCAGGGCCGCGGGCTCGATCAGGTGATCGGGTTTCGCGTCGTGGTCCAGCATCAAAACGCCAGGCGCGCGGCGGAATCCGAAGTATCGCCGGGTCCGGGTGATCGCGTCCGGGTTTGCCTTGGCGTGTTTCTCCGAGACGACACGGGCTTTCGGGTGACCGTCCGCAACGCCATAGACCAGGGCGGCGCTCGCCGGCAGGGCGTCGAGCAATGCGGCGAAGGCGTTCAGGTCGGGTACGTGCAGGGTCTCGGCGAGTCCTTCCGTCAGGTTCGCGACCGAGCCTTTTATCAGGCTCCCGAAGCCGTCCAGGTTGAATGTCTTCGTCAGGATCGACGGTCGGCGCGCGGTGATCCGCGTCAGTGCCAGGACGCCGCGTGGTGGGTTTGAGGGTTTTGGTGGGTTAGTTCCGGTCGATCCGGTTTTCGGTTCGGGGTCGATGCCGTCTAAGCAATCATCGGTAACGCCTTGATCCGGCTTGCCGATGTCGGGTGGGGCCTGAAAATCACGGTCGGCGCGTAACTTCGCGGTGGTGGGTTTGGGCTTGCGTGCGGGTTGGGTCATTGTGTCGGTTCCTTGGATGTTGGAACCGACCGCAAACAGCGGGCAGGGCGCGACAAGGGAACCGCGGACGCGGTAAACTTGCGGTGCCGGTACCTAACCGT
>SABN01000264.1 GCA_009928955.1 Opitutia bacterium | reverse complement strand
CGATCCTCTCCATCGGGCCTCCTTGCCTGGTTGCAGGAGTCCCGTGATGGGGACATTTCTATTGAGTTACAAGGGGACATTTTCAAAGAGTCGCGACAGGGCCGCTGTCAAAGGACAATGGCGGCGGTCGGTCAGATCCATCCGCGCAGCCGGTAGTAGAGGAGGGCGGCATATTCGCGGAGGGCGTCCTGCGAATAGCCGAGGTTGTTCCAGAGATCGTATCGGAAGCGCCGGGAGGCGCCGGCGGGGACGGCGGGGACGGCGGCGGCGGGGGAGGCGTCGCGGTCGGCGGCGCGCCCGGGGAGTGGATCCTCGATCGAGAGGGCGTGGGCGGGGAGAGCCGCGAGATGCAGGGGGCTTCCGTTTTCCCGGCAGGCTTTCCGGATGCAGGCGGCGGTGCGGCGGATGTGGGCGGGGTCGCTGACGAGGAGCACGTGGGGGGGATTCGTTTGGCCGGCGAGGGTTTCGCAGAGGCGGAGGGCTTGTTCGCGGGTGTTGCGCCCGCCGGGCAGGATGCGGATGCGTTCGGGCGGGACGCCGCGGAGGCGGAGTTCCTCGAGATAGGCGCGGGAGGCGTCGGAGGAAGCGGCGTCCAGGGGCATGGCGACGAGAACGGTGGCGTCGGGGTGGCGGGCGGCGGCTTGGGCGGCGTAGAAGGTGCGCATGAGGCCGGACTCGCCGGGGATGCCGCTGCCGCCCATGACGAGGAGGTGGGAAGGCGGGTGGGGGCAGGGGGCGGGGATTCCGGAGAGGCTTCGATAGGCGCGCCAGGGCAGATTCGTGAACTGGGCGGCGGCGAAGAGGAGCGCGAGGAGGCCGAGCAGGAAGAGCGCGCCGCGCGCCAGCCGGAAGCAGAGGCGGAAGAAGGTCTTCATGGCCGCAGAGGGTAGCGGAGCGGCAGGAGGCGGAAAAGATTTTCTTTCCGGGCGGCGCGGGGATAGAATGACGATGTGAAAAACATGCTTCGAATCGGAGGGTCGGCGCTGGTGTCGGCGGGGATCTTGTGGCTGCTGTTCCGCGAGACGGGCCACTCGCCGCAAGAGGTGCTGCGGGCCTTGGCTGGAATCGGCGCGGGGGTCTGGGCGGCCTATGCGCTGGCGCAGGTGGCGGTTGACGCAGAGCCCGATCTGAGCATCGAGGGCATGGCCGACAAGGTGATTGCGGCGCTGGCGGTGACGCCGGGGATATTTTCGGCAGGACACAAAGGGGCAGGGGCATGATGCGCGAAACGGTCCGGGTGGAACTGGGCGCCCGCGCCTATGAGGTGCGGATCGGAGCCGGGCTTCTGGCCGAGGCGGGGGCGCAGATCGCGCCCTTGCTGCGCCGCCCGCGGGTGGCGGTGCTGACCGACGAAACCGTGGGCGCGCTGCATCTGGAGGCACTGCGCGCGGGGCTGGGCGATGTGGCGATGACCGCGCTGGCGCTGCCCGCGGGCGAGGCCACCAAGGGCTGGCCGCAGTTTTCGCGCGCGGTGGATTGGTTGCTGGCCGAGAAGGTCGAGCGCAAGGATATC
>SABN01000023.1 GCA_009928955.1 Opitutia bacterium | reverse complement strand
GATCCTCTCCATCGGGCCTCCTTGCCTGGTTGCAGGAGTCCCGTGATGGGGACATTTCTATTGAGTTACAAGGGGACATTTTCAAAGAGTCGCGACAGCTTGCGGGCGCCGCCGGCTATTTTTCTTCGCGGTTGGCGCGGAATTCGACGCGGGAGAGGATGCGGAGCTGGTAGAGGGTGAAGCCGACGAGCATGCAGCCGAGCATCCAGGCGGCGGCGGTGGCGGGGCCGAGGCGGAGGAAAATGAAGGCCTTGTAGAAGATGTGGAGGCCGGCGACTTCCGTGCGCGCGCCGCCGGCGGTCATGGCGAGGATGTTGGCCTCGGCCTGCCACGAGGCGATGAAGACGCCGACGAAGTTGATGGCCAGCAGCGGGCGCAGGGTGGGGAAGATGACGAAGAGGATCTTGTCGGTGAAGGAGGCCCCGTCGATGTCGGCGGCCTCGTAGAGGTCGTCGGGGATGCCCTTGAGCGCGGCGAGGTAGATGAGGCAGCCGGGGCCCATGCCGGCCCAGAGCATCGGGAGCACGCAGGAAAAGAGCGCGGTGCGCGAGTCGTCGAGCCAGCGGACGGGTTCGGGCAACGTCGCCCGGAGGAACGACAGATGTTTGTAAACATCTGTACACCCGCCGGCGCGCCAGATTTCGCGCAGGGGGCCGAGGGGGGCGGCGGCGAGGAGGAGGCCGGCGGCGAGGACGAAGAGGGCGGGCTTCCAGAGGGCGTGGTTCAGGAGGCGGCGGGCGAGATGGATGGCCAGTCCCGCGAGGGCGAGCGCCAAGAGCATCCAGGCCACGGCGGGGATCTGCAGGACGAGGCGGTTGAGGAGGCCGGCTTCGGAGGGCTCATAGAAGGTCTTCCACAGGAGGATGACGACGAGGCCGGTGATGGAGGCGGGCAGATAGAAGACGAGCCGGAAGGCGATCTTGCCGCGCGGCACTTCCTGCAGGAGGATGGCGAGGAGGATGGGCGGGAGGAAGGTCATGGAGATGACGAGGAACGAGTAGCGGGCGGAGGTGAGCAGGGCCTGCCACCAGTCGGGGTCCCAGAGGAGGTTGGCGAAGTTGTCGAGGAAGACCCAGGTGGAGGCGCCGAAGATGCGGTAGTCGAAGAACGCCATGGCCGCGCCGCGGAAGAGGGGGATGTAGGCCCAGAGGAGGATGGTGGCGGCGGCGGGGAGGAGGAGGAGCAGCAGGGCGATTCCGTGACGGGGCCGGCCGATCCGGACGGCGCGCCGCGCCGTCCCTGCCTTGCCCAAAAACAGTTTCGCCATTTGACGGATGGCGAAAACAACGCTCGCGGCCAGCGCCAGCAACAGGATCGCGGCGGCGGCGCGGCGGGTGCGGAGTTCCTTGGGGGGGACGATGCCGAGCATGTCGGCGTCGGCCTTTTTGCGGGCGTCGACGAGCAGGTCGAGGAGTTGCGCGCGGCGGGTGGAGGGGTCGTCGGAGAGGCGTCCGGCGAGGGCGAGTTCCTCGGCGCGGCGGATGGGGGTGGTGAGGATGTCGTAGATGACGTTGGCATTTCGTCCGTAGGGCTCGGGGCGGCTGTCGGCGAGGGCGATGGGGAGGCAGTCGCGCCATTCGGCGGGGAGGGTGGCGGCGATGGATTCGTAGCCGTGTTCGATCAGCGTGTCGGGCGGGAGGAAGCGGCCGAAGCCGCCTTCGACGAGGTGTTGCACGCGGAGGGCGGCGGCTTCGGTGGAATTCTGGAAGCGGATGTATTCCCAGGCGGCGTCGCGGACGAGGGGATTGGTGACGCCGGCGAAGAGTCCCATCATGCGCGAATTGATCTCGGTGCCGCGTCCGGCGGGGCCGAGGGGGAGGGGGACGATGCCGGTGAGGTCGGGGTTGAGGTTGGCGAACACCTTTTGATCGATGTAGGAAAAGAGCATGGCGAGCTGTCCGCGTCGCCACTTGAGGGAGACTTCGGCGGTGTCCTTGAGGGCGTAGCCGCGGCGGGGGCGGCCGCCGGCGTCGGTCCAGGGTTCGGTGGTGAGGCGGATGTAGAACTCGAGGGCTTCGGCGGCGGCGGGGGAATCGAAGACGGCGCGCCAGCGGTTTTCGGATTCGTCGAAGACGAGGGCGTCGCCGCCGGCGCCCCAGAGGAAGGGCATCCACAGATAGGACTCGTGCTTGCCGCGCGAGAGGCCGATGGCGTAGACGCCGTTGGCGGGATCGGCGACGGCGCGGCAGGCGCGATGGAAATCCGCCCAGGTCCAGTCGGGCGTGGGGGCGGGGAGGCCGGCGGCTTCGAAGAGGTCGCGGCGATAGAGCACGACGCGCCCCAGCGGCGGGCCGCCGGGCATGGCCCAGACGCGCGGGACGCCGTCGGGGCCGGGGCGGCGGATGACGGGTTCGATCTTGGGGTGGATGCGGCGGGCGACCTCGTCGGCGGAGAGGGCGGAGAAATAGGCGTCTTCGGGGAGGTCGAGGGGATGGAGGAAGCCTTGGGAGATGTAGGTGTCGGATTGGCGGAAGTTGACGTAGAGGACGTCGGGGGCGACGTTGCCGGCGATGGCGAGAAGGGTGCTTTCGATGCCCTCGACCTTGATGCCGGAGAAGCGGTGGAGCCGGAGGGAGAGGGCCGAGAGGTCGAGCGCGCCGTAGCGGCCGGGGTCGGCGGCTTGGCGGGCGCGGAGGAAGCCGGGGGCTTGGGCGAGGAATTCGCGCTGGACGGCGAGCTCGGCGCGGGTGGAGGGGTCGGTGCGGGAGGGGTCGGGCAGATCAAAGAGCGTCACGTTGAGGACGGGGCCTTCGGGGGTCGGTTCGAGCCAGCCGGCGGCGGCGGGGGAGGCAGAAAGAATCAACAATGAAGAATGAAGAATGAAGAATGGCGGACGGAGAAGAGTTTTCCACGCAATGGAAAAAAATTTCCGGATTTTTCCACGCAATGGAAAAAAGTTTTCCACACTGTGGAAAAATCCCATGCGGCCACCAAACGCAGGGGGGGCGGGGCGCATCATCGGGCGGGCGGGTCGGGGTTAATGGACCAGCGGATGTTTTTGATCTCGTTTTTTCCGCACTGGGCCTGGAGGCGGGCGAGGATTTCGGCGGCGGGGGCGCCGCGGAGCTCGAAGAGCCACATGGGATGGGAGACGAAGACGGTCAGAAGCTTGTTCTCGAGATGCGCGGGCCGGGTGTTGGCGGCGAGCTGCGGACCGACGAGCTCGGGCCAGGCCTCGGCGATCCGGGAGACCTGCGCATGGGCGTCGAGCTTCATGCCCTTGAGCGCGCCGGGGATGAGCGCGCCGAGCGGCGTCGCGCCGGCGTCGGGCGCGGGCGGCGCGAAGGCCTCGATGCGGAAGCGCTCGCGGGCGACCTGCCACTGGCCTTTGTTGTAGGGCTTTCGACGGTTCATCGGGGGGCATCCTAGCAGAGGGGCGGCCGGCGGGGAACAGGCAAACGGCGCCGGAGGCGCGGAAAAAACATGCGGGCGGGAGGGGGTTCTCGCTTGCACGGGGATTTTTCATCTGCGATAAGGGGCGCATGGATTGGTTCAACGAAAGGAAACAACAAATCATGGCGAAATTCTCGGGCAAGATTCTGATGGTCGGTTACGGTTCGGTGGCGCAGTGCGCGCTGCCGATTTTGGTCAAGCGGGCGAAGATCCCGTGCGCGAAGATCACCGTGATGGACTTCGAGAACAAGCGCCCGGAATTGAAGCCGTGGATCGCGCAGGGGGTGAAATACGTCCGCGACCGGATCACGCGCGAGAACATGGACGCGAAGCTGGGCAAGTTCCTGAAGGCCGGCGATCTGCTGATCGATCTGGCGTGGAACATCGACTGCTGCGAGATCCTGCAGTGGTGCCACGACGCGGGCGTGCTCTACATCAACACGTCCATCGAGCTGTGGGATCCGTACGCGGGGGCCAAGAACAAGCATCCGACGGAAAAGACGCTGTATTTCCGCCGCATGGCCATCCGCAAGATGCTGGCGAAATGGAAGGAGCCGGGGGCGACGGCGGTGCTGGAACACGGCGCGAACCCGGGGCTGATTTCGCACTGGACGAAGCGCGGCTTGCTGGACATCGCGGCCGCCGCGGTGGCCGAGAAGAAGGTCAAGGGCGCGCAGGCGGAGAAGATCGGGCACCTGGCCCGGACGCAGGTCTTCAACGAGCTGGCGATGGAGCTGGGCGTGAAGGTGATCCATTGCAGCGAGCGCGACACGCAGGTGTCGGACGTGCCGAAGGCGGTGGACGAGTTCGTGAACACGTGGAGCATCGAGGGCTTCCGCGAGGAAGGCATCACGACGGCGGAGCTGGGCTGGGGCACGCACGAGAAGGAGCTGCCGGCGCTGGCCTATACGCACAAGACGGGACCGCAGAACCAGATCTGCCTGGCGCGGATGGGCATGAACACGCGCGTGCGCACCTGGGTGCCGCACTACACGGTGGAAGGCATGGTGGTGCGCCACGGCGAGGCGTTCACGATCAGCGACTTCCTGACGGTGTGGAAGAACGGCAAGGCGGCGTACCGCCCGACGATGCACTACGCGTACTGCCCGTGCGACGCGGCGATCATCTCGCTGCACGAGCTGCGCGGCCGCAACTACGAGCTGCAACCGAAGCTGCGCATCATGGGCGACGAGATCACGGCCGGCAACGACGTCCTCGGCGCGCTGATCATGGGCCATGCGTTCAACTCGTGGTGGACGGGCAGCGACCTGAGCATCGCCCACGCGCGCAAGATGGTGCCGCACCAGAACGCGACGACGCTGCAGGTGGCGATCTCCGTGGTGGCGGCGTGCCTGTGGATGATGGACCACGCCGACCAGGGCGTGTGTTCGCCGGAGGACCTGCCGCACGAGTTCGTGCTGGGCGTGGCGGCGCCGTATCTCGGCAACAACCGGTCGATCCCGTCCGACTGGACCCCGCTGAAGCACTACGAAAACCATTTCCAGGGCTTCAACCGGCCGTCGATCGACAAGAAGGATCCCTGGCAGTTCAAGAACTTCCTGGTGCAGGACTACACGTAGGCGGGCGGCGCAATCCCGTCCGCAGAAAGGGCTGAATCCATGGTCACGCAGGCGCGGCTGAAGAAACTGGCGAAGGAATGCGGGACGCCGCTGTTCGTGGTGGACCACGAGCAGTTGCGGAAGAACCTGGCGGAGTTCAAGCGGTATCTGCCGCGGGTGCAGCCGTACTTCGCGGTGAAGGCGAATTCGATGCCGGAGATCGTGCGGACGCTGTACAAGGCCGGCGCGAGCTTCGACGTGGCCTCCATCGCCGAATTCCGGACGGTGCATGCGAACATCGAGGGCCTGTCGCCGAAGGCGCGCCAGGACTTCATCTGGGACAAGATCATCTACGCCCATCCGATCAAGGCGAAGGAGACGCTGCTGGAGCTGGAGCCGTACAAGCCGCTGGTGACCTTCGACAACGCGGAGGAGATCCGCAAGGTGAAGAAGTACGCGCCGCACGCGGGCATGGTGCTGCGGATCAAGGTGCCGAACACCGGGGCGATGGTGGAGCTGTCGTCGAAGTTCGGCGCCGATCCCGGGCGGGCGGTGGACCTGATCGAGCAGACGCACGCGGCGGGGCTGGTGGTCGAGGGGCTGAGCTTCCACGTGGGCAGCCAGACGACGAACTTCCAGAACTACGTGCAGGCGCTGAACCTGGCGGCGGGCATCTTCAAGGAAGCGCGGCTGCGGGGCTTCAAGGACATGAAGCAGCTCGACATCGGCGGCGGGTTCCCGGCGCCCTACGATGCGAACGTGAAGCCGCTCAAGGAGCTGGCGAAGGTGATCAACGCCGAGTGCAAGCGGCTGTTCCCGAAGGACGTGGCGATCCTGGCGGAGCCCGGGCGCTTCCTGGTGGCGACGGCCTGCACGCTGGTGGCCGAGGTCATCGGCAAGGCCGACCGCGACGGCAAGCGGTGCTACTACATCAACGACGGCGTGTACCACACGTATTCGGGGATCATCTTCGACCACTGCACCTATCCGGTGAAGGCGTTCAAGAAGGGGCCGACGCAGCTGTGCGCGGTATTCGGGCCCACGTGCGACGCGCTGGATACGATCGGCCTATCGGAAGAATTGCCGGATCTGGAGATCGGCGATCTGGTCTACAGCGAGAACATCGGCGCCTACAGCCACGCGTCGTCGACGTGGTTCAACGGCTTTCCGCCGGCGACCGTCGTGCACGTCAACGAGTAGATCCGGAATCCTGGGATAATGGCTTTGTGAAGGGCCGCCCCCCGTGTCGGCTATGAATTTGGCTTTCAAGCCGGTTTCAGCAGGCGGAGGGCCATTTCGTTGGCGGGGGTGGGGATGCCGCATTGGTTGCCGAGGCGGCAGACGGTTTCGGCGAAGAGGTCGATTTCGGGGACGCGTCCGGCTTCGACGTCCTGGAGCATGGACGTTTTGTTTTCGGGCGCGGCGCCGAGAATGACGCCTTCGGCCCAGGCGGGGACGTCGGCCGCGCCGGCGATGCCGAGGGCCACGCCGACGGCGGCCGCTTCGTCCATGAGGGTACGGGCAAAGCGCAGGGCTTCGGGGGTTTGCTGGATTTCGCGGGAGGGCGCGCGCAGGACGGCCTGGGCCTGGTTGATGCCGACGTTGAGGATGAACTTTTTCCATTGGGCGGCGCGCATGTCGGCGGGGACGTCGTGGCGGATGCCGAGGCGGTCGAAGAAATCGGCGACGGCCCGGACGCGCGGGGACGGGGGACTGTTGGTCGCTTCGCCGAAGACGATTTTTTCGCCGCCGCCCTGCACGACGGCGTTGCCGGTGCGCATGGCGCTCGAACAGTAGACGAAGCCGTAAAGGACGCGGGGTCCGCCGAAGGCGTCGGCGAGGACGTCTTGCGCCGTGATGCCGTTGAGCAGCGGGAGAATCTGGGTATGCTCGGCCAGGCGCGAGGCGATGGCGGGAAGGGCGTCGGCGAGGGAGGTGGATTTGACGGCGACGAGGACCAGATCGGCCGGCGGGCCGGATTCCTCCGGCGTGCCGTAGACCAGATCGAGGCGCCGGCCGTTGAGGGAGGGCGGATCGGCGCGATAACGGGCGATGCGGGCGGCATCGGCGACGATGCGGAGGCACCGGGGATCGCGAGCGGAGATCTGGGCGGCGTAGAGCGTGCCGACGGCGCCGAGGCCGATCAGCGCGGCGGAACGGATGGGCGGATGGGTTGCATGGGCGGAACTCATGGCGGGAGGGTAGTCGATGGTGTTCGGCGGCGCAAGCGGGTCAGGCCGGAAGGAGCTTGAGGAGGGCCTTGGCGAGGGGGTGGGTGGGCGGCATTGGGTGGAGCGTCCGGTTTTCGCGGCGGACGAGGCCGCTTTCCAGCAGGGTCCGGAGGTGGCGGTCGATGGTGCGGAAGGACAGGTGGAAATTCTTTTGCAGGGCGAAGGCGCTTTTCGGAGAGTCCATGAGCGATTTGAGCAAGGCGATCCGCTTGGGATGGGCGAGTCCATGGGCGATGGCTTGGATGCGCTCGTCATCTTCGGGGCCGCGGGTGGATAGCGCGGCGTGAAGGGCTTTGAGGATAGGGGCGGCGGAAGGCACTTGGGGATCGGCCCCGAAGCGATAGATCAGGGAAGCCTGCCGGCGTTCCGCTTGGAGCAGGCCGCGCGATTGGATGCGCCGCAGTTCCTGGCTGGCGGCGGAGAGCCCCACGCCAACCGCCCGGGCCAACTCGGACACGTTGCGTCCGGAACGTTCTTCCAGACAGTGCAACAGGTGGATGCGCGTCGTTCCGGAGAGCATCCGGCAGGTGCGCCACAGCGTCGGGTTGAGATTACGCATCGGACTCCTTTAAGTGCTGTATTTATAAATATAGCACAGTGGCTATATTTATAAATACAGCAGTTTATAAGCAAGAAGGAATATGATGCGGCGAGGACAAGGCTGAAAACCGCAGGTGTGCGCATTTGTCTGCGCGGCTAGGGCCGGCGGGTGGCGAGGAGATGCACGGGGCCGTTGCCGGCCTTGGCGGGCTGGAGCGTGAAGGAATTGAGGATGGCGGGGAGCAAGCAGGTGGTTCCGTGCTGGAGAATCATGGCGGGCTGGCCCGGGGTGCGGATGCGCACGTCGCCGTTCACGGGAAACAGGATCAAGAAACTGCGGGAATCGTGCTCGATCTGGCAGGGAGCGGAGATGCGCCATTCCTCGACGTGGAAATGGGGATCATCGAGCAGGAGCCGGACGGAGTGGCCGGCGGGCTGGGGGATTTCAGGGTGGATCGGAGTCACGGGACTGCCGGTGAGGTTCCAATTGATGACTTGGAGGGCTTTTTCCAGATGGAGGGTGCGGGGCTTTCCGTTCCGGTCGAGGCGGTCCCAGTCGTAGAGGCGATAGGTGGTGTTGGCGTCCTGCTGCACTTCGAGCAGGAGGCACCCGGCGCCGATGGCGTGGACGCGTCCGCCGGGGGTGTTGAAGATCATGCCGGGTCGCGCGGGAAACCGCTGGAGGAGGGCGGGAATCGTTCCGGCGGCGCGGGCTTTCTCGAAATCGGCGGGGGTGACGCCCGGACGGAATCCGGAATAGATGTGGGCGTCGGGGGTGGCGGAGAGGACATACCACATTTCGCTCTTGGCTTCGCCGCCGACGCGGGCGGCCGAAGCGTCGTCGGGATGGACTTGGACGGAAAGGGTTTCGCGTGCGTCAATGATCTTGACGAGCAAGGGGAAAGACTTGTCCGTGCGCCCCTTGCCGAGGAGTTCGGTGCCGCGGCGGGCGATGGCTTCGGAAAGGGTGGCTCCGGCGTCGGGGCCGTTGATGATGCGGGTGCGTCCGTCGGGGTGGTCGGCGATTTCCCAGGCTTCGGCATAGATGCCGGCGTTGAGGCGGCGATGGAATTCGTGGATGAGGCGGTCGCCGCCCCAGATGTACTCTTTGTACACGGGCTGGAGCAGGATCGGCATATGAAGGGTCGAATCCATTGAAGAACGATTGTGCCTCGGCTCCGGTTCGCGGACAAGAAAAAGAAACAAACGGGGGCGGGGCGGAGGCCGGGCGGAAAATCGGGCGGGACGCCGTTTTTCTGCTTTACGGCCTGAGGGGGGCATATCAGACTGTCCAACAGTCGAATGCGGCGTCATGGCTCCCGCCGCCACGGTTGACCGGAGTCTGCACAACAAGGAGAAACGGGTGATGAGAAAGCTGATCTTGGTTCTGCTGGCGCTGGTGTTTTTGCCTCTTTCGACCTGGGCGGCCTTTCAAGCGGCGGCGATCGCGGGTCCGAAGGAAGGGGCGGGCATTCCATTCGCGGCGCAGGCGTCGCTGGGCCTGTTGAACGGCGAGGCGAACGAGCATGTGTATGACTATGTTACGGGCAGCCGCCGGCAGTTGAGCCGTCTGGACTGGGATCTGAAGAGCATCGTGATGGGGGGCGGCAGCCTGTCGGTCCGCCTGATGGACAAGTTGACGCTCAACGGCGGCCTGTGGATCGCCTTGACGGAAGGCAGCGGCGAGATGGACGACTATGACTGGCTGAACCCCGGGTTTTCGGACTGGACGCACTATTCGCTGTCGGAGGCGGACGTGACGGCGGGATACATCCTGGACCTGAACGTGGCGTGGGATCTGGTGACGTGGAACGACCTGACGGCGCGCGTGTTCGCCGGCTACAAGCAGGATGGCTGGACGTGGGAGGATCGGGGCGTCTATCTGCTCTATCCGGATTATGGATATGTCCCGCAGGATCTGTACGGCGACAACATGATCAACTACGAGCAGGAATTCCGGATGCCGTATCTGGGCGCGAGCGCGGACTGGACGATGGGAAACTTCACTTTCTCCGGCTATTTGACCTACAGTCCGATCGTGGCGGCGACGGACTGGGATGAACACGTGGCCCGGGACCTGCATTTCAAGGAAAGCTTCGAGGGCGGAGACATGCTGGGTTTCGGCCTGGAGGCCCGCTATGCCTTCACGCAAGGCTTTTTCAATGGCGCGTTCGTATCCGCCGCGCTGGACTATCAGCAGATCGACCTGATCATCGGCGACATGGAGGTGCGCAACGTGGTGACCGGGGAGACCGGCGGAGACTCGGACGTGGCCGGCATCGAGAACAATTATCTGCTCCTCTCGCTCGGTGGCGGAATCCGGTTCTGATCCGCAGGAAAGGCCCTCGCATGAAACGGACACTGAAGACGGGGATGGCGGCTGGCGCCGCCGGGATGTGGATGGCGTTTCATGCGATGGCGCAAGTGACTTCAACCGGCGTCGACCCGGCGGCTGGGGCCGCCGGGGAGGCGCCGGCGGCCGCAGCGACGGCGGAATGGGCGCAGGGCTTGTGCGAGGTCGTCGCGGAAGGCGCGCGGCTGCTGGAGGCGAACCGCCTGGCGCCGTCCAACGGGACGGCGAAGGCGGCGCTGCTGGAAGCGCTGATCCGCGCCAGCGAGCCCACGGCGACGTTCCTCGACGAAGCGGAACTAACGGCGCGGACCCAGCGGGCTTCCGAGCGGGAGTGGGACGCGGGCTTGACGGTGGCGGCGACGGACGGCCTGCCCCGGGTGGCGGCGGTGCGGGCGGATTCGCCCGCAGCGGCCGCAGGCATCCTGCCCGGCGAGTTCATCCAGAAGGTGGGCCCACTCGAACTCCTGGATGGAACGGCCCAGAAATTCGTGCGCGAGCGGCTGTCCGAAGGCGACGACGCCCCGCTGGAAATCGGCGTGCTCGCCACGAACGAGGTCCGCCGCGTCGTCACGGTGGAACGGGTGCGCCAGACGGAATCGTCGCTGGCGGACGTGGAAAGTCTGCCGGCGGGCATGGGCTACATGCGGGCGGCGGGGATCCATCCCGGCGCGGGCGCGGAGATCGCGGCGACGCTGGAGCAATGGCAGACGGACGGCAAATTCGGGGCGATCCTGGATCTGCGCGGCGCGGGCGGACTGGCGGAAGAGGAGGTCGGGACGGTCGCCATGGGATTTGCGGTCAAAAGCTTCGGCAAGCTGTACGAATATTCGAAGCGGGACGGCCGCGAAGTTCTCGGCGTCGGTCCCGGCGCGTCCGGAGAGGCGCCGCGCCTCCGGATTCCGCTGATGGTGCTGGTGGACGAAGAGACCACGGGCGCGGCGGAGCTGCTCGCCGCGGTGCTGGGCGGCGGCGTGAAGGGCGCGATGATCATCGGCCGCGAGACCTCCGGCGATCCGCTGATCCGCGAGCCGCACAAGCTCTCCACGGGTCGCTACGCGCTGCTGGCTACGCGCCAGCTGAAAACGGCCGACGGCACGACGTATTCGGGCGCGGGCGGCGTGGTGCCCGACGTGGCGATCACCGCCGCGGCGCTGGACGAGACGGTGTACGAGCCGGATGCGCCCGTGCTGCGCAAGGGCAAGACGCTTTCCGAGGAAGAGAAGGAAGACCGGGCTCTGCGCGACCGCACGCGCAACGACACCTATCTGCGGCGGGCGACGGATGTGTTGCTGGGCCTGAAGGCGCTCGGCTATGTCGGCAAGCCCTGAGCGGACCGGCATCCTGCCGGCGACGGCGGAGGCCATCCGCCGCGCGGCGGCGGCCGTGCGCGCGGGGGAACTGGCGATCATTCCGACCGAGACGGTCTACGGGGTGGCGGCGCGCGCGGATTCGACGGAAGCGATGGCGCGGCTCTATGCGGCCAAGGGGCGGGACGAAGCCAAACGCATCGCGTTTTTCGCCGATGGCATCGAGGCCGTCCGCCGGGCGGGGATCCATGTGGAGGAAATCGCCGGCCGGCTGGCGGCGGCGTTCTGGCCGGGGCCGTTGACGATGGTGCTGCCCAACGCGGGGGGGGGGTGGGATGGATTCCGCGTGCCGGACCACCCGGTGGCGCTCGCGTGGGTGCGCGAACTGGGATTCCTGCCGGCGGTGACCAGCGCCAACCGCGCGGGCGATCCGCCGGCGCGCACGGCGCAGGCAGCGTGGGACGCGCTGGCGCCGCATGTCTCGCTGGCGCTGGATGCGGGACCCGCGACCGGCGGCATGGCCAGCACGGTGGTGCGGGTGAAGGACGGGGCGGTGGAACTCTTGCGCGAGGGGCCCATCGGCCGGGCCGCGCTCGCGGCGGCGGCCGCCGGCGCGATCCGCGGTTGATCCGCGGATCCGGAAATCATCCTCGGCCAAACGAGGGGGGCGGGTTGCGAAGCGGACCGAGGGGCGGTAGGGTTCCGGATTGAAAAGAGGCGCCGATGAAAAAATGGCTGTGGATGGGAATGGTGGCGGGGTGGATCGGACTGTGCGTCGGCGTTCGCGGAGAGGAACCCATGAAGAGCATCCATGATTTCACGGTGAAGGGCATCGACGGCCAGAGCGTGAACCTGTCGGACTACCGGGGCAAGGTGCTGCTGGTGGTGAACGTGGCCAGCAAGTGCGGGTTCACCCAGCAATATGCGGGGCTGGAGAAGCTGTACCAGGCCTATGCGGACAAGGGGCTGGTCGTGCTGGGCTTTCCGGCGAACAACTTCATGGGGCAGGAGCCGGGCACGGAAGCGGAGATCAAGAGCTTCTGCACGCTGACCTACGGGGTGACGTTTCCGATGTTCGCGAAGATTTCGGTCAAGGGGAAGGACATCCATCCGCTGTATGCCCATCTGACCGACAAGAAGCTCCACGCGGAATCCGGCGGCGCCATTTCCTGGAACTTCAACAAGTTTCTCATCGGGCGGAACGGCGCGGTCTTGGCCCGCTACGGCAGCCGCACGACGCCCGAAGACCAGGAACTGGTCGCGGCGGTCGAGCAAGCGCTCCAGACCTCGGATTGAGCCGCAGCCCAACGGATCGGGGCGGGGGGGACAGGTAGGGCCGTATCTGTTGACCGTGGACGGTCCCGGGCGCACCTATGCCGACTGGGCCGCCGTGCACTTCACGCCGGAAGAGCTGGCGGATCCCGCGACCAGCGGGCCGGCGGCCGATGCGGATGGCGATGGACTGACCAACGGACAGGAGTTCCTGGCCTGGACCGATCCGAACCAGGCGGACTCCGTGCTGCGGATCCAGTCCGCGAGCCCGATGCCGGATGGGCTCGAACTGGGCTGGGACAGCGTGGCCGGGCGCTACTACCGGATCGCCTTGTCCGACAGCGTGGCGGGACCGTTCCTGCCGCTGGCGGAGCCCATTCTGGCCACGGACGGGAACAGCAAAGCCACGCTGTCCGTGGATTTCCAGGGTCGCCTGGTGTTCTTCCAA
Source organism: Opitutia bacterium (assembly GCA_009928955.1). Classification (GTDB taxonomy): domain Bacteria; phylum Verrucomicrobiota; class Kiritimatiellia; order CAIQIC01; family Lenti-01; genus Lenti-01. Next base: position 22,977 of record SABN01000023.1, on the reverse strand, counting down.
GTGATTCTGGTGGGCGGAACGGCGGGGAAATAACGGATGTCTGCGTGGATCGGAGCCTCTGCCGCAGCTCCTGCCGCTGCGGTCGCGGCTGAGGCCGGAAGGCCGTTTTCCATGGCATGGCACATTCCGGTCGCGCCCTGAAATGCATCGGGGCGGGACTTGACGGGCGCGCAAAGGGTGGTATCGTCGCAAAGATATTTGAAATTGGTCGCTAGGGGTGTCTTCGATCGAGAAGGCTGAGAGTTCCCGTGAGGCGGGATAACCCTTGGAACCTGTTGGATCATTCCAACGCAGGGACAGCGGATCGCTTGCGATGCAGGCCGTGGTTTCTCCGATGGAACCGCGGCTTTTGTTTTGCTGCGGCAGGCTCCCCGGCGTCCCGGAAAAGGAGCGCGAGCCATGGCGATGAACGGACCGATGGAAGGGCACGAGCGGAATCTGCGGGAATGGGATTTCGCCCTGCTGTGGGCGGGGGCGGCGATTTCGCTGTCGGAGATCTGGGCGGGCGGGATGCTGGCGTCGTTCGGCCTGCTGACGGGGCTGGGGATCATCTTGCTGGGGCATTTGCTGGGCAACACGCCGATGGCGCTGGGGGGGCTGATCGGCAGCCGGCATGGCGTGCCGGCCATCGTGGGCACGCGCGGGGCGCTCGGGAACCGCGGCTCGATCCTGCCGGCGGTGTTGAACGTGGTGCAGCTGGTGGGGTGGACGGCGGTGATGCTGTGGATCGGCGGGCAGGCAGCGGCGGGGCTGGCGGGCGGAGCGGAGAACGCCCGGGGGTGGATCGTCGCGCTGGGCCTGTTGACGACGGGGTGGGCGCTGGCGGGCAGCCGCGCGTGGAAGCGGCTCCAGAAGGTCGGCGTGGCGCTGCTGCTGCTGCTGTCGGTGGCGATGATGGCGCTGGCGCTGAAGACCTACGGGTGGCGGGAGCTGTGGGCGGCGCCATCCGCGCCGTCGATGCCGTTCATGCTGGGGCTCGACCTCGTCATCGCCATGCCGATCTCATGGATGCCGCTGGTGTCGGACTACACGCGCCATGCGGCGGTGCCGGGGCGCGGGATCCGCGGGACGTGGGGAGGGTATTTCTTCGTGAGCTCGTGGATGTTCGCGGCGGGGCTCATCGCGGCGATCGCCACGGGGTCGGGGGCGCCGGAATCGATGCTGCTGCAGCTTATGGGCGAGCATCGCCTGCTGGTGCCCGCGCTGCTGGTGGTGCTGCTGTCCACGCTGACGACGACGTTCCTGGACATCTATTCCAATGCGGTGTCGGCGCAGAGCCTCTTTCCGAAGCTCGGTACGCGCCCGCTGGTGCTGCTGGCCGGACTCGCCGGCACGGGGATCGCGCTGTTCTTCGACGCGACGAAGTACGAGGGGTTCCTGCTGCTGATCGGCTCGGCGTTCTGCCCGCTGTTCGGCGTGGTGCTGGCGGACTATTTCATCCTGAAACATGGGCGCTACGAGGCGGCCGACCTGTACCGTCGCGGGCGCTATTGGTATGCGGGCGGCGTGAACGGACGGGCGATGGCCGCGTGGGCGGCGGGCTTCGGGGTGTATCGGCTGTGCGCGCACACGGGGTTCGCGGGCGGTTCGTCGATCCCGGCGATGGCCGCCGCGGCCGGATTGTATCTGCTCATTTCCATTGGAAAGAAAGGCGAAGCATGAAATCCCGACATGAATGGGCCGCGCAGGCGGCCGAAGACCTGAAGAAGATCCGCGCGACCCAGCCGCTGGTGCACAACATCACGAACTACGTGGTGATGAACTTCACGGCGAACCTGCTGTTGGCGGCGGGGGCGTCGCCGGTGATGGCGCACGCGGAGAACGAGGTCGAGGAGATGGTGTCGTACGCCAAGGCGCTGGTGCTGAACATCGGGACGCTGGACGACGCGTGGATCGCCTCGATGCTCAAGGCGGGAAAGAAGGCGACGGCGATGGGCGTGCCGATCATCCTCGATCCGGTTGGGGCCGGGGCGACGAAGCTGCGCACGGAAACGGCGAAGCGCATCCTGACCGAGACGCGCGTGACGCTGGTGCGCGGCAACGCGTCGGAAATCTTGGCGCTGGGCGGCGGAACGGCGAAGACGAAGGGCGTGGATTCGGCCGATTCCGTGGAGGCGGCGGCGGAGCGGGCGGTGGGGCTGGCGCGGGAACTGGGTGTGCCGGTGGCGATCACGGGCGCGGTGGATTTCATCACCGACGGAAAGCGCATCGTGCGCGTGGCCAACGGGCATCCGCTGATGGGTCGCGTGACGGGGACGGGCTGCGGCGCGACGGCGATCATCGGCGCGTTCGCGGGGGTGGATGCCGATCCGGTGTCGGCGGCGGCGGCGGCATTGGCGTACTATGGGCTGGCGGGCGAGCACGCGGCGGACGGGGCGGCGGGGCCGGGCTCGTTCATGATCCGGTTCATCGATGCCTTGCATGCGCTGACGGAGGAAGATGTGACGGTGGGCGGCAAGATCCGCGAGGGATGAGATGGGTCGGATCGATTATTCGCTCTATCTGGTGACCGACCGTTCGCTGTCGCGCGGACGGGCGACCGTTGAAATCGTCCGCGCGGCGGTGGCGGGGGGCGTCACCTGCGTGCAGCTGCGCGAAAAATCCTGCGGCACGCGGGAGTTCATCGAGGAGGCGCGGGCGTCGGTGGCCGTGTTGCGAGGCGCGGGCGTGCCGTTGATCGTCAACGACCGCGTGGATGTCGCGCTGGCGGCCGGGGCGGCCGGCGTCCATCTGGGGCAGCGGGACATGGCGCTCGCGGATGCCCGCCGGCTGGGGCCGCCGGGATGGATCATCGGAATTTCGGCGGAATCGGTGGAAGACGCCATCCGCGCGGAGCGGGAAGGCGCGGACTACATCGGGGTGAGCCCGGTGTTCGCCACGCCGACGAAGACCGACACGGCGCCGCCGCTGGGGCTGGAAGGCCTGCGGGCGATCCGCGCGGTGGTGAAGATTCCGCTGGTGGCGATCGGCGGAATCCATACGGGAAACGCGCGGGACGTGATCCGCGCCGGGGCGGATGGGCTCGCGGTGGTGTCGGCCATCGCGTCGGCCGACTCGCCGCGAGCCGCCGCCGCCGCCCTGCGGCGGGAGATCGCGGCGGCGCGAAAAGTATAGTGTTTGCAAATACTATACTATACAAAATGCAAAGAGCAGGCTGGGCGGATTCGAAGGCGGTTGGAGGATGAAGATGAAGATCTATCGGCGGGTGTTGACCATCGCGGGATCGGACAGCGGCGGCGGGGCGGGCATCCAGGCCGACCTGAAGACGTTCGCCGCGAACGGCTGCTACGGGATGAGCGTGATCACGGCGCTGACGGCGCAGAACACGCAGGGCGTCTCGGGCATCCATCCGGTGCCCGTCGATTTCGTCGCGCGGCAGCTCGATGCGGTGCTGTCGGACATCGGGGCGGATGTGGTGAAGATCGGCATGCTGTATTCGCCGGAGCTGATCGAGACCGTGGCGCGCAAGCTCGGGGAATACCGGGTTTCGCGCATCGTGCTGGATCCGGTCATGGTGGCCCAGAGCGGCGACAAGCTGCTGCAGGACGACGCCATCGAGGCGTTGAAGAAACATTTGATACCGCTGGCGGAGATCCTGACGCCGAACATTCCGGAAGCGTCGGCGTTGCTCGGACGGAAGATTTCCGTGGCGGGCGAGCTGCCTGCCGCGGCCGAAGAGCTGGCCGGGCTGGGCTGCCGGAACGTGCTGGTGAAGGGGGGGCATCTCGCAGGCGCAGACAGCGACGACTGCCTGTATCTGGGGGACGAGAAGCGCATCGCGCGGTTTCCGGGCGCGCGGGTGGAGACGCGCAACAACCATGGGACGGGCTGCACGTTGTCGTCGGCGATCGCGGCGAACATCGCGAAGGGCGACGGGGTGGAGGCGGCGGTGCGCCATGCGAAGGAATACATCACCGGAGCCATTCGCGCGGGCGCGGCGTACCGCATCGGGCATGGCCATGGTCCGGTGCACCACTTCTGGCGCTTCTGGTAGCGCGCCGCGGAGGCCGGAGGGGCGCGCGCGACGGCCGGGCGGAAGTTTTCCGCGGAACCCTCAGGGCGCGGGGTAGCGGAGGAAGGTGGGGAAGCCTTGGACGGCGAAGGGGGCGAGGGCTTCGCGGGCGGGGGGCTGGTTGGGTTCGTCAGCGAGGATCTGAATGGGGAAGACGTCGCCGAGTTTTTCAACGACGGCGGGGTCGCGCAGGGTGGTGGCGTCCATGAGCTTGCAGACCTTGCACCAGTGGGCGCCGAAATCGATGAGGACGGGCTTGCCGGAGGCGGCGGCCTCGCGGAGGAGGGCGTCGAGGGCCGCGGGGGAATCGGCGGAGAAATCGAAGCGGCGGAAGGGGGATGAGGCTGGGGTGGAATCGGAGGCCGGCGCGGAGGGGGCGGGGGCGCGGAAAGCGGAGATGGTGTTCCACGCGTAGTAGAGGGCGAGGAGGAGGATGAGGACGCCGAAGGCTTTTTTGACTTTTTCCATCCAGGCGCCGGGCTTGGGGAGGATGGCGAGGCCGGCGGCGGCGAGGGGCCAAGGGAGGGCCATGCCGAGGCCGAGGACGAAGGGGAGGGCGAGGGCGAGGGCGACGCCTTTGGCGTAGAGGGAGCTGGCGAGGGCGAGGACGGCGATGAGGACGGGGGCGACGCAGGCGCCGGCGAGAAGGGCGGAGATGCCACCCATGAGGAGGATGGCGGGGAGGCGCGCGCGGCCGGCGAGGCCGGAGGTTTTGCGGAAGCGGGAGAAGTCGAGCTGCCAGACATCGAACATGGCGAGGGCGAGGCCGAAGAAGAGGACGGCGATGGCGCCGTTGAAGACGGGGGAGGAGTTGATGGAGCCGAAGACGGAGCCGGAGAGGACGACGACGAGGCCGAGTCCGCCGTAGACGAGGGCCATGCCGAGGCCGTAGACGAGGCCGAGGCCGAAGCGAGCGGAGCGGGAGGAATCGGAGCCGCCCGCCCCGATGATGGTGAGGTTGATGGGGATCATGGGGAGGACGCAGGGGGTGAGATTGAGGAGGAAGCCGCCGACGAGGATGAGGAGGAGGGAGGGGAGGACGCCGTGGCGGAGGTAGAACTCGGCGGGATCGTCGAGGAAGCGTTTCCAGGCGGAGGCGTCATTTTCAGCCGGGGCGGCGGACGGATCGAGGAAGGCGAGGAAGGCGGGGACATCGGCATAGCCGACGAGGCGGAGAGGTTCGCCGCGGGCGGCGAGGGGGAAGCCTGCGGCTGGCTCCGCCGGGGCGGGGGCTGGCGCGGCGGCGGGGGGGGCGGCGGCGAGGGAGAGCGTGACTTCTTCGGGCAGGAAGCAGAGGGATCCGGCGCAGCCTTGGTAGGCGACGACGATGGAATCGGCGGCGGGCGGGGCATAGAAGGCGGCGAAGGACTTGGAGTAGGTCGGTTCGGGGTCGTCGGGGTTGTTCGTGTCGGGCGCGGGGACGGAGAGGGGGGCGAGGGCGTCGCCGGCGGGGGCGGCGACAGAAAAACTGGAATAAAGGTGGTGATCGGCCGGGATGGTGAAGTCGATGCGGATGGCCGGTTGCGACTCGAAGGTGTCGCGGGCGGCCGAAACCGAGAACGGCGAGGCGGCGGCGGAGGTCGCGAAGGAGAAGGCCAGAAAAGTTTTCCACACTGTGGAAAACAGTTTTCCACACCGTGGAAAAACAAGGCCGTTTTTTCCACGCAATGGAAAACTTTTTGCCGATTTTTCCACGCAATGGAAAAAAAGTTTCCACACTGTGGAAAATTCATAATTCAAGGGCTGACCCCGAAGGGGGTTCATGGGGCGTTGTCCTCGGGAAGGACGACCTTGGGGGCGCGGTCGGCGAGAGGCTGGCCGTCGAGGAGGCGGGCGATGTCTTCGCGGAGGCGGGGGAGGGGTTCGAAGCCGGCATAGGAGCGGGCGACGGCGCCGTCGCGGGAGAGGAGGAAGGCGGTGGGGATGGCGCGGAGGGCGGCGGGGCCGCCAAAGGCGGCGACGACGGGGGCGTCGGCGAGGCCGAGGGGGAAGGCGGCGCCGAGGGCGATGGCTTCGGGGGCGAGGAGGTCGGGGTTGCGGTCGTCGACGACGGCGCCGACGAGGGTGAAGCCGCGGGGGGCGAATTCCTTTTGGAGGGCGTTCCAGTCGGGGATGGAGCCGCGGCAGGGGGCGTCATCGGTGCGGAAGAAGACGATGAGCTGGACCTGGCCGGCATAGGCGGAGGTCGGGAGTTCGCCGGGGAATTCGGTGACGAGGTTTTTCAGGACGAAATCGTTGACGGGGGGCGGGGGCGGGGGGGGGGCTTCCTGCTTTCGGCTGCAAGCGGCCGAAAGCAGAATGAAGAATGTGGAATTAAGAATTAAGAATTTGAAGAGGGGATTTTTCATGTGTCGATCTCAGAGGGTGCCGCGTCCTGGAAGGCCGGGGGCGGAAGCTTCTTGGGCTTGATGATATTCTCTTTGCGGAATTTTTCAAGTTGGCGGACGAGATTTCCATCGCCGGTGGCGAGTTTCTTGTAGGCGTCGGCGTAGGCGTCCCGGGCCTTTTGGAGGGCGTCGTCGATCTTCTGCATGTCGTCGGCGAAGCCGGCGTATTTCTCGTAGATCTTGCGGACGGCGTCGAAGATGTCGTTGAGGGCGGCGCGCTGGTTTTCCTGGCGCCAGATCTGGGCGACGAGGCGGAGGGTGGCGAAGAGGCCGCCGGGGCCGGCGAGGATGATGTTGGCGCGGGCGGCGGTTTCGAGGAGCTCGGGCTTGGCGGAGAGGGCGAGGGAGAAGGCGGGTTCGTTGGGGATGAACAGGAGGACGAAGTCGGGGGCGCGGTCCTTGAAGTCGGGGAGGTCCTGGTAGCGTTTGGCGGAGAGGCCCTTGATGTGGGCTTCGACGGAGGCGAGGTGGGCCTTGAGGGCGGCGGCGCGGGCGTCGTCGGTGGCGGCGTTGACGTGGTCCATGTAGTCCTTGAGAGACATCTTGGCGTCGACGACGATGCAGCGGTTTTCGGGGAGGCGGATGACGGCGTCGGGCTGGAAGCGGCGGCCATCGGCGGAGGTGGCGTTGACCTGGAGGTCGAAGTCGCGGCCTTGCTGGAGGCCGGTGGCTTCGAGGAGGCGGGCGAGGACGAGTTCGCCCCAGGTGCCGAGGGTCTTGTTTTCGCCCTTGAGGGCGCCGGCGAGGTTGTCGGCCTTCTGGCCGACGGCGCGGCTCTGCTCGGCGAGGAGCTCGACCTGCTGCTTGAGGGCGCTGCGCTGCTGGACGTCGGCGAGGTGGACCTGTTCGACCTTCTGCTTGAAATCGGCGATTTTCTCGCCGAGGGGGGCGAGGAGGGCGGCGAGGGCGTCGCGGTTCTGGGCGGTGAATTTCTGGGAATGGGAATCGAGGATGCGGGCGGCGAGGACTTGGAACTGGTTGGCGAGTTCCTCGCGGGCGGCGGAGAGGGTTTCGAGTTGGGTTTGGAGGCGGATCTGGTCGGACTTGGCGCGTTCGAGGCGGGCGGCGGCGCGGGCGGCGGCGAGGGCGTAGCCGAGGCCGAGGCCGAGGAGGAGGGCGATGAGAATGTAGGCGGCAGTCATGAGAAAGAGTTAGCCGCAGCGGGGCGGGGAATGCAATTCCAAAGAGCAGCCGGAGGGTTAGGCCATTGGACCCTTTCTGTCTGCGAGAGGCACCCTTGTCCGAAGGGTCCCGCCGGACCGCAGGAAAGGGGGTTGCGCTACTGTTTTTTTATCCCGAACCCGATGATCTCCAATTTTGGCTTGGGTTTGGGCGGTGCGGATTCGTTGGTTGCAGAGGCATCCGGCACATCGCCACTGCTGGTCGTTACCCTTCGGGCCCAGAAAAGGCCGGGTCCCCAGTCGATCCGGTTTCCGTCATCGGAAACCTTTCCAAATGTGACCCGGCTACCGGAGAGAAAGCTCACGGTCCAATAACTCAGCTTTGCATTCAAGGTTTTCCATCCGATGGGGCCTTTGTTTTCGAGGGCGGCAAGGGTCAGTTGGCCGTCGTTCTGCGTCACGCGGATATGATGTCCGCCCTCGCTGACCCAGAGGCCGGCCAACTGGGGCTGTTGAAAGGAATGGGCCTCGATATCGGCCGTGCTGGGGGAAGCGTTGAAGCGCGACCAGACCCCGCCCCAGGTCCATCGAATCCGGGCTCCATCTTGGGAGACATCTCCGAACTCCACCCGGGCTCCAAAGATCGCACTGATGCGTTCTTCATCGGCAGCCTGGCCATTCACGGTTTTCCACCCCACCGGTCCTTTGTTTTCGAGGGCCTTGATCGTGAGTTTCTTTCCGTCTCGCGTGATGAGCCAATGGTTCCCGTTCTCGTCCGAATACAGGCCCGAAACCGTGAAGGGTTCTCCGGGATCCGGCTGCGTCCCGCCCGTGTCCGTTCCGGACAGACCCTCCCCGCCGCCTGCGTCTCCGGCATCTCCAGCGCCATTCAGGCTGCCCGCACCCGCAGGACCCTCTTCTAGCACGGCGTCGGTGTCTTGGGTCTCATTGGATTCATCGGTCTGAAGGGTGTCGTCCGCTCCGTTTGGTTTCGGTTCGCCGTTGCCCGGTCCGCCGCTGTCGCTTCCGTCACCGTCATCCGCCTCCGTCCGACTATCCAGGTAGAGCTTCCAGGTCCCGATGGTAGGGCCGTTGAGCGTAAAGGAGCCTTCGATGACACCGTTCTTCAACGTGCCGGTGTAGATTTGGCTGCAGGGGCCGCTATATCCTTGCCCGGTGCAATCGCGGGTGAGGGTGACGGTGTTTCCGTCGATGCGGCCGGTCAGCGGATCGTTCCTCGGCCCGGGGCAGCAGGTCCACTTCGACAGGCCGTTGATGCGTCCATTCACCACCTGCAACTGCCAGGTGCTGGAATAGGCGGTGGGGCACCAGACCTCGACGCGGTAGGCGCCGGAGACCAGGAGATCGGCCAAGCTGGCGCCGGGTTCATCCGTTGTTGGGGGATCACTGTCGGCGGTGCCCGGTTCCGCATTCGTGGCACCGGAGGATACGACCGGCTCGTAGATGCCTTCTTCGCAGCGAAGATCCTCCACGCCACCTTTCACGAAAGAGGTTTGGGTGATGGTTCCCAGTTGACTGTTGCCCTTGATTTTCCAAATGCGGGCGCGGCAGGAGCTGCCGGCGGCGGTGCGCCACTCCACTTCGCACAGGCGGGAGGATTGGCGGGTGAAGGCCACGCTGTTGGGAACGAGGGTCTGGTTGTGCAGGTCCAGGCGTCCGGAATAATGGACCGTGCCGTGGGGGGGGCGGCCTTCCGCGTCCGCGAAACTGAAGTGGAAGATCTTGAACAGAAGCTCGTTTTTGCCGCGGGGGACATAGACGAGGAAGCCCGTGTTGTAGCCGTCGGCCTGATTGCCGTCGTACAGGATCGAGTGATCCACGGGGCCGATGGATCCACCGTTGAAGGTGACGGGGGGCGACCACTCGGCGGTGCCGCCTTTCCAATAGCTGCTGAGAATTTCCAGGTTTGCGGGGGCGCCCCGCGCCTGGAACCGGTTGCGCTCGCGTCCGAGGGTGCCGATGCCGGCTTCGCCGACGACCAGCGGGCGCGTCTCTTTCACTTCGTCGAAGTTGCTGCCCTTGCGCAGGCCGAGTTTGATCTCGTATTCGCCGTCTTCCGTGAACTTGTGCGCGACGCCGGTCCTGCCGCTTCCGATGTATTTGCCACCGACGTACCAGCGGTATTCCGTGATGCCGGTTGCGTTCTTGATCTTGGCCTCAAAGCCGACCGTGGAGCCGATGGGGTAGACGTTGGTTTCCGGAATGAAGCCGATCGCCACTTCCATGTCGGGCGGATATTCAACGGAGATATTCTTGATGATCGCGTCGTTTTCCTTGGGGTCGCTCGATTCCATCACCAGTTGGACATAATGCCTTCCGGGTGTGGTGCACTTGTGCCGGCAGGATTCGCCCGTGCCGGCCTCCTTGCCGTCCACGAACCACTTGAAGGTGTATTGGCTGTGGGGATTCTTTTTCTGGACATCCTCCTTGAAAATTATCATATCTTCCAGTTGATACGAATATTCGTCCGGCTCCGCTTTGATGCCAATCGAGGCGAGCGGGTATGGATTCAATTCCACGCGCACGTCTCCTCCCTTGGCCATCGGTGTATCCGGCGGCGGCGTCTGCGAAACCACGGCGCCGGGCGGATGAGCCGGATTGTTCCTGGACGCTTCCGAAACGATAAGATTGAGACCGAGGGCCCCGGTGAGATGTCTGGCCTCCGCTTCCGTTTTGCCGATCAAGTCGGGCACTTTGACTTCTCCCGACACCTGGACCACCATGGATGCCGTCCGGTTGCCCCAGGTCGCCCGGACCATTGCGCTCCCGTCGGCGACGGCGGTCACGACTCCGCTATTTTTGTCCACCTGCGCGATATTCGGCGCATCCGATTCCCAGGTGACGCCGGAAGGCAATGGCTGCGTTTTCCCTTGGCCGAATAATTTGAATGCTTTCAGCTTTTCGGTGGCGCCCATTTTGGGCAAAAGCACCTGGGCCGGCTCAATGATAAGCCCCTGCAGGCCGGCTTCCGTCATCTTGACCGTGATCACTTTGGGCGTGTCGGCTTCTTTCCGGGTGGGCACGCCCGGCAGCCTAATGGTTTCCACCGGCAGCGTCTCGTAACCCGGAGCTTCCACGACGGCCCGATAGCTTAACGAGGTGGGTTCGAGCTTGTCGAATCTCACCTCGCCGGCGGGCGCCTTTTCCATGGTATAGGCCTTGGATTCCGAGGCGGTGGCGATGATCTTCTGTCCACTCTTGAGCGTCACGGTTGCATTCTTGACCGCCGCGCCGGTGTCGGCGTCTTCCACGACGAAAGTCAGTTTGCGCCTGAAAGGGATGACGGTGATTTTGCCTTCTATGGGATCGGCGACCATCCAGCGCTGCGGTCCGCCATGAAACGAAATTCGGATGGGGAAGACCCTCTCTTGGGTCGGATCAGAGACTGGCGCGAGCGTTCTGCTTATGAACTCGGCGCAGGGACAGTTCTCGAGTTTGGCAATTTCGCCCCAGTGCCCGGGAAAAACTTCGTATTCAAATTCGATCCAGCCATATTGGCGTCGTCCCGCCAGATCCAGCAATCGGACGGTAATATCAACCGTGTCCCCGGGGTAATTGGTTACGTCAAGGATGTCGCGCGGTTTCCAGAATCTAAGCTCCACCGCCATCCGGAAATACTCGGGAGAATACTTCAGCCCCAAATACCCATCCATGATTTTTTCAGGGTCGAGGCAGTGGAATCCCATCAGGGCCTGGAGTTCGCCTTTTTGGCTGTCCGTGGGTAGCAGAGGGTCAGAAGGTGATGGGTAAGTGGATGATTGGGTGGCCCCAACGAAAAACTGCCATGCATTTTGAGCGTCTGCCAGCTGTTTCTCTGACGGATTCTTGCCCCCTTGTTTCACGATGTCCTCAAAAATGGCCAATTGCGGCAGTCCATTCCCGCCATCCTCGGTTCCTTTCAAACAGTTTTCGGCCCATTCGATGTACAAATGATCGTCCTCGGGATCTCCGTTGTCATTCTTGGGCTCGACATAACTGAGTCTCGGGCCTCCATCCATGTCGTTCCGGTGGCTCACGGCGTGGATCATTTCGTGCCACAGCAAGTAAGGGGTCGCTTGGGCCGGTTCTGTTCTCAAGCAGAGATTTCGGATGTGAAAGGGGGTGCCGGTCACATTGTCAATGGGGTTCGCTATATATGCCTGGTCGCCAACCGGGTTGGTATCATACTGGGCTAAAGAGCCTAAGCTTGGTTTGATGATGACCTTGAATCTACTGTGCCAGAAAGGACTGGTCATTTTATCCAGATCGCCGATCGAGACCCAGCCCTGTTGGATAAACTTATAGGAATTGTATTGATTGATAAATCCATAGAGGCTTCGAGTGATTTCCTTTTTATATTTCGCTTGATCCGCGTTCTTTTCTTCTTTGTCGATCCGTTTCAAGATTGAATCCAGCGAGCCATAAACAGATGAAGGGGCGGCCAAGATGCCCGCAAGCAACATGCCGATCTGAATGAGCATCGGGAATCGTTTCATGTTCATGGGTCTTCTCCTGTTTTCCTAGATGGCGGGGTACAGCTGGATGTGGATATCGACGGGTTTGGATTCGGGGCGGACTCTGAAGACGGGGCTTTCGCCGTAGAAGCCGGACGGGGGCATGCCCGAGACGGAGTTGTGCTTGAACTGGTAGAGGCCGGGTTCCAGCGGGATGAGACCGTCCGGGAAATCGCCCAGCTTCAGCTTCCGCTCCTCGATTACGACGGTCTTGGTTTCGCCGCTGGTGTCGCCGGCCCAGCGCTTCATCACGACGCCTTCATCCTGCGGCCGCTGCTCGCAGCGGAGGAGGGTGAGGGTGTGGATCCAATCGCCCGCCTCGAAGTCTTTTCCGTCCGCATCCTTGAAGAGAAACCTCACGCTGCCGCGATTCGCCGCCCCGGTTCCGTCGCCGGGAACGTCGCAGGTGGCGAGGTTCCGCCAAGGCTCGGGGGCGCTTTTTTTCCGGACGGCGCGGACGGCGATGAGATAGGTGCCGGGTTTCCAGCTCTTCGGGGCGATCCAGAAGGCGATGCCGAGGGTCCCGCCGTGGATGCCGCTGACGCTTTGCTGGAGGAGGGTGCCGTTGGGGGCCTCCTGATTCCACTGGCCGTTTTGGCCGGCGCTGGCGACGTTTTTAATCGAGCGGTCGTCGCGGGTCGGATCGAGCACCACGCCGAAGGCGCCGGGCGGGACCGGATCGCAGCGGTCGCTGAGGTTTTGCAGGGCGCCGAAGACGGCGTCGCCCTTGGCATTGAGGATCAGCAGCTCGAGCCGGTCGAGAGGCCCCACGGCCTCCACGTTGGGCACCACCCATTCGATGGCGAGGGCGCTGGTCCCGGGATCAACCGCGGCGCGGACGAGTTCCATCGGGACTGGCGGTGGAACGGGGCGGGGGGCCATGGCGCGGCACGGGAGGCTTGCGGAAAGAACCAGGCAGATTCCCAGCGCACCGGGACAGATCTTGTGGATTACCATTTGGACAGCCATTCCTTTCCTGCGGTGGCGATGCGTTCTTGCCATTCGCCGGGGGCGTGTTCGGCCAGTTTCTCCAAAATCAATTTCTTGGTGGAGGCATACGGGGGTTCCAGGATGCGCAGGGTGGAGCCGCCGCCATGGATTTCGAGCAACTTCATCACCCGATGCGATGCGGGAACGCCGCCTGCCTTGCGCGGGGTGAAGGCGTGCGCCACGGCGATGCCCTCCAGCTCGGTCCACGCCATGGAGGACGAACCGAACAGGCCTTTCAGCCGGAGGGTGTCGCGGGTGATCCAAAGGGTCTGGGCGGCCATGGCCGTGGTGATGAGCGCCAGCACCGGATTCGAGAGCACCACCATGAAAAAACCCATGCCCCAGGTGATGTCCTCTTTCCACTCCGGCGCCGTCTGGAAAACGTGCGCGAAGAGCATGTCCAGGAACCACAGCGAGAAGGGAACGCCGACGGCGATGATAATGACGTCCCAGATGACGATGGCGCTGCGCCTGCCGATGCGGATGCCGCCGGCCGGGGGCGCGGCATGGCATCCGGCCAGCGCGAGGACGCTCAACAAAACGAAAACCCCGCCCGCGATTCGGCCGCCGGTCCTGAGATGGGGCACTTCGATTTGGATTTGGATGGTTTCCGGCGAAAGGCGTCCCTCGAAAACGCGGTTTTCGTATTGGAAAATTCCGTCCGGGGCGTGAAGGGATTGAAAGGATGTCCACTCTTCCGGCGGAATGTCCGGACGGGACAGCACGTACGACCACGGCTTTCCAAAAAGGTCGAGATCGGCGACGATTTCCCGAACTGCGGCTTGGAGGGCGGGAGTTGCGGCGAGGTCTTCGGGGGGCAATGCGGCGAGGGCGGGGGCTTGTGCGGCGTCGCCCTCGGGGGTCGCGGGGACGCCCAGAAAGACGGCATCTCGTTCAGCGTACCCGGAGCGATGGGTGCTCAGCGGGACGAACAGAAGGACCAAGCCGGCCGGGAACAGCACGTAAGCCATCCACCGTCTCAGCCAGTTCCGCATGTGCGGCCTCCTTCCCTCGGTTGGGCCGGCCGTTCTCGATCACCGCGCGCCGGGGTGTTGAGCGCCGACCTTGTCGATCAGCGTAGACCCCGAAACGGGAGGGGGCAACCCTTAAAACCGAAGAAATTCGCGATGAAAGAAACATCGCGACTGGGCCGGCCGGCGGGGGGGGCGGCTCAGGAGCCGACGTAGCCGAATTTCTTGAGGAGCCAGTAGTTGCTCGACCAGTTTTTCTCGACCTTGACCCAGAGCTCGAGCTTGTGTTTTTTCTCGTAGATGGCGGTGAGCTCTTTTTCGGCGGCGTGGCGGATGTCGCGGATCATGTGGGCGTGCTGGCCGATGACGATGGGGCGCTGGGAGTTCTTTTCGACGTAGATGGTGGCGGTCACGTTGACGACCGCGTCGGTCTCCTCGATCCGGTCGACGGCGACGGCGATGGCGTGGGGGAGTTCGGCGGTGAGGCGCGAATTGATCTGGCCGCGGATGATGTCGGCGATGAAGAACGGGCCGGGGTCGTCGGTGAGCATGTCCGGGGGGAAGAGCGGGGGGGATTCGGGCATGGCGGCGCGGAGGGCGTCGAGGAGTTCGGGGAGGCCCTCGCCGGAGGTGGCCGACGTTTCGAACCAGCGGATGGGGGCGGGGACGAAGGCGGGATCCCGGGCGCGGTTTTTTTCGACGACTTCGGCCCAGGCCGCTTCATAGGCGGGGCGGCGCGAGCCGAGGTCCCGCTTGTTGAGGATGGCGAAGACGGGTTCGGCGTCGGCGGCCAGCTTTTGCATCCAGCCGCGGTCCTCGTCCTGGGGATGGATGGAGGCATCGAGGAGGAGGAGGACGACGTCGGAGCCGGTGACGAGGCCGCGGGCGGTGCGGTTGAGCATGGAGCTGAGGGTGTGGGAGGCTTGGCGGATGCCGGGGGTGTCGAGGAAGACGATTTGGAGGTTGGGTTCGTTGAACATGCCGCGGACGGGGCGGCGGGTGGTCTGGGCGACGGGCGAGACGGCGGAGATTTTCTCGCCGAGGAGGGCGTTGAGGAGGGAGGATTTGCCGGAGTTGGCGCGGCCGACGATGGCGGCGATGCCGGCGTGGAAGGGCGTGGCGGGGGGGGCGGGCGGAGTTTCGGAAGGGGCGAAGAAATCGGCGGCGTCGCCGTTGGCGGGGAGGGAAACGTCGAGGTGGAGCTGGTCGCGGAGGAGGCGGGCGAAAGAATGGCGCTGGTCGGTTTCGCCGTGGACGAGGAAGACCTTTTTGGCGCGGGAGTCCTTGAGGTAGCGGAACAATTCGAGGCGGTCGGCGTGGGCGCTGAAGGAGTGGAGGGTCTGGATTTCGGCCTTCACGGTGAATTCGTCGCCGAAGATGCGGACTTTCGGCTCGCCGTTCTGGAGGCGGCGGCCGAGGGTGTTGACGGCCTGGTAGCCGACGAGGAGGACGAGGTGCTTGGGGTTTTCGATGCCGTGCTTGAGATGGTGGAGGATGCGGCCGTGCTCGCACATGCCGGAGGCGGAGAGGACGATGGACGGCTTGTCGGAGGAGGTGATGGACTTGGATTCGTCGACGGACTCGGTGAAGGTGAGCCAGGACGGGGTGACGACGGAGCCGACGCGGTCGCGCAGATCGTTGTATTCCTGGTCGAGATAGCCCGGGTTCTTTTCGAAGACGGAGGTGATGGCGTGGGCCATGGGGCTGTCGACGTAGACGGGGACCTTGGGGATTTCGCCGCGGTCGCGGAGGTGGGCGATGTGGTAGACGACTTCCTGGGCGCGTTCGAGGGCGAAGGTGGGGATGATGACCTTGCCGCCGCGCTGGAGGGCGCGGTTGATGGCGACGCGGAGGTCTTCGCGGGCATTGAGGGCGTTGTCGTGGAGGCGGTCGCCGTAGGTGCTTTCGGAGATGACGACATCCAGGTCCTGGAGCTGGGCGGGGTCGTGCAGGAGGGGCAGGTTGCGGCGGCCCAGGTCGAAGGCGAGCCCCACGCGCAGGAAACCGCCTGCGGGCCTGGGGATTTCGATGAGCGCGAGGGCGGCGCCGAGGATGTGGCCGGCATCCATGTGCGTGACGCGGATGCCGCCGGGCAGTGCGAGGGGTTGGTTGTAGGCGTGGGGCCGGATCAGCTTGAGCGCGGCTTCGGCGTCGGCCAGCTTGTAGAGGGGGACGACGGGGGGCTGGCCGCGCCGGTTGGTCTTCTGGTTGAGGTAGGCCGCGTCGGCCTCCTGGATGTGGGCGGAATCGCGGAGCATGATGGGCAGGAGGTCGGCGGTGGCGGCGGTGGCGTGGATGGGATTCCGATAGCCGTTCTTGGCCAGGGTGGGGATGTTGCCGCAGTGGTCGATATGGGCATGGGAAAGGACCATGGCATCGATGGCGGCGGGATCGAATCCGAGGATCTGGTTGATTTCGTTGGCTTCCTTGCGGCGGCCTTGGAAGAGTCCGCAATCGAAGAGGATTTTCGCGCCCTCGATTTCGAGGAGGTGCTTGGAGCCGGTCACGGTATCCGCGCCGCCGAGGAAATGCCATTTCATGCCGGAGCCTTGGTTGGATGGGTTGGGGTGCGGTTCACGGTCTGACGATAGCAGAGGGCGCGGCAGAGACGCAATCTAGAAGACCGCGATGGTTTGGTTGACCAGCATGAGATAGAAGGGGCTGGAGGCGAAGTGGGGCTGTTCCTGTTCGCCGACGTACAGATCGAGGTGGCGGGCGCCGCCATAACCGGCTTCGAAGTGGTCCTGGACATCCCACGTGGCGGAGAGCAGGCGGTTGGCCACGGCGGCGGGCAGGGGGGCGCCTCCGCTTTCGGTGAGCGGCGCGACGAGCTTGAAGCGGGTGCCGCGCGGGAGGACGGCATCGTCGGCCGCGGCGGTCTCGAAGGCGCGGAGGGGCGAGCCGTAGGCGTCGAAGGGGCTGGGGCCGATCCAGAAGCCGCCGCCGAAGGAGCCATGGAGGTATTGGCCCGCATGGGCGCCGGAGGTGATGCGTCCCGAGCCCTGCAACTGCACCTCCGAGAGGAATCCGGCGGGAAAGGCGCCCAAGGTCT
Organism: Opitutia bacterium; assembly: GCA_009928955.1. Classification (GTDB taxonomy): domain Bacteria; phylum Verrucomicrobiota; class Kiritimatiellia; order CAIQIC01; family Lenti-01; genus Lenti-01. The sequence continues at coordinate 5,930 of SABN01000023.1, read as the reverse complement.
GGATGCCCGATTCGCAGCCGATCGAAGTGCAGCCTTGGATGGTCTGCGGGGCGCCGCCATGGAAGGATTCGACGGGCGTGTAGTAGACCGTGAGGCGAAAGCCCGGCATGAGCGTTCCGGCGCCGGAGGCTTCGTCGTCGCCGCCACAGCCGGCCAGCGCGATAAGGCAAGCGGCGGCGGCCGTTGCGAGGGCGCCGCGCGGCAGGTTCAATGAAGAGGCCATGGGGAGAGGCTACCCCATTTCCGCCGAAAAGGAAAAAAATCGCGGCGCGGGAGCGCTATTTGCGCCGGCGCAGGAGGGGCAAGGCGCCCAGTCCGAGCAGCAGGAGGGTGGCGGGTTCGGGGATGGGCGTGATGTCCAGGCCCCACGAGTCGAGCGTGGCGTTGCCGTAGGGGTTGAGGTCGGCCAGGAAGATCGTCCAGGTTCCGTTCGGATCCAAGCCGACGAAGTTCGCGAGCATGTCGGTGCGCGGGCTGGTGTCGAGCACGGTGCCGGGGTCCGCGTTCCGTCCGTCCACGCCCCAGGTTCCGATCAGGCTGCCTGCCCCGCTGTAGCTGGGCGAATAGGTGGGGTAGAGGTGGATGTCCGGCGCGGCCAGCGCGAAGGTGAGGTCGAATCCGTTGTGGGCATATCCCAGCGGATTTGACTCGGTCCGGCCGACCCGGTTGAGCAGCACGGCGAACCCGCTGCCATGCTGGAGGGTGACGTAGAAGTCTCCGTTGTAGGCGAGGTCGCCATCGGCGGACGAGATCGACAGGAGGACTTCGAGGGATCCGATCGGGCCGTCGAATCCGCTCAGGGTCTGGGTGTTCTGGAGGCCGGTTTCCCGGTTGTCGGGGATGGCCTGGTCCACGGTGAAGATGACCGCGCCGCGCGCGGGCGCCGCGAGCAGGGCGCCGCCGATCAAGAGTCCTCGGATGAGGGTCCGGAGAAGCATGGGGGGCTAGTCGGGTTTGCGGGTCCGGTAGAACTGAGGGGACAGGGGTTCGTTGGTATCGTCGAAGATCGCGTAGCCCAGGGCGCCGATGTTGGTGTTGCCGACCGTCTGCCACGGTTGAACCAAGTTGGTGGTGAACTGGACGTCATAGCTGCGGAGGGGGATGCCGACGAAGCGCACCAAGGTGTTGGAGTCCGATGGCGAGACGCTCACGACATTGAGGGCGGAGCCCTCGTTCTCGGGGGTGATCGCCACCACTTCCGCGGCGCTTTCCGCCGCGCCGCCGAACTCGTTTTCGACGCGGAAGCCGAAATAGTCCGTCGAGTCGTCGCCATCGGGCGCCGTGTAGGTGATCCAGCGGTTCGAGAGGGCGACGGTTCCGCCGTTGGTGGAAGCCGCCGAGACCCAGGTCACGGACAGGTCAGAGCCTTCCGGATCGACGGAATTGGTGAGGATTGCCAGATCCGGCACATGGAGGAGGGGTTGATTGGTTTCCCGATAGACCGTCGCGGGGCCGACGGTCGGGATTCCGTGCACCGCGAAGGTGTTGGTGACCTCCGGGGCGGGGTTCCAGTCGGCGTCGCCGGATTGGGCCGCCACGACCTCCACGGTTCCGTGCGACGAGAACGACAGGTTGGTGCCCCCCGAGATGTCGGCGGGGCCGGAGGCGACGGAGAAGGAGACGGCGAGTTCGCTGGTGGCCGTGGCGGAGAGGCCGACGAGGTTGGTGACGAGCTGGTCGGCGAGGGGGGGGAAGTCGATCGTCTGGTCGCGGGGGGCGCCGGTGCCGGCGAAGAGGAGATTGGTCTGGGGGAGGATGGCGTCGCTGTCGAAGGCGAGCGAGGCTTCATAGGCGCCGCCGCTGGCGGGGGAGAAGACGACGAGGAAGTTGGAGCTGGTGCCGGCCGCGACGGTGGCGGGGAGGCCGGAAACCTGGAACGAGGCGGCGTGGGGGCCGTTGGTGGTCCAAGAGGTGATGGCGAGCGTGGCGGAGCCGTTGTTGAGGATGGCGAAGGTGTTGGTGAGGGATTGCCCCCATTCGACGGGGCCGAAGTCGGTGCCGGCGGCGAGGGCGGGGGCTGCGCCATCGGCGACGACGGCGCCGTTGGTGCCGAGGAGGGCGAGTTGGGCGGAGGAATTGCAAACGACGAGGGGGAGGGAAAAGCGGGAGGGGGCGGCGACGGCCGAGCCGTCGCGCGCGACGAAATCGAGGGTGTAGACGTCGTCGGGCAGCGCGGTGGCGTCGAAGGAGGCGGAGGCGGCGAGGACGCCGTTGGTGGGGCGGACATGGAACAGGACGGAAGCGCGCGGGCGGAGATCCTCGGCGTAGTCGTCCAAGGCGCCGGAAAACGTGCCGCTGGTGGAGAGGCCGGAATGGGGGTGGGCGGGCGCGATGGTGAAGTCGACGAGGATCTTGGCGCCGTCGGGGCCGGGTTTGCGGGCGAAGAGGGCGCCGTCCTCCGCGACATTGGGGAGATAAAAGGCGAGGTAGTCGAACCGGACGCCATTGGTGGCCTGCAGGGCGGGGTGGGCGTTGATGCTGGTGCCCAGGCGCACGAGGAGATTGGTGACGGATTCGCCTTGCGCGGCGACGATCGTGTTGGTGACGGCGACGCCGTTGGTGAGGGTGATGACGCAGGTGAGGGTGTCGTTCGTGTTGGCGCCCGACCAGATGACGTGTTCCGAGATCCAGATCTGTTTGCGGGCGGGGTAGACCGAGGGGATCAGGTTGGTGGCGGCGAGGCCGACGCCGAGGGTGAGGGCGGAGGCGGTTCCCGTGGAAACGGACGCGGAGACGGGGGCGAGGTCGGCGGCGTGGTTGAAATTGGTGTAGATCAATTCGAGGCGGTCGCCGAAGGCCCGGGCCGAGACGATGGAATTGGCGTCGCCGTTGACGGCGTCGGCGAGGTTGGACACGGCGTCGAAGAGGGTGTCGTTGGTTGCGACGGCGACGGAGTTGGTGAGTCCGTCGACGACGATGGAGAGGCGGTTGCCGGGGGTGGGGCCGAGCGTGGCGAGGTTGGAGAGGAAGCGGCCATCGAGATAGAAGTCGAGGGCGGCGGCGGGGACGCCGCGGGCATGGGCGGCGGCGGAGACCTGCACGGGGACGGAGCCGGTGACGATCTGGTAGGGCGAATGGGAGGGGCTGGAAAGGACGGGGGGCGCGGCGAAGGGGGCGGCGAGGGGGTCGCCGGCGAAGAGACCCTGATAGGGAGATTCGACGGACATGGAATAGGCCTCGCCGATGGTGAATCCGCGGGCGTAATAGAACGCCATGAGCGGATCGGGGAATTTCGCGAGATAATTGCACGGTTCGGCCACGGTGCCGAAGGAGGCGGTGGCGCCGATGTCCATCCAGTCGAGGACGGTGGCTTGTCCAAAGCAGGGGTCGGGGATCATGCCGCCGCAGGAGGTGAGATGGTCGGCATAGGCGCCGGGCATCCAGACATTGTTGGTGCGGACCTCGTCGGGGATGTAGCCGAAGCCGTCCTGATAGCCCATGACGTTGGTCTGGCCGTTCAGATTCGTATAATGAGGAGCGAGCACGCACGGGACGGGGAGGCCGGGCAGGGAGGTGAAGGAGAACTGCGCGTTGGCATGGAGCGCTTCGCGGACGCGCCGGTAGCGGGCGCCCAGCATGTGCAGATAGATGGCGGAGGAGGGGAAGGAGGAGCGCGCCGCCGCCCCGCGGTCGGCCACGGCCTTGGCGGTGTCCAGATCGTTCGCGACGAGATGGAAGGCGACGAAGCCGTTGGTGGAGCTCCAGCCGTCGGCGGAGTGGAAGGCCCGTTCGGCGCGGTAGTATTCGTTGTGGGTGAAGGGAATCGGCGGCGCGCAGCCGGAGGATCCGCTGTAGCGCGGGCCGTAGAAAAGCGAAGCCGAGAGGCCTTGCAGGTCGTTCACGCGCGTGGGGAAATCCTGGCAGAGGACGAGGAAGTCGATCTGTCCGCCGAGATTTTCGGAGGCGATGTGGTTGGTGATGGGGGTGAGCAGGAGGGCGCGAAACTCGTTGGAGCTGAGGGTTTGCAGATTGGTGATGCCGAGGCGGCAGATGTGGTGGGCGGGGATGCCATGGGCGGCGGCGTAGTAGTTGCCCAGATCGACGGAATCCGAGGAATTGGTGTTGACGACGACGAGGGTGTTGAAGGGGCCGCCGCCGGCGAAAAGGGCGGTCGGCGCCAGAAGCAGCAGGGCGAGAAAAACCCAGCCCCGCCGGCGGCAAAATGGATGCACTCGAGGCATAGCCTTCACTTCGCCGGAAAGCATAGCGCCGCCGGGGCGGGAGTCAAACCCAGCTTTTGTCAAACCGGCAGATTTTGGAGGGGGCGGGCCGGGAGGATGTCGCGGACGGTGACGGTGGTTCCGGCGCCGGGCGCGGAGGCGATGTGGAACTCGTCGGAGACGCGCTGGACGTTGGGCAGGCCCATGCCGGCGCCGAAGCCGAGGGATTTGACCCACGCGTTGGCGGTGGTCCAGCCCTCCTGCATGGCGAGGGTCACGTCGGCGATGCCGGGGCCTTGGTCCTTGGCGATGAGCTGGACTTCGCCCTCGTCGACGCGGAAGGTGAGCGTGCCGCCGTCGGAGTGGACGACGAGGTTCATCTCCAGCTCGTAGGCGGCGATGGCGACGCGGCGGATGATCTTGGGGTCGATGCCGCGCTGTTGGAGGACGTTCTTGATTTCGGTGGCCGTCTTGCCGGCGTTTTCAAAGTCGGATTTCGCGATGCGGAAGGTCTTGAAATAGCACGTGGCGCTCTCGGCGGGAGGGAGGATGAACTGGTTTTCGATGCGCGCGAGCTCCTGGAAGAGCTCGACGAGCAGGCGGGTGTTGATAGAGCGGGCGGTGACGATGCCGACGGCCTCTTGGCGGGCGTTCAGGACCGGGAAGCGGCGGAATTCGTACTTGTTGAAGGTGGAGAGCACGATGGACAGCGGCATGTCCTCCTCGACGGTGACGACGTTGGCCGCCATGAAATGCGCGACGGGCTCGTCCATGCGGTTGGCCTCGAGAGCCTGGATGAGATCCTCGATGCTGACGATGCCGAAGAGGCGCTGGTCCTCGACGACGGGGACGCCGGAGACGCGGCGTTCCTGCATCAAGGTCTTGAGCTCGCGCATGGGGGCGTCGCGGCGGATGGTGACGAGATTGCGCGCCATGACGTCGCGGACGCGCAGCTTGTAGAGCAGTTCCAGGAACAGCAGCGGAGACTGTTCCGCGCTGATGGGGAGGGGATTCATTTTCCGAGGGCCTTGCCGAGGGCGACGGCGGCGTCGAACTTGGACAAGGCGGTGCGGGCGAGAGGGACGCCGCGCTGGCGGGCGAGGTCGACCATGTCGGCCGGCGGGGTCTTGCCGTTGGCGACGAGCACGGCGGCGGCGCCGACGACGTGGGCGGTGCGCAGGGACTGGTCGGAAACGAGCGAAGTCAGCAGCAGCGGATGCTCGAGATCCACCATGAGCACGTCGCTCATGAGGTCGGACGCGATGACGTGGATCGCGTCGGCGCCCTCATGGGCGGGATCGATCCAGAGGACGTGGGCTTGGACGGCGTCGAACAGGGATTTCAGTTTCATGGCGATCCCGGGGGTTGGGGGTTCAGGGGGTGGGCTCGGCCGCCGGCGCGGCGCCGGGCCGGTCTTTGCGCTGGGTGAAGCGGACGTAATAGAACAGGTTTTCGATTTCGAAGGCGATGTTGATGTTTTGGACGAAGAGGGCGGTGCCGGTCTTGAGCTGGACGGGGGAGAAGTTGAGGACGCCTTGGACGCCGGCGGCGGAGAGCTGGTCGAGGACGCCGGCGGCGGCGCTTTCCGGGACGGCGAGAACCGCGACCTGGATGTTCTGCTCCTGGACGAAGGCCGCCAGCTGGCTGACGGGGAGGATGGGGATGGGGGCGGCGGGATTGATGCGGGCGGGGTTGTTGTCGAAGCCGGCGACGACCTCGACGTTTTCGTTGGAAAACCCCTTGTAGTTCAGGAGGGCGGTGCCGATCTTG
>SABN01000263.1 GCA_009928955.1 Opitutia bacterium | reverse complement strand
AGAAGGTGGTCGGCACCGACGGGATGTGCCGCGAGAAGCGCGCGGAACGGTCGTAGGGCGCCGCGCTGGGCGTGAGCCCGGTGACGGCGACCACGCCCGGGCCGGGCAGCGACCCGGCCGCGAGCGGGAAGGGCGCACCGTCGAAGGGTCTGAACACGGCCGTCAGCCCGGCCGCGCCCTCATAGACGACGGGTTCGGGGCTCTGGGGTTCCCCGGCGGCGGTGGGGTTGTGCTCCGGGCAGGCGCAGCAGCCGCAATGGTCAAACCACTTGAAGGTCTCCTCTTTGTGGTGCCAATGGTCGACCACCCATACGCAGTCGGAGCAGCCGGGATCGTGGCCGCAGTCGTCGGGATCGTTCGGGGGCGTTCCCTGTCCGGCATGCCCCGACGGCCAGGGGCTGAGTGTGGCGCAGCCGTCCGGCCACGCCGCAGGACGGCGCGGCACCGGCAGCGTGAAAAACGTGTTGGTGCCGTTAACGGGGGGGATATAGCCGCGTCCGGCGGCTGGGCATCCGGCTTCGTTTGTCGGTTTGCCGGTCAGCCCGCACCACCAGACCGTGTGACCGGTGAGGGCCGTGTGCCGTTGGCAGTAGCCGCAGGCGCTTGCCGCGCGGGCGGGCCATCCTTCCGCGGCGGATCTCGCGCCGGCGCCGGCCGCCGCCCGGGCGGGGGCGGCCGCGTCCAGGCCGTCGGGCATAAACGTGACGGAGACGGCCGACAGCAATCCGCCGCCGGCAGGATATGCCGTGAATTCGGGCGCGTTGGTCACGACAGTCGTGTTGCCGTAGCTCCACACAAATTGGCCGGAGAGGCCCGCCGCACAGCCGACGGCGTGGAAGGTGACCGGCGCACCGTGGAAACAGACGTAGGCGGGCACCACCCCGAAAAACGGCGCGGCGACGGTGCCTTCCAGAGTGTCCGTGTGCGACTGCGGGGGCGCGGGCGGGCCGGGCGGAGGCGGCTGAATGAAGAAACCGGACACGTCTGAAGAGACCGTGTAGTCCACCCCGACGCCGCGGGGGGCGCAGAGCCGCACGGTCTGGTTCGTGGTTTTGTCGAGCCACAGCGTCCAGGAGCCGGGATCGCGCATGACGAGGGGCGTCCCGCCGATCCAGAGCACCGCGCCGGGATCGGCGACAGGCGCGTTCAGCGTGACCGTGACCGCGAACAGGTTGTAGTCGTGGGGGAAGCCCGACGCACCGCATGTCCCGTTTGTGGGCAGCGCGTGATGGACGTGGAAGAGCCAGGTGTTGGAGCAGCAGTTCAGTATCGCGCCGGGATCGTCCGGCGTCAGCGGATCGGGGTCGGTGGAGTCCGCCGCGAGATCGCCGTCGGTGTCGGGGTCGAGCGGGCCGGTGCAAAGGATCAGTTCGTCGGCGTCCTCCAACCCGTCGCCGTCGGTGTCGGTCAGGGCATGCCAGAAACGGCCCTGCGGGGGAACGGTGCCGAAACTGCCGTGCAACGGCGCAAGCACGCTGATGTCCTCCGGGATCGAGGACGGGAGGGGCGTCGAGAGCGGGTTC
>SABN01000262.1 GCA_009928955.1 Opitutia bacterium | reverse complement strand
CGCCGCTATCCCCGAGGGGCCGGAGGGACAGTTCGTGCCGCGCCCACTTGTGCGTCAGGCGCGCGGTGTAGCGCCAGCAGGTCGGGGCGCGGCTGCATTCTTCGTCGTGGCAATGTGACAGATCATGGGGAGCGAGCATCGTTTTTTTCCTTCGGTAACTACCAGGGCAACAAGATCGAGGGGGCCGGCCGCCGCCGACATCAGAGACACGGGTCATCCGCGAGCGTCATCCCGGGGAGCGAGCCGCGGCGTCCACGCTTGACAGCTCGTGCCTTCGTCCAGACGCACCACGCCCAGCGCATCCATGATCCAATCCGGGAAGACGCGGTTGGACGCCGGCTGGTGCTCGTACCAGGCGCAATAGCCAAGGCCGGGCTTCAGGCCGCTGATTGTGGTGAGGAGATGGTGGCAATTGCCGCAGCGCTGACTCATGCCCCGTGCTCCGCAAACCAGGGATCGAAGGCCTGCCAGGCCGGGTGGCGCGCGTTGTCCAGCGGCGAGCGCTTGAGGGGTTGCCCATCCCGGCGGAGGAACTGCGGCCCCCACTGGAGGGTGTACAGCCAGCGCCAGGTGCGGCCACGGGCATCCTGGCCAATGCCGTAATAGGCGGCATGGGAACATTCCCGGCAGTGGGGATTCTGTCCCGGGGTGCTGGGGCAGTGTGGCGCCGAGCAGTCAAGGCGGCAGGCGCTCATGGCATTTTTTCGCCGAGCGCGGCCGCGGCGCGGACGATGGCGCGGCGCGTGGCGGCGAAGCCGTCGCGCAGGCCCCCCGTGCCGCAGGGCTCAAACACGTTGTTCGCCGCCGCGTGCGCCTCGTCCGGGCCGGGCGCCGCGACCCGCATGCCGAGTTGGACGGCCAGGGCGAAGGCGTCGCCATTGTGGTGCAGCGGATTCCAGGTCAGGCGTGCGTGGGGCGGGAAAGGGGAGTAAAACCCGTCCTCAATCCAGACGGCCGTGCGGATATAGTCCAGCCCCGCCGCCTTGGCGGCCAACGTCAACAGGTCGCGGTCGGTCATAGCGCAGCGCTTCCCATCGCTGCTGCCGCCTGGACGATGGCACGGCGGACGATCGCCATGCCGGCGGGCCCAGCGGGCACTGTGCAGGCCGCCTCACGCCGCGTGCCGGCATGCGCCCACTCAATCCGGCATGTCCGGTGCGCGGGCTCCACGTCCACCGCCAGGAATTGCAGCCGCATGCCAAGCTGCACCAGCAGCTCAAACGCGTCACAGTTGTAAATCAGGGGATTCCAACCGTATTCCCGGCCGGGTGGCGCGGGTTTCCCGGCATCCAGGCCATAACAACCAGGTTCACCAAGCGGCTGTGCCGCCTGGGCGGCCCGGGCCAGCAATTCCCAATCGGTCATGCCCCAACCCCCGACCCGGGCGGGGGCAACGTCCCATTACGCGCCATCTCGCCGGCTTGGGCCCGGGCCTTTTCCGGCAACAGGCGGATGACGGCTTCGTCGACCGCCCGACCGAGGTGCGCCGCGGTAGAGCGCTGAATGATTTCGCTCAGATCGACGGCGGC
>SABN01000001.1 GCA_009928955.1 Opitutia bacterium | reverse complement strand
GATGATGGGGGGGGGGATTGCGGTCGAGGTGCCCCCCGACGAGGTGGAAGTTTCTTCCTAGGGGAGGGCGGCGAATGTTGACATTGGCAAATCGCAGTAGGAATATGTGCCACAGGGCATTGCGCGCTTTCACGCTGCGGCGCGAGTTGCCATCGGTGTGCATCCATCCGGCGCCGGCCGCTTCGCGGTCCGGTCCAGCTTGGAATTTTTTTAAAATCGAGAAGGGGCCATGAGGACATATTGGACGGATTCCGGTTTGCGTTTCGTTGCGAGGCGCGCATGGCTTGCCGCACTGTTTCTGTGCCTGCTGGCCGGGAGCTCCGGGTGCCGGAGCCGTCCGCCTTTTGGCGACATCGCCGTGGGGGCCAGCGCCGAGACGGTGAAACTGCGCCCCGGACTGGTGCTCAACCTGGCGGTGCTGGTGGCCGGCAAGAAGGAAGTCAACGAACCGGAAGTGCAGGTGTCGGACGGCGGAACCATCATGGTCCCGCTGCTGGGGGAACTGGATGTTTCGGACATGAGCCTGGATGATCTCCAAGGGCGGCTGACCGCCCGCTATATGAAGTATTATGTCCAGCCCCAGGTGATCATGAGCTTCGTCCGGAACACCAGCGACGAGGGGATTTCGCCTTGGGGGTTTGTCACGGTTCTGGGCCGGGTCGGGAAGCCCGGCCGGATCGCCTTGCCCGCCACCCGGGATATGACGGTCAGCGGCGCCATCCAAAAGGCGGGGGGATTCGCCCCGAGCGCCAAGGCCACGGCGATCTTGGTGACGCGGTCCTCTTCGGACGGGAAGACGGAGTCCCGCACGATCAACCTGTACGCCGTGGGCGCGGCGGGCCGGCTGGAGGAAGACATCGTGCTCGAAGCGAACGACGTCGTGTTCGTGCCGGAAGCGCTTTTCTAGACGTGAGGACGCCGTGATCCACGATCCATCGCCGCCGCGCCGGTCTCCGGACAGGGGGAGCCGGCCGGGGGCGGCTTATCTTTTCGCCCTGTTGGGGTTCCTGCTCGCGTATACGACCTGGGCTTGGGCGGGATTGAGGCCTTCCTTCCACTGGGTGGGGGTTGCGGCTTCCGGGGTTCTGCTGGCCGGGTTGTTCATCGGAGGTCGATCCGCCGCTTGGCGCGCCGCGGCGCGCGATCCGGTGTTTGGGCTGGGTTTGGCGTTTCTGGGGTTCCTGTTCTTCCAGTGGATGAACGCCGGCCGCGAACAATATTTCGACGTGGGCTATCAGCGATGGATGTACACGGCGCCGCCGTGGCCGGGCTGGCCTTCGGCCTATTCCCGGGCGGACGCCTTGCAGATGTTGACTTGGTTTTTCCCGGCCTGGACGATCGCCGTGGCGATCCGGTCGCGGATCATGGCCCCCCATGAGTTGCGGCGCCTGCTGATGTTCATCGTCTGCAACGCCGGGGGGCTGGCGATCTTCGGCTTGGTCCAGCTCGCGTCGGGGACCCGGGCCATCTATTGGATGCATCCGCTGAACAGCCATTTTTTCGCCTCCTTCGCCTATGGGAACCATGCGGCGCCCTATTTCGTGCTGACGGGCGCTCTGGCGGCGGGGTTGCTGTATCGCGAGGTGTTCGATTCCCGCAGTTCCCATGCCGACACGCCCTCCGCGTCCCGGCTCCGCCATCCGGGGCGGGTCGCGGTGCTGGCGCCGACGTTGTTGTTGTGTCTGGTGGGGGCCAATCTGGGCTTCAGCCGCGCCGGCGTGATTCTGGCGTGGTTGCTGGGGATTTTCGTGGCGGGCTTCGGAGTGGCGCTGGGGTGGCGCGTGTTGAAGCCGGCGGGCCGCGTGAATTTCATCGCGTTGACCTTGGCCGTGGCGAGCAGCCTCTATTTCATCGTGGCGGGCGTGGGTGAAAAGGGCATCCAGAGCGAGTTCACCCTGCGCGTGGCGGCGCCGGACGAGGCGCACACGCTGTGGGAACGAGTCGATCTGGAGCTGGGATGGCGGCCCCGGTTCGCCCGGGCGGCCATGGCCATCTGGCGGGAGCACCCTTGGTTTGGCGCGGGCGGCTGGGGCTACAAGTACCGGATCGCCGACCATGTCCCCGAAAGCCTGTGGAAGCATCTGGAGTCCCGCGGCTGGGCCAACGTCCACTTCGATTTCCTCCAGTTCCTCGCCGAGTTCGGCGTGGTTGGATTCGGCCTCCTGCTGGGCGCCCTGGGCGTGATGGCCCGCGAAATGTGCCCGCACCGGCGCGCATGCGGCGCCCTGGGGTTGATGGGGCTCGTCGGGCTCTCCTTGGTGGTCGTTTTCAGCGTCATCGACCTGCCCTTCCGCTGTCCGGCGATTCTCTACACCTGGGTGGCGCTGCTGGCGGCGCTTCCCGGGGTCTGCGAGGCCCATTCCCCTGGGGCCGCGTCTCCCGGCACAAGAAACGGTCGGGCCTGTGGATTTGAATCGAGGACCTCCGCCACGCAAGGGGCTTTCCCCGAAAGGACCGGGCCATGAACATCCCTCATTTTTTCCAAGGCCAACCGCCGGCGTCCGTTCCGCCGCCTGACGCCGCGCCGCTCTACCATGCCGGACAGCCCTTGTCCCCGCCCTACTATGGAGACCTGCAGTCCGATGCGGGGCCGCTCAACTCGCTGGATCCGCTGCGCCTGCTCCAGATCGTGCGCAAGAAGTGGCTGACGATCCTGTTGGCGGCGCTGTTCGCCACCGGCGCCGGGGCGTTTTATCTGAGCCGGACGGAGGCGCTTTACCAAGCCCTGGCCACCATCGAGCTGAGCATGCGCCGGCCGCGCATCCTCAACAAGAGCGAGGCGCAGATCGAGGACTCGGCCACCATGATGCAGTTCACGGACACGATGAACACGCGGATCGAGAAATTCAAGCGGCAGGCCATGCTGCCGCATGTCGTGAAGCTTTATCGCGAACTCTATCCGGACGATCCGATTCCGGAGCCGGAACTGGCGGCCCGGCTGGCGGGCGGCTTCGGCTTCAGCCTGATGCGGCGCACGCTGCTGGTGCGGGTGTCGTTCGTGAGCCGCGACCGCGGATTCGCCGTCCGGGCCTGCAACGCCTATGCGGCGGGCGCCGAGGCGTCCGCCCGCGCCGAAAACCGGGAGGTGTCCGATGCGGCCGTGGCGTGGCTGGAGGTCCAGGCCGAGACGCAGAAGAACAAGCTGGAGACCGCCGACCGGGAGCTGTTCGATGCGCGCCAGAAGTACCAGATGGACGTGCTGGAGAAGCAGCGCCAGACGGTCCAGGGGGCGCTGCTGGGCTTCAACGATTCCCTGACCCAGATCGAGAACAAGGTGGCGCTGGAGCAGAAGCTGCTGGATGCGCTCAGCGCAACCGAGTTGAATCCGGAAGAGGCCGGGAATCTGCCGGCCGACATTCCCCGCGCCGCCGACGTCGCCGCCTCGCTGGACCGGTGGCGCGCGGCGTCGGCGGAACGCGACGCGTTGCTTTCCCGCTACACGCCGCAGCATCCGGCCGTGGAGGCGCAGGACAAGGCGGTGGCTCTCTACCGGAGCCAGGCGCTGGCCGCGTTGACGCGGGCCAAAAGCACGACGGCGGCCAATCTGGACTTGTACGGGAAACAAGCGGGCAGCCTGCGCCAGAAGAAGGAGGAGCAACTCAAGCTCGCCTCCGAGCTGGAGCGGGACATCCTCAACGGCGAGATGAAAATCGCCGCGTTGCAGCGGGCCCGCAGCGCGGCGGACGCCTCCTATATGGGCGTGTTGTACCGGATCCAGGAGGCGCGGCTGTCGGCGGATGAAAACACCGCCACCGTCCAGCAGGTGGACCCCGCCCGGCGGGCCCGCCAGATCTATCCGCGCCCGGTGCGCACGCTTTTCATCGCCCTGATGCTCGGGCTGGGGCTCGGCCTGGTGCTGGCGTTCCTCACCGAGATGCTCGAAGACCAGGTGGTGGGAGCCAGCGACATCGAACGCGGAACCGGCATCAAGATCTTGGCGATGATCCCGCATGTCAAGGTGAAAAACCGCAAGGAAATCGCCACGGCGTCGTTGACGCACCGGTTCAATGAAATGGCCGAGGCGTTCGCCGGGTTGCGGTCCGTGCTGGACTCGGCGGCCTATCGGGAACAGACCAAGGTGATTCTGGTGGCCAGTTCGCTGCCGGAGGAGGGCAAGACGACCACTTGCTGCAATCTCGCCACGGCGTGCGCCCTCAACGGACAGAAAACCCTGCTGATCGATTTCGATCTCCGCCGCCCGCGCGTGGGCGGAATCTTCCCGATGCCGCCCGGCGGTCGGGGATTGCTCGAATATCTCGCCGGCAAGGAAACGAAACCGCAGGAGATCGTCTATGCCTCGGAATGCCGGAATCTGAGCGTCATCGCCTCCCGGGTCGCGGGCGACGCCCGGCCGGCGGAATTGGTGGGGGGGCCGAAGGTGGCCGATCTGCTGGCCTGGGCCCGGGCGACCTTCGACCGCATCGTCATCGACGCGCCTCCGCTCGGCATCGTGAGCGATGCGCTGTCGCTGGCCGGATTGGCGGACTGCGTGCTCATCATGGCGCGGCCCGCCACCAGCCGGAAGCGGGCCGTCCGGCACACCATCCGGCGCTTCCATGAAGTGGGCGTCGCCGCCCTCGCCGTCGTCATGAACGACGTGGACCACTCCAAGTTCTCCTATCACGGATATGGCCCGTATTATTACTACCGGAAACACTACAACTCCTATGCGGCCGCCGTTCCAGAGGCGAAACCGGACAACGCTGAACCCAAGGACACCCAAGCATGAGCCCCGCCCCCCTGCTTTCCCGCATCGAGTCGCGCGAAGCCCGCCTCGCCATCATCGGCCTCGGCTATGTCGGGTTGCCGCTGGCGGTCGAGTTCGGCAAGCACTATGACGTGGTCGGCTTCGACATCAGCGCGCGCCGGCTCGCCGAGCTGCGGACCGGACGCGACCGCACGCTCGAAACCGCGCCGGAGGAGCTGCGCGGGTCCGTGCGCCTGTCTTTTTCCAACCAAGTGGCGGATCTGCGGCAGACGGACGTCTTCATCGTGACCGTGCCGACGCCGATCGACCGCCACAAGCGCCCCGACCTGACGCCGCTGGTCAAGGCCAGCGAAACGGTCGGCCAGGCGCTCAAGAAGGGCGCGGTGGTGGTCTATGAAAGCACGGTCTATCCCGGCTGCACGGAGGAAGACTGCGTGCCCATCCTGGAGAAGTTCAGCGGGTTGACATACAACGTGGATTTCTTCTGCGGCTACAGTCCCGAGCGCATCAATCCCGGCGACAAGGTCCACACCGTCACGAAAATCAAGAAGATCACGTCGGGCTCCACGCCCGAGGTGGGGCGGGCGGTGGATGCGCTCTACCGGTCCATCATCGTCGCCGGCACGCATCTAGCCTCCAGCATCCAGGTGGCCGAGGCGGCCAAGGTCATCGAGAATTCGCAGCGCGACATCAACATCGCCTTCGTCAACGAGCTGTCGCTGATCTTCGAGCGCATGGGCATCGACACGCAGGCCGTCCTCGAAGCCGCCGGCACGAAGTGGAACTTCCTGCCCTTCCGGCCGGGATTGGTCGGCGGCCATTGCATCGGGGTCGATCCATACTACTTGACCCACAAGGCCGAGTCGCTGGGCTACCATCCGGAGATCATCCTGGCGGGGCGGAGGTTGAACGACAACATGGGCGCCCATGTGGCGAACCGCGTGGTCAAGCTCATGATCCAGAAAGGGCACCGGGTGCAGGGGGCCAAGGTGCTGGTGCTGGGCCTCACCTTCAAGGAAAACTGCCCCGACATCCGCAATTCGCACGTCATCGACGTGATCCACGAGCTCCAGGAATTCGGCTGCGAGGTGGGCGTCCATGATCCGTGGGCCGATCCGGACGATGTGCGGCACGAATACGGGCTGGAATTGCTGTCGGACCTGGCGCCGGCCGGCGGAACGCCGCTGGAAGGCTATGACGCCGTGGTGCTGGCGGTCGCCCACGAAAAATTCCGCGCCTTGGACTTCTCCCGGTTCCGGAAGGAGAACGTCGTGATTTTCGACATCAAGGCGTTCCTGGCCCTCGACCAGGTGGATGGAAGGCTGTAGGCGTCATGGAATTCATCGACCTCAAAACGCAATACCTCCGCTACCAATCCGAGATCGAGGCCCGCATGCAGGCCGTGCTTCGGCACGGACACTTCATCATGGGGCCGGAGATCGCGGAGCTGGAGGCGCAGTTGGCGGCCTATGTCGGGGCCCCGCACGCCCTCACCGTGGCGAGCGGAACCGACAGCTTGGAAATCGCCCTGCGGGCGTTGGGCATCGGCCCCGGGGACGAAGTCATCACGGTTCCGTTCACTTGGATCAGCACGGCCGAGGCGGTCGGGCTGGTGGGGGCGGCGCCGGTGTTCGTGGACATCTCGGCCGCCGATTTCAACATCGACGTGGACCGGATCGAGGCGGCCCTCACGCCCCGGACCAAGGCGATCCTGCCGGTCAGCCTGTTCGGCCAGATGCCGGATTATGACCGCATCAACGCCCTTGCGGACAAGCATGGCTTGGCGGTGATCGAAGACGCGGCGCAAAGTTTCGGGGCCACCCAAAACGGCCGGCGCAGCTGCGGCGTCACCGCCATTTCCAGCACCAGTTTCTTCCCGGCGAAACCGCTGGGCTGCTATGGCGACGGCGGCGCGCTGTTCACGTTCGACGATGCGCTGGCCGGGAAGATGCGGGCCATCCGGTCGCACGGCGGCCTCCAGCGGCATCATCACCCGCTGCTGGGCATGAACGGGCGGTTCGACACGTTGCAGGCCGCCATCCTGCTGGCCAAGCTGCCGCATTTCGCCTGGGAGGTGGCGCGGCGAGGGGAGATCGGCGCGCGCTACACGGAAAGGCTGCGGGGCGTGGTCGGCGCGCCGGAGGTGATGCCCGGCAACACGCATGTCTACGCGCAGTACACGATCCGGGTCCGCGACCGCGACGCCTTGGGGGCGAAGCTCAAGGCGCTGGGGATCCCCACGGCGGTCTACTATCCCAAGTGCCTGCATGCGCAGCCGGTTTTCGCGTCGTGCGGAAACAAGCCGGGCGATTTCCCCGTGGCCGAACAGGCCGCGCGGGAAGTCCTCAGCCTGCCCATGCATCCGTTCCTGTCCGAAGCTGATCAGGATGCCATCGTGGCGGCCGTGAAATCGGCCCAGAAATGAACGCCGTGCCGCGGCAGAGGAGCGAGACATGAAGAAGATTGCGTTGGTGGGTTGCGGGCGCATCATGGAGCGCCACATCGAAGCCATTGCCGCCAACCCGGGCCTCGCAATCGTCCTGGTCTGCGACAAGGACGAAGCGAAGTCGAAGAAGGCGTCCGAACGGTTGGGGGTGCCCTTCCTGACGGATTACCGCCAGATCCGCGGCGCGGACATCATCAGCGTGCTGACGCCTTCGGGGCTGCACCCCCGCCACGTCTCCAACGTGGCGGAATTGACGGATGCCGCCCAGATCATCTGCGAAAAACCGCTGTCGTTGACGCTGCGCGAAGCCCATGAGGTCTACCGGCGCGTGGAAAAGGCCGGCAAGATGCTGCTGCCGGTCTACCAGAACCGCTACAACCCCCTGGTGGCTTTCGTGAAGAAGCTGATCGACGGCGGCCAGCTCGGGAAGGTCCATCAGTTTATCTGCAACGTGTTGTGGAACCGCAACGACGACTATTTCAAGATCGACTGGCACGGAACGTCCGAATTCGACGGCGGGGTCCTGTATACGCAGGCCAGCCATTACGTCGACATGGTCCACTACTTCTTCGGCGAGGTCGAGTCGCACAAGGGGGAGGGCGGCGCGTTGCGCGGGTTCGAGGTGTATGACAGCGTCTCCGCCGTTCTCCGCTTCAAGTCGGGGGTCGTGGGCACCATCAACGCCACGGTGGACGTCTATGAGAAGAACTTCGCGACGGAATTCACCCTGGTCGCGGAGAAAGGAACCATCCGCCTGTCGGGGACCAACCTGAACCAAATCGATTTTTGGAACGTGCAAGGCATGGAAAAGCCGGATCTGGACTTCAAGCTGGACCACCAATATGGCAAGGGGCACAACACCCTATACCAGTACGTGGTCGAGGAAAATTGGGGCATGTTCCCCTCGAAGGAGGATGTGTTCTCCGGCATCCGGTTGATGGAGATGCTGTCCTATTAGTGGGTGGTTTGGGGTTGGTCGTTGGTGGCCGAACCGGATGATTCCATGGGCGATTACCCAAAGCTGGAAGCATGGCAGATGGCTATGGATCTTGTCGAAGAGGTGTACAAACGGACTCGGAGTTTTCCAAAAGAAGAACTCTTTGGATTGACCAGCCAGATGCGGCGGGCGGTTGTTTCCATACCTTCCAATATCGCCGAGGGAGCTTCCCTGGCAGGTTCGAAGGAGTTCCTGCATTTTCTGCATGTCGCTCGCGGATCGGCATCCGAACTGGAAACCCAATTGCTGTTGGCGAAAAGACCCGGCCTCCTTTCGGAAACCGATGAACTGATGGCAAGCCTGACCCGCGTCAAGCGGCTGATCAATGGACTGATCCGATCACTGAAGGAAACACCATGACCGAACCATCAACCACCAACCACCAACCAGCAACCCTCTTCTTTAAACACGAATCGGCCTATGTGGACGAGGGGGCCGAGATCGGCGCCGGCACGAAGATCTGGCACTTCAGCCACATCATGAAGGGGGCGGAGATCGGCGAGCGCTGCGTTTTCGGCCAGAACGTGAACATCGATGGCGGCGTGGTCGTCGGCACCAACGTCAAGGTGCAGAACAACGTGTCCATCTATACGGGGACCGTGATCGAAGACGACGTGTTCCTGGGGCCCTCCTGCGTGCTGACCAACGTGACCAATCCCCGCAGCCAGGTCAACCGGCACAGCCTGTACGAGAAGACGCTCATCCGGCGCGGGGCCACCATCGGGGCCAACGCGACGATCGTCTGCGGCGTCACGCTGGGCCGCTATTGCTTCGTCGCCGCCGGCAGCGTGGTGACGAAGGATCTTCCCGACTATGCGCTCGTGATGGGCAATCCCGCCCGGCAGAAGGGGTGGATGAGCCGGCACGGGCACCTCCTGAAGAATCCCGACGCCGCCGGCGTGATGATCTGTCCGGAGTCCGGCTTCCGCTATCGCCTCGCCGATGGCGCCCTCCGCTGCCTCGACTTGGACGAGGAAAGCCCGCTGCCACCGGAGCTCTCCATGGGCACTCAGTCGTACGACGCGCTCAAGCGCTGACCGGTTCTCGCCGCTTCCGTTTCCGCCCATGCCCTTCGCCCAGCCCAAGGCCACTTCCCGGACCGGCAAGGTCTTCGCCCTCTCCCTCGGGCAGGGGCTGACCACGCTGGTGGCGCTGCTATCGGGCATGGTGCTGGCCCGGGTGCTGACCCAAACCGATCTGGCCACCTATCGCCAGACCATGTTGGCCTATGATGTCGCGCTCCCCTTGCTCTCGCTGGGGATCGGCACCGGACTCTACTATTTCCTGCCGACGGAGAAAACGCGAGCGCGGGGCGTGGTGGTGGATGGATTGCTGATGATGGCGGGGATGGGGCTGCTCTACGCGGTCTTCATCGCCCTGGGCGGGAACCATTTCCTAGCCAAGCGCTTTTCGAATCCCGCCATTGCGAGCACCTTGGTCTATCTCGTTCCCTTGCCGATCCTCATGCTTCCGGCCCGGCTCCTGCCCTCCGTCATGGTGGTGCAGGGCCAGGTGCAGAAGCTGACCGTCTACAACGTCTTGAGCAGCCTGTTGCTCGCGGTCAGCATCATCGCGGCCTGCTTGGTATGGAAGAGCCCGGATTCCATGGTCCTCACCCGCGTGGGCGTCAGCGTCGCCACCGGCATGGTCGCGGTCTGGATGATGCTCCGGGCGGTTCCCGCCGATGCGTGGAGCCCCTCCTTCGCCAGCATGAAGCGAATGGTCGCCTACAGCCTGCCGCTGGTCGGCGCCTCGGCGCTGGCCACCGTTTCGCTCCAGCTCGACAAGCTCATCGTTTCCTCGATGTGCACGCCCGACCAGTTCGCGGTCTATTCCAACGGGGCGCTCGAGATCCCGCTGATCGGGATGATCACCGGGGCGATCTCCAGCGTGCTGGTGGTGGAGTTCCGGAAGGCCTATGCCGCCGGGGACTATGCCGAGGCGCTGCGGCTGTACCACCTGGTGCCGTCGAAGACGTCGGTGATCCTCTTCCCCGTCATGGTCTATCTCGCCTTGGCCGCCAAGCCGTTCATCTGCGTGCTGTTCTCGGAGAAGTACGCGGCCAGCTCGACCGCGTTCTTGGTCTATCTGCTCATGATCCCGTACCGGACGATCCTGCTGGGCGGCCTGGCGGCGGCGGGAAAGAGCAAGATCGTGTTCCGGAACAGCGCCGTGGGGCTGGTGATCAATCTGGCGCTCAGCGTGGTGCTCGTCCATTTCATCGGCTACATCGGCGCGGTCATCGGGACGGTCATCGCCATCGGCGTCTGGGGATTTCCGATGGCCCTGTACGAGATCGGCCGCTCCATCCAGGCGTCCCTGCTGACGGTTTATCCCTGGCGGGCGGTGGGGAAGATCCTCCTCCTGTCGCTGGCGGCGGCCATTCCGGCGGCGATCGTCTTGGGGCTGAGCCGCCACCACATTCACATCGTGCAGCTGGCGGTGTCCTCGCTCGCCTATGCCTTGACCTACGCGGCGCTGCTGCTGGCCAGCGGCCATGCCGACGCGAACCGGATGCTGGCCCAGCTCGTGGCGCGCGTCAGGAGATGAACGCATGAGCCCCTCGATCCCTCTGTCGGCGACCTTCCATTTCGCGCATCCCGACTGGACCCGTCTGGAAACGGGCGGCGCGCGCATCTGGACCCGGGGATGGATCGACCAAGGGGGCGCGATCCTCGATGCGGCGGCGATGGGGCGGGAGCTGGCCGCGTTCGTCGTTCCCCCGGGGGAGTCTCCGCTCCCCGCGCTGGCCGCCCGCATCCAGGGCTGGAACGGGAATTTCGCGTTTTGCCTGGCCCGGAACGACGAGGTCTTCCTCGGCGTGGATGTGGTCCGGACCCTGCCACTTCTTTTTGCTCGCAGTCCCGCAGGCGTTTGGATTTCCGATTCGCATGAGTGGCTGATGGCAGCGGCCGGGCGCCCGGAGCTGAACGAGGAGGGCGCGGAGGAATACCTGGTTTCGGGGTTCGTGCATGGCGACGCCACGCTGCACCGCGGCATCTTCTCCCTGCAGGCCGGCGAGGTCCTGCGGATCGACCGGACGGGGTCCTCCTCGCGCCGCCATTTCGCCTTCAATCCGGATGCCTTCCAGGATCCCGATCTTCGCCTGGATGTTCCCACCTTCCAGCGGTTGGACGATCTGCTCCTGTCTTCGATCCGCCGGATGCTCGGCAGCGCCCGGGAGGTGAATCGCTGGATCGTTCCGCTCAGCGGGGGCTACGACTCGCGCCTTGTGGCCGCCGGCTTGCGCCGCCTGGGCGTGGACAACGTGCTGTGCCTGTCGTATGGCCGCGCCGGCAACGGGGAGTCGGCCATCAGTCGGCAGGTGGCGGAGGCGTTGGGCTACGAATGGCGCTTCGCGGAATACAACCGGGAGAATTGGGCGCGCCTCATGGCCGATCCGCGGCTCCCGGATTATCTGCGTTTCGCATGCAACGGAAACAGCCTGCCGGTGCTCCAGGATTTTTCGGCCTTGTCGCAGTTGAAGGACTCCGGAGTCCTGCAGGAGGGCGATGTCATCGTTCCCGGCCACACCTTGGACTTCCTTTCCGGGAGCCATTTGGATGCCGTCGCCGTGGAATCGCGGGAGACGTCCATCCGGAAGGCCAGCTCGTGGGTGGTCGAGAGGCATGGGGCGTATTGGTGGGACGAGCGAGGGCAGGAGGCGGTGCGTCGGCGCGTCCAGCGTCTCGTCGAGCGGGAAAGCGAAGACGTGCGCGGCCGCTCCGCCGCGGCGATCATCGAATGGTTCGACTGGCAGGAGCGGCAGGCCAAGTTCATCGTCAACAACGTGCGGGCCTATGAATTCCTTGGATTCCGGTGGCGGCTGCCGCTGTGGGACCGGGAATTGGTCGCGTGGTGGATGACCGTGCCGTATGAGCACCGGCTGGGGCGGAAGCTGTTGCGGGAAGCGTTCCAGACGATCCTCGCCACGCCGGAAACGCGGCAGATCCCCGTCCATGGGGTGGCCCGGGCCGCGGTCGGGGAGGCGCCCCGGAGCGCTTCGTGGCCGGCCGGATCGAACGCGCGCGCCGTAGCCAAGGCCGTGTGGAGGGGAAGCCGCTGGGCGCGAACGGTCCTGAGCTGTTTCCGTCGACATGCCCCTCCGCCGGAAACGGAGACGCCGATGGCTTCTGAAGAGCGGTTTGCCGGTCAGGCCGACACGGTCGCCGAGCTGCTGGGCAGCGCCACCCGTCCGCTGGCGTCCTGGCCCCGGTCGTTGCGCCGTCATTTCCGGGGGCGCGAGAACTGGTCGGTCCGGCAGTCGGGGACGGGCGGCAACGCCTTGTTCGCGGCCTATGTCCTCAAACCGCAGGTGCAGGACCCATGAAGGACGGAATCGACAACGTGGAGAAGCGGCCGGAGGCGGGAAAGTCGTCGGCCGAGGAGAAGGATGTGATGCAAGAATCCGAAGTTCCGGCGCCGTTTTCCTCTCCACCCTCGTCGGGTTTTGCGCGGAGGGCGGCCGGATTCCTTCGGTCGCTGCCGCGCGAGATCGCTTTCCGGCTGCTCCTGATTTTCTCGTCCTCCTACCGCCGCGCGCAATATCGCTGCATCGGCCCCGCTGCGGCGCTTCAATATTTCTTTGTTCAGCGGGTCTGCCGCATCAATGCGCACGTGCCGTGGCTGGTGCATTGGAGTTCCCACGTGTCGGGAGTCGAGAAGATCCGGCTGGCGAGCCATCCGCCGTTCCCGGGCTATTCGCCCGGGCAGTACATCCAGGCGGCCAATGGCATCCAGTTCGGAGCCAATGTCATCATGGCGCCGGGGGTGAAGCTCATCTCCGCGAACCACGATCTGGATGATTTCGAGAAGCATCTTCCGTGCGGCCCCATCGTGATCGGCGACAACTGCTGGATCGGGGCGAACGCGGTGCTGCTGCCGGAAACACGCTTGGGCAACCATGTGATCGTCGGCGCTGGCGCCGTGGTGTCCGGGTGTTTCCCCGATAATTGTGTTATTGCGGGCGTCCCCGCGCGGCAGATCCGCGACCTGGGGCCCTATGTAGGCGCGCCCCCGGCGCGCACGGTGAAGGTTGGGAAATGAAGATTGTCTTGGTGGGCGACATCTATCCCGGCGGAGATCTCGAGGGCGCCGATGCGCGCCGCGCCGTGGCCGTGCCCGCCTACCACGCGGCGGACTGCCGGGTGGGCACGTTGGAATCCGCCCTGAGCGACAGCGCCGTCCGGGCGGACAAATACGTGTTGACGTGCAAGCCCTCCGGCGCCCGAGTGTTGAAGGAAATGGGGTTGAGCGCCGTCAGCCTCGCCCAAAACCACATCCAGGACATGGGGGAGGCCGGGATTGGCGAAACCCTCCGGCATCTGGAGGCCGAGGGGATCGGCCATGTCGGGGCCGGACGAACATTGGAGGAGGCGCGCCGGCCCTTCTGGATCAACGGAGATCTCTGCGTGCTGTCCTACTGCCGCCATCGGGAATTGACGCTCACCCAGGTCGCGGTCGCGGAAGCCGACAAGCCGGGCGTCGCTTCCTTGACCCTCGCCGATGTGCGGGCGGACTTGGAGCGACTTCCCGCCGGCAAGCGGGCGATCTTGGTCTTCCATTGGGGGTGCGAACATCTCTGGCTGACCCAATACGGCAACCTTGAGCTGGCGCGCCGCCTGCTCGAAGACGATCGGGTGGCGCTGATCGCGGGCAGCCATCCCCACCGGGTCCAGGGCGTTCTGGAGCATGTCGGTAAAAAAGCCTATTTCTCCTTGGGAAATTTCCTCTTTCCAAACTTCTATTTGAACCATCCCTGCGTCCAGGTGGCGCCGCCGGATCCGCGGCCGCGCCGCGTCCCGACGACGCGGCTCTATCATCGCGTCCATCGCCTGACGCACAAGAAATGGCCGCAGGTGAACCGCGTGTCGCTGATGGTCGAATTCGATTCCGGCAGCGGTGTCGCCACGCACCGGTTCGTCGTGCAGCGCGATGCGCGGCCGCAAGTCGTTCCGGCCCCGTGGTGGATCCGGATTCCCTTCGCGCTGCGGTTGGAGCTCTTGTCGCGCCTGTCCGCCCGGTGTCCGCAGCCGGTCTACGAGCGGTTGTTCGCCGCGCACCATGCCGTCGTGTTCTGGTGGTGGCGGCGGCGCATCCTGCTGGCCCAGCTGCGGAGCCTGGGGATCGCGGCGATCGGATCGAAAACCATTCATCGGCTGTCCCGCCGGGCCGCGCGTCCGGCCGCCCAAGGAAATCGTCCATGAAAACCGCGATCAAGAGCATTCTGCGCAGCGTAGCAAAGGTCTTCCGGTTTTTCCTTCCGGGTTCGCATGTCTGCAACAAGGAGTCCGTCGCCTGGCGGAAGTGGCGGGGCTGGCTGCGGAGCGGAAATCGAAACGTCTGCATCGGCCGGGGCTGCGTGGTCGCCTCCACGGCGCAATTGGGCGAGGGCACCACCATCGAAGACTACGCCCGCGTCACGGGCCCGGTCCGCATGGGCAAGAACGTCTATGTCAACTGCTTCACGATGATCTCGGGCGACGTCGAGATCGGCGACGGCGTGCTGATCTCCCAGTTCGCGACGATCTGGTCGCGCGCGCATCGCTTCATGAACCGGGATCTGCCGATCTGGGATCAGCATGGCGGCGAGGACAACGGCTACGACATCCAGCCGATCCGCATCGGCGCCGGCGCGTGGATCGGTCCGCAGGCGACGATTTTCCGGGGCGTGACGATCGGCGAGGGCGCGGTCATCGGCGCCGGGTCGGTGGTGACGCACGACGTGCCGGCCTTTGCCGTGTGTTGGGGCGCTCCGGCCAAGGTGGTGAAGTATCGGCAGCCGGGGGGCCTTCCGGGGAACCTGGCGGAAGGGGGCGTCGATCCATGACGCGAGCTGCGCCAGGGGCGGCGGCCATGGATGCGGCCCTCGTCTTCAACTGCTCCCACAATGGGCTGAGCATCATCCGCGAGCTCGGCCGGCGGGGCGTTCGCGAGATCCACGCGATGGACCACGTGCGCTCGCTTGGAACCTTTAGCCGATATGCCGTCTTTGACCGGTGCCCCGATCCCCTGACGGACGAGTCGGCCTTCATCGAGCAATTGCTTCGTTTCGCCCATGGCCGCAAGGACCGGCCTGTGCTGTTTCCCACCAACGACCAATGGGCGCAGGCCGTCGCCCATCACAAGGAGGCGTTGAGCCGCCACTACCATGTATGGGTCGCCGACGGGCCGGTCGTCGATCTCATCATCCACAAGCCCCGTTTCTACGAGTGGGCCATGGTGCGGGGCTATCCCGTTCCCCGGAGCTGGACGGATGCGCAGGCCGACGCGATTCCGGACGATCAGTATCCGATCGCCGCCAAGCCGGCGTTCCGGGTCGCTGCCAGCGACTCCAAGGAGCAGGCGGCCCGCGCGGCGGCGAGGCATGGCGAACGGCTCACGGTCCTGGAGAACCGCGCGCAGCTCGAGTCCTACCGCCGCGCGCACGCCGGGGAGCGGGGCGACTACATCCTTCAGGAATATGTGCGCGGTCTTTCCGACTGCATGTACACGGTGGGCATCTATGCGAACCGAGACCACGAGGTGATGGGCGTCTTCACGGGGAGGAAGGTGAGGGGGTTCCCGCCGGATGTCGGCGACTGCATGGTGGGCCAGGTGGAGAAGGTGGACGCGGAGCTCGTGGATCTGGCGAAGCGGATGTGCCGCGAGCTGCGATATACCGGCCTGGCCGAGTTCGAATTCAAGCGGGATGCCGTCTCCGGCCGGTTTGTCCTCATCGAGATCAACCCGCGCAGCTGGTCGTGGATCGGCATCACGCACGCGTGCGGCGTGAGCCTGCCCTGGATGGCCTATTGCGACATGACGGGGTGCGCCCCCGTCGCCTATGCGGAGTCGGATCGCCCGGATGGGAGCGTCAAATTCGCCCGCGTGCGCGACGACCGGACGAACTGCCTTGCGCGGAACCGGCGCGCAGGCTATCCCCAATGGCACATGACCCGGGCGCAGTGGCGGGACAGCCTGGCGTGCGACCATCTGGTGGACGCCGAATTCGCCTCCGACGATCTGGCTCCTTGGATCGTGAGCGCCTGGCGGAGCGGCTTGCCCGCCCGGGCCTGGTCCAGCGCGAAAGCCCGAATCGAACGCTTCCGGTCGCGACCGCAGGCATGAAAACCTTGGATCAACAACAGGCGGCGGCGCATGCGTTGGAAGCGCTTTGCGGCGGCGCGGTCGCCTCGGAGGCGCTGGTCCACGTCGTGTACGGCCCGGGGGCTTCCGCGCGCCCGATGCCGGAGGTCGTGATCGTTCCCAGCGGTTTTTTCGCGGACGAAATGTATGGCACGCCGGCTTCGCTGCCCGCGCCGCCCTTGGGCCAGATCGAGGGGACGCCCTTGTTGTTCGGATCCCCCCGCGTCGAACGACTGACGGGCCCCGGCGGATTCCCCCGCCTGATCGTGCATGCGGACATCGTGGCATCGGCCTTTTTCCTGCTGACGAGGTTCGAGGAGGTCCTCCGCCGCGAGGTGCGGGACGAGCACGGCCGGTTCACCGGCCGCGAGTCGCTGCCGTTCCGGGCCGGCTTTTTGCACCGGCCCATCGTGGATGAATACGGGGCGCTGCTGCGCCAGTGGCTCAGAGAGGTCGGCGTCGAGATGGCGGAGCCGCCGGCGGAGATCCGGAAAGTGTATCTCACGCATGACCTGGATGAACCTTGGGCCTGGCCGAACTTCCGCATGGCCGTCAAATCGACGCTCCGGAATTTCCGCCGCCGACCCGCCGCGCTGCTGGAACCGCTCTTCAGCCATTGGGGATGGACGGAAGGCCGGGATCCCAACGACTGCTTTTCCTGGATCCTCGCGCAGGATGCGACGCTGCGCGATGCGCTGGGCGCCCGGCGGGTGGAGCCGGTGTTCTTCTTCCGGGCCGGAGGCGATGATCCGAAAGATGGATATGATTACCTGCGAAACCGCCGCACGAAAAACCTGATCCGGAAGATCCGGGATGCCGGGGCCGGCATCGGCCTGCACAGCAGTTATTCGGCCGGGATCGATCCCGGGCGCATCGCCGCCGAGAAGGCCCGTTTGAGCGAGGTGTCGGGATGCCCGTGCCGGTTCAATCGGCACCACTTTCTGGCGGCGCGGGAGCCCGAAGACTTGAATGCCTTGGAAACCGCGGGATTCACCGATGATTTCACCATGGGCTATGCGGATAGGCCCGGGTTCCGGCTGGGCACCAGCCGGGCGGTCCGTTGGTTCGATCCGGTGGCGCTGCGGCCGTCCAACGTCACGTTGCACCCCTTGACGATCATGGAGTGCACGCTGGACGGCGAAAAATACATGCATTTGGACTTTGAGGAAGCGCGGGCCGCCTGTTTTGCCCTGCTCGGGGAAGTGCGGAAGCACAACGGCGAAGCGGTCCTGCTTTGGCACAACACCGCGCTGTCGGAACAAGCCGCCGCCTCCGGGAGCTATCAGCGCCGGTTGTATCTCGAGGTGTTGGACCATCTGAAAGGGGCCCTATGAAGATCCTGACGATTGTGGGTGCGCGGCCGCAATTCATCAAGGCTGCGGCGGTCAGCCGGGTGCTGCGCGAGAGATTCCAAGAAGTGCTGGTCCACACGGGGCAGCACTATGACGGCAACATGTCGCAGGTATTCTTCGACGAACTCGATATTCCGCGGCCCGACGTCAATCTGGGAATCGGTTCCGGAGGCCATGGGGCGCAGACGGGCGCCATGCTGTCGGCCATCGAGGAGGTGCTGCTCCGGGAACAGCCGGACCGGGTGCTGGTGTATGGCGACACCAACTCGACCCTGGCCGGAGCCTTGGCGGCGGCCAAACTGCACGTTCCCGTCGCGCATGTGGAGGCCGGGCTGCGGAGCTTCAACCGCCGCATGCCGGAAGAGATCAACCGGGTGCTGACGGATCATCTCGCGGACTTGCTGTTCTGTCCCGGCGCCACGGCGGCGAAGAACTTGGCCGAGGAGGGGATCCGCGCCGGCGTGCATCTCGTGGGGGACGTGATGTACGACGTGACGTTGCAGTGCGCAGAGAAGGCCCGGCAGTCCAGCCGGATCCTCGACCGACTCCACCTGGATCCGGGCGCCTACGTGCTCGCCACGGTCCATCGCGCGGAGAACACGGACGATCCCGTCCGGCTCCGCGCCATCATGGAGGGACTGCGCCTCGTGTCGCAGGAGCTGCCGGTCGTGTTTCCCCTTCACCCGCGGACGGCCAGGGCCTTCGAGGCGGCGGGGCTGGGGGCGCTGATCCGGCCCGAGGCTCGGCCGGACGGCCTGCGGTTGGTCGAACCCGCCGGCTATCTCGACATGATGGCCATGGAGCAGAACGCGGCGGTCATCGCGACCGATTCCGGCGGGGTCCAAAAGGAGGCATATTTCCATCGGGTCCCCTGCGTGACCTTGCGGGCGGAAACCGAATGGGTCGAGTTGGTCGATTCCGGATGGAACGAATTGTGCGGATCCGGCGATCCCATGGAATTGGCGAAGGCCATCCGGCGCGCGCGGGGCCGCAAAGGCCGGAATGGAGACTGGTATGGGGATGGCCATGCGGCCTCCCGGATCACGGACATCCTGGCGGGTCGATCCTCGACATGAAAAGCGTGTTGGCCATCCGGACGCACGCCTATCCCGACGGGGCCACGGCCTCGCGTCGATTCGAATCGTTTTGCCGGCACATGCATGAGGCCGGCTTGGACGTGACCCTGTTGACGCTGACTCCGACGGATCCGGCCATGGCGGGCATGCGGCATCTCCATCCGGATTGCCGATTCAACGTGGTCCAGATCTCGCCCCCCGAGCGCCGCTGCCGGGTCTGGACGCGGATCGAAACCCGCCTGTCGCGGAGCTGGCTCCCGGAGCTGCAATGCCGATCCGCCTCCGCCCGGGCGATCGAATCCGCGGCGGACCGTTTGCTGAGCGGGCGCCGGTTCGATTGCCTGTTGACAACGTTTCCTCCGCTGGACTCGCTGGTCGTGGTCGACCGGCTTTCCCGGAGGCATCGGATTCCATGGATCGCGGATCTGCGGGACATTCCCGACGAGATCGATGTCCGGCGGAAACGGTGGGTCACCCGGCGGTCGGTCCGGTTGCTGTCCTCGGCCTGCGCCAGCGCGGCGCATCTGTTGACCGTGTCGGATCCGTTGGCCGCGCGGTTGCGCACGGAGTATGGTCTGAACGTTCCGGTCACGACGGTCTACAATGGATTCGAGGAAAGCGATCTGCCCCCGGCGGCGGCGGATGGCGGATCCCGGGCCTTCATCATCGCCTACTGCGGGAATTTTGGATATGGGCGGGATTTGTCGTTGTTGCTGCGCGGGCTGGATGACTTGTCGGATCGAGGAACGGACCTGCAGGGCGTGGAGATCCACCTCTATGGAGTGTCCGACGTTTCCCGCCTGCAGGTCGGCCGGTGGCGGTCGGCCGCGCGGATCCGCTGCCAAGGCAAGGTGTCCCACGCCGCGTCGCTGCGGGCGCAGCGGGAATCCGCCATTCTGCTCAGTCTTTCCTCGCCCGGCGCCCGGGGAATCCTGACTTCGAAGATATTCGAGTCCGCCATGGTCGGCCGCCCGGTCTTGAGCATCCCCGCCGATGGAGATGTGCTGGATCAATTCGTCCGGGAAACCCGGATTGGGCTGGCCAGCAGCGATGTTCACGAGGTGGCCGCGTTCATCGAGGGCCACGTGCGGTCGTGGCGCGAGACCGGACGATTGCCCGTCGCGGCCTCTGACCGCGAGCGGCTCGCCGGGTATTCGCGGCGGAATCAAGCGGGCAAACTCATCGAGTTGATGGAGAAACTGCCGTGAAGGATGCGGCGCTGGAGCCAGGCATGGCAAGCCCCGTGGCCGATTCGGCCGCTCGTCCTCATGCCTGGGGGCGCGGGGGCTGGGGCGCCGCGCCGCGTCCGGGGAACGCCGGTGGCGCGATGGGCTTCGCTCCCGCGCCGCGTCCCGCGCCAGACCACGCGCCGGCCTCTCCGCTCCTCCCGCTGCTGTTGAAGGGTTTGGCGGTCCTCATCGCCGCGCTGTCCACCGCGGCCAGCGCCTTCCCCCCCGCGCTCACCTCCCTGCTTCTCAAGGTGTTTGGCGGGGGTCTGGTGCTGACGTTGGCATATCTGCTCTCCAAGCGCCGGGTCATGCCCGGAGAGGTTCGGCTATATTTTTCCTTCCTGGCATGGGGCGTGACCATTTCGCTGCTGGTCGCGGTGGACACGGCCGCCAGCCTGCAGATGGCGTGGAAGATCTTCCAGTCGGGACTGCTCCTCTGGGCGGTGGTGGTGGCGCATGAACGCCATCCGGATCTTCGCATCACCATGTGGGGGATCTGGCTCATCGGCATCCTGTACATCTATGTCGCGTACAGCAATCAAGCCATCACCCTGATCGATGAAACGGGGGGGCGGATGACCGTGATGGGCGAGAACTCCAACACCGGCGGCCAGGTCTTCGTGTTCGCGATCCTGGCCGCGCTCTATCTCAGCGAGCGGGCGGCTTCGTGGCGCACGAAGCTGCCCTTGGTGGGCTCGATCCCCGTGTTGGCCTATTTCCTGCTTTTCACGGGATCGCGCAAGATGTTGATCGGGATGATCCTCGTCGCCACGCTGTGGGGGCTGACGATGACCAAAGGCCGAAACTCGCCGGCGAAGGTCGTCCTGTTGTTGGCGCTCGCCTTGACGGCCTATGGGATCGTCGGCCTGTGGGCGGATACGCCCATGGGCCAACGGTACGAATATGCGGAGAAGGACTTGGAGGGCCGGGAGGCTCTGTACAGCGACGGATGGACGCTGGTCAAGGCGCATCCCGAAGGCATTGGCCTGGCCAATCAGAGCCGCTACATGAACATCGGCGAGGTCCATACGGAATTTCTGGACGTCTGGCTCACGACGGGCGCCGTTGGCGCCGCGCTCTACTTCTCGATCTATCTGCTGACGCTTCGCCGGGTCATGCGATCGCGAGGCATGAACATGGGATTCTCGGTCCTCGACCGGCGATTCTTCTGGATCTACATGGTGCTGATCTTCTGGTTGATGTTCGGCTATTCGCGCTTCAAGGATCCGTTGCACATGGTCGTCTTCGGCTCGTTCGTCGGCATTTTCTTTCACATCCAGGAGTGCTATGGTGCAATCCGGAAACTGAGCGCACCACCCTCCATCTGCGGATTCACCTTTCCAAAGGACCTCCATTCGGGCAATGCCTTTCAATGAATAACATCAACGTTCTGGTCTCCGGGGATTTTTGTCCGGTCGGACGGCTTCGCGCCTTCTTGGCGGAGGATTCGGCCGCGCGCCGCGAGGTGGTGGCGGCGCTGACGTCGCTGGCCCAGGCCGCCGACCTGTTCGTCGTCAACTTGGAGTGTCCGCTGACCACGGCGTCGGCGCCGATCGAAAAATGCGGCTCGCTGGTCAAAGGCAATCCGGCCGTCGCCGGGTTCCTGGCGGAAATCGGGGTCAATCTGGTCGCCTTGGCGAACAATCACATCCGGGATTATGGAGACGACGGAATCCGGGAAACGCAGGACGCCTGCGCCCGGTTCCAGCTGCCCACGGTGGGCGCGGCGGCGGACTATTCGGAGGCCGTGCGGACCCACTATCGCCAGATCCAGGGCAGGACCCTTGCCGTCGTCAACATGGCGGAGAAAGAGTTCAGTTGCGCAGAGCCCGGAGCGGGCGGCGCCAACCCGTTCGATGTGATCGCCGCCACCGAAAGCCTCCGCGAGGCGAGGCGGCGCGCGGACCACGTGCTCCTGATCGTGCACGGCGGGCTGGAAAACACCCATTATCCGAGCCCCGGATCGGTGCGCGCGCTGCGGTTCCTCGCCGGTCAGGGGGCGACCGCCATCGTTCGCCACCACGCCCATCGGGTGCAGGGGCATGAAGTCTGGAACGGGGTTCCGATCTTCTACGGCGCGGGGCATTTCCTCTTCGATTGGCACACGCCGATCCATGGCGAGGACTGCGAGGGCATCCTGATCGGGCTGTCCATCGGTGAAGACGACCGGTGCTCGTTCGAGATCCATCCGCTGGTGCAATGCGCGCCGGAGCGTTGGTTCGGGATCCTGAAGGGCGAAGAAAAAGCGCGATACATGGCGAAATGCGGCGAATGGTCGGATGCGATCTCGAATCCGGAGCGGTTGGAGGAAACGTGGCGGGACTTGATCGCGGCGCACGCGGATGATTATTTTGGATCCTTGACCTTGCCGCACCTCGCGCTGGTGCGCATCGTCCGCAAGCTCGGCCTGCTTCGGTTCGCGCGGCCGTGGAGATGGCGCCGCCGGATCCTGGAGGCCTACGTGCGCTGCGAAGCGCATCGCGAGCTGTTGCAAGGCATTCTGGAACAGGACCGGCGGCACCCCCCGGGAGACCGGTGATGGGCGCGTTCTTCCTGTTCCGTTCCGAAAGCTCCCTGGATCTGCCGGGGGCGAAAAAGGTCTTTTCGGAGAAGGGGTTTGCCGCGCCGAACGAGTACCGGCTCGCCGACCGGACGCTGTGGCTCTATCGAAAGATGCTGCCGGGAACCGACAATTTCTTTTCCGACGATGGCGGCGCCTCCGTTTTCTGTTGCGGAACGTTGGCCTATCGGGGCCTGGGCTATCGAGCCTCGCTGGTCCGCCTGTTGGCGGATTTCCGCGCGGGCGCCATCGACCAGGACCGGCTGCAGGGGAATTTCTGCGCGCTGTTCTGGGACGGGCGATCGATCACCTTGCTGGCGGATTCCCAGAACGCCCAGCATGTGTTCATGGATGAATCCGGAGATTGTCTCTCGTCCTCTTTCCTCGCGGTGCTGGCGGCGAGCCCGAATCGCCGCCAGATCCATCGGGCCGCGGCGCTGGAGAAACTCGCGACCGGGTGCATCGTGGGGCCGGACACGTTGGTCGAGGGCATCCAGCAGGTGGACGCCGCGCTGCTCGCCTCGTTGCCGGAGAAAACCGGAATCCAGGTCATCCCGCGCGGCTCCTTGCGCGCGGATCGCGATTTCCACCGCGAAGGCTTCGAGGACAGCGTCCAGCGGCAGGTCGACGCCCTGCGGCGATATTTCGCCGACATCCAAGCCCTCCATGAAGAGCAGTCCGGCGAACTGGGTCTTTCCAGCGGCTTCGACAGCCGGCTTCTGCTGGCCCTGTCCCGTTCGTTTGGCGCTCCGATTCCGCTCCACACCCATTGTTCCGGAACCGCGCATGACGAGGAGATCCGGATCGTCGAGAAGCTGGCGCGATTGGGCAACCATGTGCTTGCGAAAGTTCCGACGCGCCAGATGGAGGCGATGGAGGAGGGCCGCTTCCGCGAAGTGCTGCATGACAACTTGTATTTCTTCGACGGGCGGTGCTGCAACGACATGGGCTCTTACAGCGAGACCTACACCGCCGGCTATCGGAAACAGGTCCTCGGTCCGAATCGGTTGAGCTACAGCGGCCTGGGCGGGGAGATTTTCCGGAATGGATTCGGAACCCCCGGCCACCGGTTCGCCTGGTCGGCGTGGCTGGGCAGCATGGTCTTCTATCCGTTCGCTTGGGAGGCGGTGGGCGGCGCGGAGCCGGCGGAGCGGCTGCATCGGTCCATCGACCGCAAAGTGGCGCTGCGTCTCGGGATCGAATGGCCGCGCCGCGCCGACCGCTACCTGACGCGCGCCTATTACGCCGCGGTGCGGATGCCGGACTGCGCCAGCAACGTGGCAAACGCCTATGGCCAGGTCGCCTTCGTGCTGACTCCCTTCATCGAGCGTCCGATCATGGAAGAGGCGCTGCGGGGGGATCCCTACATCGGAAGCGGGGGGGCCTACGAGGCGGCGATGATCGACCGGATCTCCCCGGAACTCGCCGCGGTCGAATCGCACTATGGATTTCCCTTCTCGCGCGTGCCGGCCACCCATCTGCTCCAGACCGGGTTGCGCGGGTGGACTCCGCTGGAGCTGCGGCGGCAGCGCATGCGATGGCTGAACCGGGATGAGCAGCGCAACGGGGAATGGAGGCGCTACCGGGAGCATGTGTCGGCCAGCCCCGCGTTGCAAGACCTCCACGCCGTGTTGCGGGAGACGTTTCCGGACGCCGATTGGTCCATCGCCATGCGGCACTTCGCGCAGCGCTGGACGGCGATCTCCGTCGGGTCGTTCCTGAAGGAATTCCAATCCAAGCTCAAAGGGTAGGCGCATCATGAAGAAAAGCCATCGGGCCTTGCAGGCCCTCACCCCCTGGGTCCCGCGGGTCTTGCGGTCGTGGGTCCGATCCCGCGTTCCGCTCGGGGAATACGACCTCGCGCGCCAGAAGGAACTGAATCCATTCGTCGGCGTCGCGGAGTCGTCCGTCCCGGGAAGCCGGTATCGGCTGGGAATCATCGAGGACGTCAGCTATTACCACAAGCATTACATCGCCGCGTGCCGGGAGATGGGGATTTCCTTCGTCGTGCTGGATCTGTTGGCCGATGATTGGGTCGCGCGCTTCCGGGAGAGCGGATGCGACGCCTTCCTGGTCTGGCCCAGTTCTTCGAGCTTGGCCTGGAAGGAGGTGTTCGATACCCGCCTGCGGATTTTGGAGAAGGATCTTGGCCAATGGATTTTCCCGACCTGGCAGGAATGCTGGCTGACCGAGCAAAAGCCGCGCCTGCGGGATTGGCTGGATGCGCATGGAATCGTTCATCCCCGCACGTGGGTGTCGTATCGCAGAAGCGAGGCGTTGGAGCTGGCGGAGACGCTGGCCTTGCCCGTCGTGTGCAAGACGGCCACCGGGGCGTCGGGAAACGGGGTGTGGATCGTTCGGGAGCGGGGCGCGCTCCGCCGGCTGGTGCGGGAGGCGTTTGGCCGTGGCCAGTGCCCGGTCGGGCACGATCCCCGCGATCGCCAGCGGGATTTCGTTTACCTGCAGGAATACCTGCCGAACGTCTATGAATGGCGGATGGTGCGGATCGGCGATTCCTATTTCGGTTATCGCAAGGAAAAGGGGCCCACCGGCGTGCATAGCGCCTCCCATCGCTGGAGCTGGCTGGATCCCGGCGAGAAGCTGCTGGACCTGCTCAAGCAAGTCACCGACGCCGGCGGATTCGCCAGCATGAATGTGGATGTCTTTTTGACCGAGGAGGGACGGATGCTGGTGAACGAGTGCCAGACCACGTTCGGGTGCACCACGCCGGCCGAGCAGATGAAGATCGACGGCGTGGAGGGGCGCTATCTCCATGAAGGCGGAGCTTGGCGATTCGAGCCGGGCGAGTTTTGCCAGAACCACATGTGCAACTTGCGAATCGAGCATCTCGTGTCGCGCTTGGATTCCCGGAAGCGATGACGGCGGCCTCCCTCTTCCGCAGGGCTTCCGGGCCGGGCGATCTTGCGGTCTCCGCCGGGGCGCAGGAATGACGGCCATGCGCATTTTGGTCGTCAGCCATATGTTTCCCTCTTCGCTCGCACCCGACGATGTCTTCATCTACAACCAAGTGAAGGCGTTGATGGATCAGGGGGCGGAGGTCCGCGTGTTGCAGCCGATTCCCTGGGCTCCGGGATGTCTCGGGTGGAAGGAGAAGTGGCGGCGGTACCGTGCGATTGCCCGGGAAACCGCTTGGAACGGCATGGCGATCCGGCGGGTGGCCTATCCGCATCCGCCTACAGAGGTTCTGCAGCCGTTCGGGGCCGGCTTGCTGGTGGCCCCCCTGATTTGGGCGATGCGGTCCGTTCGGCGGACCTTCGATTTCCAGATCATCCATGCCCATACGTTGACGCCCGATGGATTCGCCGCCGTCGTGGCGGGACATGTGCTGAAAACGCCAGTCGTCGTGTCCGCCCGCGGAAGCGATGTGCACACCTATCCCCGCCGGAGCGCGTTGGCGCGGAAGGCGGCGCGGTTCGCCG
This sequence comes from Opitutia bacterium, assembly GCA_009928955.1. Taxonomy (GTDB): domain Bacteria; phylum Verrucomicrobiota; class Kiritimatiellia; order CAIQIC01; family Lenti-01; genus Lenti-01. The sequence continues at coordinate 82,650 of SABN01000001.1, read as the reverse complement.
CGAGGGGTTGCGATCGGCTGATCGCCGTGAGCCAGGACCTCGCCCGCCAGGCCGCCACGCTGGCGGCGAACGGCGATCCCGCGGAAGTGGTCTACAATGGAGTGGATGCCGAGCTGTTCTCGCCGTGCGCGGACAAGGCAAGGGCGCGGGCGGCGTTGGGGCTTCCCGTCGAGGGGCCGGTGGCGCTGACGGTGGGGTCTCTCATTCCGGAAAAAGGCGTGAAAGAGCTGATCGAGGCGTTCGAACGGGTGGGGCGCGATCATCCCGAGGTCCGGCTGGTGGCCATCGGGGGCGGCCCGATGCGCGCCGATCTCGAAGCGCTTGGCAAAAGGCTGGGGGGGGGCGGCCGGATCCTTCTGCCGGGCGTCGTTCCCAATCCGCAGGTGGCCGACTATCTGCGCGCCGCGGATATCCTGTTGCATCCCTCGCACGCCGAAGGATTGCCCAATGTGGTGCTGGAGGCCATGGCGACGGGGCTCCCGGTGATCGCCACCACGGCGGGAGGCATTCCCGAGGCCGTGGCGCATGGCGAAACGGGACTGCTCTTCGAGGCGGAAGATGCCCAGACGTTGGAACTCCACCTGCGCACCCTTTTGGAGGATCGCGAACGGGCGCTGCGGATGGGGCGCGCCGGCCGGGAGCGGGTGCGGGCCCGGCACAGCTGGGCGGGCAATGCGCGGGAGCACATTCGGATCTATGAGTCGCTGGTGGACCCGTCGGATCGTCTTCCCGCGCGGGCCGGCGGCCCGGAACGGACCGTGTGACGATTGAACCCAACAGAGTGGTGGTGGTAGACTGCGGCATGGGCAATGTCGGCTCGATCATGAACATGCTGAAAAAAATCGGGGCCCAGGTTCTTTTGTCGTCGAGCCCCGCTGATTTGGGAAAGGCGGACCGATTGATTTTGCCGGGGGTTGGCGCCTTCGACGCCGGGATGAGGAAGTTGCGGGACCAAGGCTATTTCGATGCGCTCAACCAGCGGGTGTTGCGAGATCGGACGCCGATCTTGGGGATTTGCCTCGGCATGCAGTTGTTCTCGGCCCGGAGCGAAGAGGGGCGCGAGCCGGGGCTGGGCTGGCTGGACGCCGACACCATTCGATTCCGGTTTGGATCTGAAGAAACCCGGCTCAAAATCCCCCACATGGGGTGGAGCGCGGTCCGCGTGCGCAAGCCCAGCTCATTGTTTTCCAATCCGGACCAGGAGCGCCGCTTCTATTTTGTCCATTCCTATCATGTGGTCTGCCGGAATCCGGACGATGTGCTGACGACAACGTCGCACGGGGTGGAGTTCACGAGCGCGGTGTGCCGCGGCAACATTCTCGGAACGCAGTTCCATCCGGAGAAAAGCCACCGGTTCGGCATCGAGTTGTTCCGTCATTTCATGGATTGGCGTCCGACTTGACCGGGAGCGGTTTCCGCATGGCCATCACCCGCATCATCCCCTGCCTGCTGCTCCGCGGAAACGGCTTCGTGAAAACCAGGCGGTTCAAGGATCCCGTCTATCTGGGCGACTGCTTCAACACGGTCCGCCTCTTCAACGAGAAGGAAGCCGACGAACTGATGATCCTGGACATCGAGGCCACCGGCGCCGGCCGCCCGCCCCGGTTCGACTTCCTCCGCGATCTGGCCGGGGAGTGCTTCATGCCGGTGGGCTACGGGGGGGGGGTGCGGAGCCTCGAGGACATGCGCCGGCTGTTCGCCGCCGGCTTCGAAAAGGTGTCGGTCAACACGCAGGCCTGGAGGGATCCGGAGCTGATCCGGAAGGCCGCCCGCGAGTTCGGCGCGCAGAGCGTGATTGCGTCGATCGACGTGCGGCGTCGGCTGTTCGGCCGGCAGGAAGTGTTCATCGACGGGGGCCGGACGGGGACGGGCATGGATCCGGTCGAGGCGGCGAAGCGGGCCGCCGACATGGGCGCCGGCGAAATCCTCTTGACCTCGATCGACCGAGACGGGACCATGCAGGGGTATGAGGTGGAGATGATCCGCCGGGTGGCGGATGCCGTGGATGTTCCCGTGATCGCCAGCGGCGGCGCCGGTTCGCTGGCCGATTTCCGGGCGGCGATCCACGAGGGCCATGCCTCGGCCGTCGCGGCGGGCAGCTTCTTCGTGTTCACGGGCAAGCACCGCGCGGTGCTGATCACCTATCCGGCCTATGCCGCCACGCTCAAGGAAATAGGAATATCATGAATGGAATCATTCGTTCGGGTGAACCCGGGTATCGCCAATGCGCGACGACCCTCATGGACACCACGGATCCGGAAATCACGTTTGACGACCAAGGCGTTTCCAGCTGGGTCCGGTATTACCGGGAGGTCGTGCTCCCGCGCTGGAGTCCCGCAGGGAATCCCGCCGCCTTCGCAGCGCTGATCCGGCGCATCAAGGAGGACGGAAAGAACAAGGACTACGATTGCGCCCTGGGGCTGAGCGGCGGCGTGGACAGCTCCTATCTGGCCCACATCGCGAAGCGGGAAGGCTTGCGGCCCCTGATCGTCCATACCGATGCCGGATGGAACTCCGACATCGCCGTGCGCAACATCGAAAAGATCGTCAAGACCTGCGGCTTCGACCTGTTCACGGTGGTCATCGACTGGGATGAAATGGCCGATCTCCAGCGGGCGTTTCTGCGCGCCGGGGTTCCGGATCAGGACATTCCCCAAGACCATGTCATCTTCGCGGCGTTCTACGGCTTGGCGGCCAAGCACCGGATCAAGTGGGTGCTGAGCGGACACAATTTCGCCTGCGAATCCGTGTTGCCGCCGGCCTGGGGCTACGACGCCATGGACTGGCGCCACATGTTGGCCATCCATCGGAAGCACGGAGAGCGGCCGCTGGGGACCTTCCCCCGCATGAGCCGGGCGCGGTTCGGGTTGGAGTACACCTTGCTGCGCGGCATCCGCGTGGTGAAGCCGCTGAATCTGTTGCCGTACGTGAAGGCGGACGCCATGCGGACCTTGGAGCGCGAATTCGACTGGCAATATTACGGGGGCAAGCATTTCGAATCGCGCTGGACCCGTTTTTTCCAGGGGTGGTGGTTGCCGACGCGATATGGCTATGACAAGCGGCTGGCCCATCTCTCCAGTTTGATCCTGTGCGGACAGATCACGCGCGCCGAGGCCCTGCAGGAGATGCGGCAGACGCCCTACACCGAGGCCATGATGCAGGAGGATCGCGACCTGATCCTGAAGAAGCTGGGGATGGCGCGGGACGAATGGGAGAAACTCCTGGCCGCTCCGCTCCATGGGCACGATGAATATGCCCAAGCGCTGGGGATGGCCAAGCTCATGTCGGCCGGGCAACGGATGCTGCGCCGCGCCGGTTTTCTGAAGTGAGTCCCGTCGGGTGAAATGTGACATGACGGATGTGATCGCAAACGAAACTGCCTTGCGGGGAATTCGGGTCTGCATGGCCACCAGCGGCCATCCGGCGGACGACGACCGCATTTTCTTCAAGGAGGCCCGCACCTTGGCGAAGGCCGGGGCCGATGTCGTGGTGCTGTGCGCCCGCGGCAAGAAGCCTCCCGCCAAGCCCGACGGGGTTCGGTTCGCCACCTATGCGGGCGGCGGCCGGCTGAAAGACCGCGCCTTCACCCTGGGCCAACTCGAGCGGGCGATCGTCGATCAGCGGTGCGACGTGGTGCATGCCCACGAGCCGGATTCCCTGGTGGCCGCCCTCCGGGCGAAGCGGCGCGCCGGCGCGAAGGTGATCTTCGACAGCCACGAGCTGTGGGCGGGGGTGGCGGCCGTCCGCTTTCCGCGGCCGCTCTGGCCGATGGCGATGGCGGCCTATCGCGCCCTCGAGCGGCGCTGGGTGGCGCGGTGCGACGGCGCCATCGGCGCCAGTCAGGCCATTTCGGAGTATCTTTCCTCCCTCCTCGGCCCGGAACGGGTGGCGACGATCCTCAACGTGCCGGTCGTGGAAATCTTCGGCGAGTGCGGGGAGCGGGACTGGGGGGAGGAGACGGTCCTGTGCCACGATGGCAGCCTGACCTTCGAACGCGGGTTGCGATCCATGGCCGAAGCCGTTCGGCTCCTGTCCGCGAAACATCGGGTCGTCCTGAAGATCGTCGGAGACGTGTTTGGCGACGAAAAGACCTGGCTCGAGTCGTTCATCGCGAAGCACCGCCTCGAAAAGGTCATCGTCCGGACGGGCTGGTTGCCCTATGAAGACGTGGGCCGGGCCATCTCGCCCTGCCACATCGGGTTGATTTGCTTCCTTCCTTCGCCGAACCACCAAATCGCCGCGCCCAACAAGTGCTTCAACTACCTGCTCTACGGCTTGCCCGTCGTCGGACCCGCTTATCCGCAATCGCATTTCGCGATCCTGGAAAGGGAAGGGTGCGCCCGGCTGATGGATCCCACGTCGCCGGAATCGTGCGCGGAGGCGATTTCAAAGATGATTTCCGACCGGGCGGGGACCGCGAAGATGGCCGCGCGGTCCCGCGCGCTTTCCCGGGAAAAATATCGGTGGGAACATATGGAACCCGTGCTGCTGGACTTGTACCGCCGGGTGCTTCGATGAGGGCGCGGACCCTGGATCATGCGGAAGGGGAATCGCGATGAAGGTCCGGGCCATTGAGGAAGCCGATTGGGCCGCCTACGATGAGGTGGCGGTTCGGCAGGGGATGCTGTTCAACCGGCGGGACTGGTTGTCGCTGTTTGGCGACTCGATGCGGGCCTTTGGCCTTTTCGACGAGGGGGGGACGCTGGTGGGCGGCTTTTCGCTGTACCGGGAGCGCCGATGGGGCTTGAAGATCCTCCGGCGGGCGCCGTTCACGCCGACCTGCGGTCCCTTCCTCGATGTGAAATCACAACATCCGGTGGCGGTGCTGGAAGAGCGGCGGAAGGCGCTGGAGGGGATGATCGGCCAGATCGAAGCGGAAGGGGCGGCCCTCTGCATGCTGCCGTTGGAGCGGAACGTCTCGGATGCGTTGCCGTTCTTCTGGCGCGGGTACAAGGTCGTTCCGAATTACACCTATGTGCTGGACCTGTCGACTCCGCCGGAGCAGATGCTCAAGGAGATGTCGTCGGAACGGCGCAAGAACCTCACCAAGGCGGGACGGGACGGCTTGCGCACTGCGGCGGCGGCCCATATGGAAGAGGTGCGGGATCTGGTCCTGGCGACTTTCCGGAGGCAGCGGAAGGGGGTCGACCAAGCCGGGCTCGATGCGATCCTGTTCCGCTATGCGACCCCTTCCAACAGCTTTGCGTTCACCACCTATCGGGGCGACCGTCCGATCGCCACCTGTTTCGTGGTTCATGATGCGACGACGGCCTATTATCTGCTGGGCGGATACAGCGCCGAGGAGCGCCACCATGGCGCCGGGGCGGCGGCCATGTTCGAGGCGATCCTGCGCGCGCGGGAGATCGGCCTGGAGACCTTCGACTTCGAAGGCTCCGTCATCCCCGCGATCGAGCGCTATTTCCGCGGATTCGGCGGCCGGCTGACGCCCTTTTTCACCGTCAACAAGGCGTGGCTGCCGGTGGAGATGGGGCTGAAGATGTTTCCGGGATGGAGGAACCGGTTTTGACGCTCGGAAGATCAACGGAACGGCGGCCGGCGCGATCCCCGCGCGCCCAGGCCCTCTTCGGGCGCGTCGCGGCGCGCTCCTCGAACCGGAATCCCGCTCGCATTGCGCCCAAGGAGGTCCCCCATGCCGGATGACAACAAGGAAGTGTATAGCACGGTCGAGTTCGACAGCTGGGCCCATCGCGGCGGGCTCATTCCGTCCGAACGGATCCTGTTCGAAAAGCACCTGGCGTCCGACGCCGACACCGTGGAGGCCGGCACCTCGGGGGGGCGGATCTTGCTCGAGCTGCAAAAACGCGGATGCTCTCGGTTGTGGGGCTTCGACTATGTCCCGGAATTCATCGAGCAGGCCCGGAAGCGGGATGTCAGCGGGAAGATTTCCTTCGCGGTGATGGATGCGACCCGGCTGGATTATCCCGATGCGAAATTCCAGCAGATCATCTATCTTCAGCAAATCATCAGCCTGATCGAATCCGAAGAAGGGCGGGGCCGGGCCGTGCGGGAAGCCTTCCGGATCTTGCGGCCGGGCGGCACGGCCTTCTTTTCGTTCCTGTGCGCGGAGTCGCGGGGGGCGAGCTCGGCCTACCGATGGTTCATGGGCTGGATCCGGCTCTTGCGGGCGCTGCGCTTTTCGCGGATGAGCATTCAATATCAGCCCTGGCTGAAGCTGGGCGGCCGGATCAACTGGGCGGCCCTGCTCGACCGGTCTCCGCATGTCTATTGGTACCAGATGGCGGAGGCCGAAGCGATGCTGGCGGCGGCGGGGTTCAAGGTCGTCGCGGTGGGCACCGATGAACAGGTGACGGCCGGGACGATGCAGGCGGCGGCTCGCCTGCTGCGGGGCCTGCCGTTGCGCGGGCACCTCTACTTTGTCTGCGCGAAATAGGATGGACTCTTTCACGTTCTCGAAAGGCGGACCGCGGCATGGGATATGTTGATCCACACGCCGAGATGATGCGCGCAAAGAACCGCCGGTTCGCGCGGGTCGATGGCCAATTGTTCGCCCGCAAGGATCGGTGGATAGTGCCGGTCGGTCCGATGTCGCAGCCGTACCGGCTGGACCGGGGACAATGCCGGGAATTGCTGCGCCAACTGGGCGGGTTGTGGGTCATGTGGACGGACGGGTTCGGCCCCCATGCCGAGGGCTCGGAATGGCATGCGGTGATTTGCCGGCGGCATGTGCCCGTGGAGGAAGTGGCCTCCGGCAACACGCGCAGCAAGCTGCGCCGGGGCCTGAAGCAATGCGAGGTCCGGCCGGTGGAGGTCCGGGAGATCGCCCGAAACGGGTACGAGACCTATTGCGCGGCGGTGAGCGGATACGGCCATCACGCGGAGATCTTGCCCACGGCCGAGGAATTCGCCCGCCGCGTCATGACCGACGAGCCGTTTGGCGACATCCGCCATCAGTGGGCGGCCTACCATGGCGGCAAGATGGTGGCGTTTGCGCAGAACCTGATCTATGACAAGACGGAAGTGGATTACACGCTCATCAAGCTGCATCCCGAGTTCCTGAACCGCTACTCGTCGTACGCCCTGATCTACCGGATGAACGAACACTACCTGGCGCAGGAAGGATTCGAATATGTGACCGATGGATTCCGGTCCATTTCCCACGAAACCGGCGTCCAGGACTTTCTCATGAAGGAATTCGGTTTCGAAAAGGCGCGGACGGGATTGCACGTCCATTATCGCTGGCCCTTGGGTCCCTTGCTGCGGGCGGCGCGGCCGTTCCGGAGCGTGCTGGCCAAGGCGCATCCGAAGGCCGATGGGTTGTTCGAGCTGGATCGGCTGAGGACGCGCCCATGAAATGGCTGATCCTCACCACCGGCCATCTGCCGGAGGCGCATGTCATGGCGGACTTCCTGCTGCGGCAGTCGCAGGACGTCGCCCTGTTCAACATCAAAAGGCGGCCGCGGTCGCAAAGCCTGGCGGTCTTGAAACGGCTGGCCAAGAAACGGGGGCTGGTCTATCTGGCGGATTTGCTGCTGGGCCGCCGGTTCCGGAAGCTCTACCTGGATCCCGCCGTGAAGATCTTTCCGAACATGACCGAAGACGTAGTCGCGGACATCCAACGCCGCTGCCGAACGGTCGACATCGACGATCCCCACGGCGAAGAGACGATCCATCAGGTGTCCCAAATCGGGCCGGACTATATTCTCTTGCTGGGCGCGCCGGTCGTGAAACCCGCGCTGTTCACGCTCGCGCGGCAGGGCACCCTCAATTGGCATCATGGGCTTTCTCCCGGGTACCGGGGGTCGGACTGCGTTCTGTGGGCGATGGCGCGGAACGAGTTCGACCAGATCGGGTTCACCATCCATTCGGTGTCCGAAGTCGTCGATGGCGGGAAAATCATTCTTCAGCGCGCGGTTCCTGTCCGAAAAGATCTGGATTTCAGCGAAGCCATTGCGGATGTCGCGCGACGAGGCATGGACGGATTCCTGGAAGTCGTGGGCCGCATCCTGTCCAAACAGGAGCTGGAATTCACGGCGCAGGAAAAAGGCGGGACGCACTACCCGCCGATCGGATTCCGCGCCATCCGGCGCGCGCACGGGAATTACAGGAAATATGCAGGCAGATAGCTCCAACGCAGGCCCCGCCGGTCGCTGGCCCGCTGGCGCGCAGTTCGGGCTGTTCCTCTCGCATGACATCGACAAGATCCATGACCGGGAGCCGTTTTACATGCTGGGGTCGGCGAACCACATCCGGCGGATGCTCATGGGGGGCGAGAAGGGGAGCGTCAGGTTGGCGCTGCGGCGGCTGGGCCGGGCGCTGTTTGCACCCAAACCGCCGGAACTCGATTTCCAGACCATTCTCGAGCTGGAGGCCCGCCACGGCTTCCGCTCCACGTTTTTCGTGCTGCATGACCGCGGCGGGTGCCGGAAAGGCTCGCGCTATTCCCTGACGGCCCCGGCCCTGCGCCGGATCGTGAAGAGGATCCAGGCGGCGGGCGGCGAGATCGGCTTGCATGGCGGCTATTACCGCTTCAACCAGGCGGCGGGTTATCGGGAGAGCCGCGAAGTCTTGCGCGAAACCCTGGGCGTCGAAGCCATCGGCATCCGGAACCATTTCCTGCGGTTTTCGGGCCCGGAAACCTGGCTGGCGCAGGAGGCCGCCGGGTTCCAGTATGACGCCACGTTCGGATATTCCGATCGCCTCGGGCCGCGCGAGGGGCGGCGGCTGCCGTTCATTCCGGAAGATCCCGCCACCGGCCGGAAGATGGATCTGGTCGAGCTGCCGTTGACAGTCATGGATATGCCGCTGTTCCGGAATCTCGGCCTGAACGGGGAAGGCGCGCTGGAGGCCGCGTGGAAGGCCATCGAACCGGTCATCCAAGCGGGGGGGCTGGTGACGTTGCTTTGGCACAACGATTGTTTCAACGAGCCGGAATACGCCGATTGGCAATGGACCTACGAGCAGTTGCTGGCCCGGCTGGCGGCGCGGAATCCGTGGTGCGCCACCGGCGCGGAGATCGCGGCGTGGTGGAGGTCAAAGCAGTAGGCGGTGGGCAGTAGGCCGTTGGCGGCAACGGAGGAAAACGCTTCATGATGGCGCTTCGATTTCAGGATTTAGATGTCTACAAATTGGCTTTTCAATTGCAGCAAGATATTTTCAGGATTTCAAAGTCCTTCCCAAAGGAGGAGGCCTATTCCTTGACCGACCAGATTCGAAGATCCTCTCGTTCTGTCGGCGCAAATATTGCGGAGGCATGGAGAAAACGGCGGTATCCCGCTCATTTTGCATCCAAACTCACCGATTCGGATGGTGAAAACGCCGAAACCCAGCATTGGTTGGCTACGGCTTGTGATTGTGGTTATCTCGAGAAAAGCGTATTTATTTCATTGCACCGGCATTCAGAGGAAATCGGCGCCAAGATTGGCGTCATGGTCAAGAACCCGGAGATATGGAAACCACAGGAAGGATAAACGGAGTGTTGGCTTCACTGCCGACTGCCGACCGCCCACGGTCGACCATTCACGGATTATGATGACTCAACTCACAGCAATCGTGGCGACCGCCGTATTCATGGGTCTGGCGGGCATTTTCGTCCTGAGCAAGTGTTTCTTTCTGGCGCCTTGCCGCGCCGGTTGGTTGATGCTGCTGGCGAACGTGGTCTACGAAACGCTGGAGATCAAGCTGCGCCTGCGCCGGGTTTGGATGGATTACCTCTTGCTGGGGTTGGCGACGCTGGGGGGCGGTTTCCTGTGGGGAGGGTATGCGGCGGCGGCGGTGGCGCTCGCGCTGGGCGCCGTCTGGGCTGGCGCTCTGCTGGTGGATCTGAAATGGCGTTCGGATTCGCCCGCCCGGCAATGCGCGGCGCTCAAGGGGCGGGTTCCGTTGCCGGTCCCGCGGCTGATCGTCCACTTGCGCGGGCCGGTGCTGCGGCGGGGGCGTCGCGTCTACCAGGCCGGGGATGTTCCCGAAGGATGGACGCAGCCGTTTGAACTGACGGTCCTGAATCCGGGCACGGTGCGGCCGCAGTTGCCGCTCCGCATCGAAATTTCGACGGCCAGCACCCACGTATCCGCGAAAATGGATGGCCCGGCCGAAACCCGCTGTCCGGATCCCGGCCAGATCGCCGTGCAGGCGTTCACCGTCCGCGCGGAACGCGCCGGAGGGGGCGGCGACGTGCGCCTGCGCATTACGCATGGCGATTGGACGTGGGAACGCACCTTGCGCATCGCGTCGGTGCCCGCCCAAGCATCGCTCCGTATTGGAAAGGTCGCCATCCGCCGCTGGAAATACGGGGCGCGCGCCGGGTTTGTCTGGCGCGGCGACAACGATCTGTACGATCCGGCCACCTTCCAGTCGGCCGAGGGCTTGCGCATCGCGCTGGGGCTGGCGGCGCGGTTCCGGATGCCGACCACGGTGATGCTGTCGTCGCGCTTGAGCCTTTTCCCCGAGGCACACGCGGCCTTCTGCGAAAAATTCGGCTGGAACCGGCACAGCGAAGAGATTCCCGGCTTCATCCGCTTCCTGCGCGAAGAGGTGGACACGGCGGTCGAGCAGGAGTTTCCGGTCCGCACGGACCGTCCGCTCTCGGCGGAAATCGGCAACCATGGCCATTTGCATTGGGGTACGCATGCGGCGGCCGATCCCGCCAACGGCTGGACCATGCACGCCCGCACCGGGCAGGGGAATTATCCGTGGCTGAAGGCCTATCCGTGCGATTCCTTCGCCGAGCAGCGCGACAACATCGCCGCCTGCACGGCGGCGATCGAAGAGAAACTGGGGATCCACACCGCCTGCTACACGCCGCCCAGCGACATGTTCGACGCCGACACCGCCCGGGCGGTCGAGGCGGCGGGAATCGAAGTGGGGAACGAAACCGATGCCACGAAGTGGCAGAAATTGCTCACGTTCCCCGCCGAGCACCATCCGGCGGGATGCGCCCGGCTGGTCGAGCTGACGCGGATGCTGCCCCGCGATCCGGTCCATGCGGCGCAGATCGCCATGCTGAAGTTCTGGCTCGGGTTCGCGCGGCGGAAGGGACGGGCGCTGGTGTTCTTGGCCCATCATCACCTGATGCTGTACCAGACGCATGCCTGCCATGGCCTGACCGCGGAATTGCTGCGCCATGTCTTGGTCGACGCGGAAGGCGATGTCTATCCGGCGACGCTTACCGCGATGGGGCGCTATTGGCGCGATGTTCTCAGCGAGCGGACGCGCACCATCGAGTTGCGGGCCGCCGATGGCGCGGTCGAAGTCCGCAACACGGGCGACCGCGCGCTGACGGGCCTGCCGCTGGAAATCGAATTCCAGGGCGGGCGCCGCTGCATGCGCCTGGTCGACGTGCCGCCGCATTCCTCCGTGTCCGTCGAGTTGGGTTCCCCCGGGTGAACATTCAGCTCCTGTCATCCGAAAACGAAGCCGCCTGGGACGACTATGCGATCCGGCATGCGGACGCGACCGTTTTCCACCGCGCGGGCTGGAAACGGGTCATCGAGCGTTCGATGGGGCACCCGGGGCTGTATCTGATGGCCTTGGATCAGGGCCGGGTGGTGGGAATCTACCCGCTTTTCATCCTCGCCACGCGGCTGTTCGGCACGATGGGCGTCAGTCTTCCGTTCGTCGGATATGGTGGGCTCGTCACCGAGGGCCCCGAGGTCGAGCGGGCGTTGACGGACGAGGCCGGGGCTCGGGCCCGCGCCGCCGGCTGCCGCTCCATTGAACTGCGCCAGCTGCATCCGTTGAGATTGGAGTGGCCGACAACCGACCGCAAGGTCGTCACCACGATTCCGACCGATGGCGGCGCCGAGCAGATGTTCAGCCGGTTGCATCAGAATGTGCGGAACAAGATCCGGAAAGCGGTGAAAAATGGCGTGGTCGTCCAGGAGGGGGCGGAACACCTTCCGGAGTTCTACGCCATCTATTCGAGGAATCTCCGCGATCTGGGCACGCCGGTGATCACGCGCCGGTTTTTCGAGGCCGCGCTCGAAACCTTTCCCGGGCAGGTCCGGGTCTATCGCGCGCTCCGGGAGGGCAGAACCATCGCCGCAAAAGTGGTGGTGGCCGACGCGGACACGTGCCATTTCGTGTGGTCGGCATCGCTCCGGGAGGAGTTGTGCCACGCGCCGGTGCACGCGATGAACTGGAAAGCGATCGAAGACGCCTGCCAAGCCGGCTGCAAGCGCATCGACCTCGGGCGCAGCACCACGGAATCCAGCCACCATGATTTCAAGAAATACTGGGGCGGGGAATCGCGGACCCTGCCGTGGGCCTACCAACTGCTGGGCCGCTCCGACATTCCCGGCCTGAACAAGGAAAACCGTTCGTTTTCGCTGGCGATCGCGTTGTGGAAGCGGCTGCCGCTCGGACTGAGCCGGATCCTGGGCCCGCCCATCGCGCGGTGCCTGCCCTGACCTTCCCTCCATGAACCTCCTGTACCTCCATCAATTCTTCGCCGGCCCGGAAGCGCCGGGGCCGCGGCAGCCGCGGGATCTCGTCCAGTTGCTGGCCGAGCGGGGGCATGTCGTGGACGTGGTGGCGTGCGACCTCAACGCCTACAACGAACAGACCGAACCTGAAGAATTCTTCGAGACGCCGGCCGGCGGATCGGTGCGCGTGCATCGCCTGCCGGTGCCGCGCGGATTGCGCGCGAGCTTGGCCAACCGCCTCAAGACCTACGGCCGGTTCGCGTGGTCGGCCTACCGGTTCGGCCGCGGGCAAAAAGCCCCCGACGTCGTGATGGCCACCATCCAGCCGCTGTTCGGCGGGGTGGCGGCGCTACGGCTGGCCCGGCGCTGGCGGAAGCCCTTCCTGCTGGAGATCCGCGACCTGTGGCCCGACGCGCTCGTGGTCAAGAAGGCGATTGCCCCGTGGCAGGCGGTGCCCCTGCATGCCATGGCGCGTGCCCTCTATTTCGGCGCGGACCGGGTGGTGACGCTGACGCCCGGCCTCAAGATCGAGCTGCTGAAAAAAGGTCTTCCCGCGAATCGCTTGGATCTGTTTCCCAATGGCTTCAACGAGGACTTCTTCCGCTTGGAGCCCGGCACCCGCGAGAAGGTGCGAGCGCAGCATGGCTGGGGCGACCAGTTCACGGCGGTGTATGCGGGGTCGCTGACCGAAGTGACCGCCGTCGAAACCATCGTGCGCGCGGGCGCCGCCTTGCGGGCGCGCCCGGACATCCGCATCGACCTGTTCGGCTATGGCCAGAGCAAGACCGGCGCCATGGCGTTGGCGCAAGAGCTCGGGCTGGACAACGTCCATTTCCATGACGCGGTGCCCAAGACGCAGGTCCCCGCGATCTTGGCGGCGGCCGATGCGGGTCTCATGACGTTGTTCCGGAGCCCGCTGATCCACATCTATTTCGAGAACAAGTTCATCGACTACATGGGCTCGCGCAAGCCGATCCTCGCCTCCATGGACGGCGTCCAAGCGGATCTGATCCGGCAAACCGGGGCGGGGCAGGTCGTGCCGACGTTCGATCATGAAGCCTTGGCCAAGGCCATCGCCGATGCGGCGGATCATCCGGACCGCTGCCGGGAAATGGGCGAGGCGGGCCATCGGTTCATCCGCTCCCGCCTCGCGCAGCGGCAGATCTTGGAGCGCTATGCGGATGTGCTGGAAGCCGTGGCGCGGAGGGACGCAGACCGCGTGCCGACCTGGGATCCCTTCCAATGAGGTTTCTGTTTGCCATATTCGGATTCGCGTTGCTTGCGCTGGTGACGTTGGCCCGCCTGTTTATCCTGGCCCGCTGGCGGGCGGGATGGGCGATGTATTTGGCGAACGTGGTTTGGGAGACTTTTCCCAAGAAGGTTGGCATCCGGCGATTTCCGTTGGAAGCCATGGCCGCCGGGTTGGGACTCGCGTTGCTGGGCATGGGCGGACTGCCTTGGGCGGGGGTGGTTTCGGTTGGCGCGACCTTGCTGGGACTGGAAATCCTGAACCGCCGCTGGGAACGTCGGTTGATCGATGGCGATATCCCAGCGGACTTGGTTTTGACGCTGGAGGCGCCGTTCACAGAGCGCTTGCCTCGTTATCGGTTGGGTGTGTTGTGGGTCGGGCGGCCGTTTGAGATCGAATTGATCGTGTCCAATCCGTCGGAGATGGCAACGCCTTCGGCCGTGAATGTGAACCTGGGCGGCCCGGTTCCATGGCTTCAGGGAAGCCCCGCGGAGAAAACTTTCGGACATCTTCCTCCTGGCGGCATCGGCAGGGCCCAATGGGCCCTGCGCCCAGACGCATGCCAAGGTGCGGGGATTTTGGAAATCAATGTGGAATGTGGAGGCGCGATCCGTCGCATCCGCATCGAACACGACGAGTGTCGTTCGGCCAAGGAAACGCAAATCGCGCGCGCTTCGATTTCGCGGTATCCCGGCGGGCGGCGTTGCGCCCTTGCTTGGCGCGGCGACATGGATTTGTATGACACCCTCACCCTGCAATCGATCGAAGGGCTGGAGGTGACGCTGGGCCTGGCCGCGCGCTATGCCTTCCCGCAGACGATGTGCCTTTCCACGCGGCTGTCGCTCGACGAGGCCGCGGCGCGCGACTGGGCGGCGTACGATGGCCAGGACCACGGCGCGGCCCAAATCCCGCGGTTCATCGAGTGGATGCGGGCGAAGGTGGAGTTGCGGCACGCCGGCGCCTATCCGGCGCAAGGCGCCGGAAAGCCCTATGTGATGGAACTAGGAAACCACGGGCATCTGCACTACGACACGGCAACCTCGTCGGCGCCGGAGAACGGATGGAAATCGCATGCGCGCATGGGCGCGGGGCGATATCCGTGGATGGGCGCGGACGCCTCCTCCTTCGGCGAGCAGCGCGACAACATCTTGGAGGCGGCGCGCTGGTGCGAACGGATGCTGGGCTTTGTCCCGCGCTGCTGGGCGAAGCCGGGGCGTTGCAACGACGCCGACACCGCGCGGGCCGCCGAGGCGGCCGGGTGCGAGGTGTTGAGCGGGTCCGACATCCGGGCCCGCGACAATGTCTTGTTCCAGCCGCCGCCGCATCATCCGGGCGGCACGAGCGCCGTGGAGTTGACGACGCGCCATCCGTGCGATCCGCAGCACATCCATCATTTCGGCATGCTGCTGTTCTGGCTGCACCGCACGAAGCGGCTGGGGATGCCGATGGTCTTCATGTGCCACCAGCACATGCGGCAGTTCGAGGGCCAGGCCTGCGCGCGCTTCACCGAACATTTCCTGCGCCGGGCGCTGATGGATTTCCATGGCGAGTTTTACGTCGACACGCTTTTCGGCGTGGGGAAATATTGGCGCGAGGTGCTCAGCGCCAAGACGCTCCGCGTGGCGGTTTCATTGGAAGGCGCGCGGATCGTGGTGGAAAACCGGAGCGACATGGATTTCGAGCGCGTGCCCGTGGATCTGGAATTGGCGGACGGAGGCCATTCTACGCGGCTGGTTTCCGTCCGAAGCGGGGAAAAGATCGTGTTGGATTTGCCGGAGAGCTAGATGCCGTTGGTTTGCACCATCGATGTGGAAGACTGGGCGCAGTCCACGCTGGACACCGAGATGCCCATCCCGGATCGCGCCGGGCCCAACATGGAGCATGTGCTGGATGTGCTGGCGGAGGAAAACGCCAAGGCCACCTGCTTCATCCTGGGGAAGTTCGCCGAGAAATTTCCGGCGTGCGTGAAGCGGATCGCCGCGGAAGGACACGAGGTCGCCTCGCACGGATTCGGGCATGTCGACGTGTTCCGGCTTTCGCCCACGCAATTCCGGGAAGACCTTCGCCGCTCCAAGGGCCAACTGGAGGCCATGACGGGGATGCCGGTGAAGGGGTATCGCGCCCCGGACTTCTCCATCGTGAAGGAATCGCTGTGGGCGCTGGACATCCTGGCGGAGGAGGGGTTCGTTTATGACGCCAGCATCAATCCGGCGGTGCTGGCGCGGTTCGGGGTGCCCGATTTCCCGGCGCAGCCGGTCCGGCTGGAATTGAGCGCTGGCCGGAGCTTGGTGGAATTGCCGGTGGCGACGTTGCGGGTGCTAGGGCGGCAGCTACCGGTGGCGGGGGGGGGCTATCACCGGCTCCTTCCGTTCCCGTGCATCCGCTGGGTGGTCGAGAGGGCGGTGCTGGCCGGAGAGGTTTTCATGGCCTATTGCCATCCCTATGAATTCGATCCGGACGAGTTCGCGCATCTGGGCTACGCCTTGCCGCTGAAGACGCGGTTGCACCAGGGGCTGGGGCGGCGGGGATTCGAGGCGAAATTCCGCCAGATGCTGCGGGAATTCGAAACGACCTTGGCCGTCCAGATCGCAGAACAGGCCCATTGGCCATCGCACCCCTTGGGTTCCGGCGGGCACGCGTCATGAACAAGCGATGGTGGATTCCCAAGCGGGTTTTTGATTTTGCGGCCGCCTTCGCGGGGCTTGTCCTGTTGTCGCCGATCATGCTCCTGGTGGCCATGGCGGTTCGCGCGACCTCGCCCGGGCCGGCGCTGTTCATCCAGATGCGCGTGGGACGACATGGAAAAGCTTTCCGATGCGTGAAGTTCCGGACGATGCGGGTGGGGGCGGATGCGCACGGATCGGTCACGACGGCGGCGGATTTCCGGGTCACGCCGGTCGGGCGGTTCCTGCGCCGGTGGAAGCTGGACGAATTGCCGCAATTGTGGAACGTGCTGACGGGGCGGATGTCGTTCGTCGGGCCGCGGCCCGACGTGCCCGGCTATGCGGACCGACTGGAAGGCGCAGACCGCGTCGTCCTCGAATTGCTTCCCGGCATCACCGGCCCCGCGACGCTGCTGTTCCGGGACGAGGAGCGCCTGTTGGCGCTGGCGCGGGATCCGAAGGCGTTCAACGACGCGGTGGTCTATCCCGAGAAGCTGCGGATCAACCGGGAATATATGGTGGCCGGCTCCTTCTGGCGCGACATCGGATACGTGCTGGCGACGGTGTTCCCCGGCGCGGTGAGGCGCATGGGGTGGGAGGCTCGCCTGGGCTTGGATTACGCCGGATTTTCCGCTCGCATGGAGCAGGAAGCCATGCGCTACTGATGGGATGGACAAAGGATGCTGACGCCATGAAAAATCCACGGCTGTTTCTTTCGCCTCCGCACATGGGGGGCCGCGAGCCGGACTTCGTCCGGCAGGCGTTCGCGTCGAACTACATCGCGCCGCTGGGGCCGATGGTGGATGCGTTCGAGAAGGAATTTTCCGCCTATACGGGCCTTCCGCATTGCGTGGCGCTGTCCAGCGGCACCGCGGCGACCCATCTGGCGTTGCGCCATCTGGGCGTGGGTCCCGGCGACGAGGTGATGGCGTCGACGCTGACGTTCATCGGCAGCGTCACGCCGGTGACGTTCCAAGGCGCCGAGCCGGTGTTCATCGACTGCGACGAATCGAGCTGGAACATGGATCCGGCGCTGCTGGAGCAAGCCATTGATGCCGCGGCCCGGCGCGGAAAATTGCCCAAGGCGGTGATTCCGACCGACCTGTATGGGCAACCCTGCGACCTGCCCCGGATCCGGGCGATTTGCGACCGCCATGGCATTCCGGTGCTCTGCGATTCGGCCGAGGCGATGGGGGCGAGGATCCAGGAGCGGCACGCCGGTGCCGATGCGTGGGCGGCGGTGTATTCCTTCAACGGGAACAAGATCATGACGACGTCCGGCGGGGGGATGCTGGCCTCGCACGACACGGAATTGATCGACCACGCGAGGAAGCTATCCCAGCAAGCCCGCGATCCTGCGCCGTGGTACGAGCACACGGAGATCGGGTTCAACTACCGGATGAGCAACATCTTGGCGGCCATCGGCCGCGGACAGCTCGAGGTTCTGGACGAGCGCGTCCAGCGGAAGCGCGAAATCTCTGCCGGATACCAGGCGCGCTTGGGCGGGTTGCCGGGACTTTCCTTCATGCCGGAACCCGCAGGATGCCGGAGCAACCGGTGGCTGACGGTGGCGTTGATCGATCCGGCGGCGTTCGGGGCGGATACGCATGCGGTGCGGGAGGCGCTGGAAGCCGAAAACATCGAGGCCCGGCCGGTGTGGAAACCCATGCATCTGCAGCCGGTGTTCAAGGGCTGCTCGTTCCGGAAAGGACAGGAGGCGGTCAGCGAGAAATTGTTCGCGCAAGGCCTTTGCCTGCCCTCGGGAACCGCGATGACGGACGCCGATCTGGACCGCGTGTGCGATATCGTCCGGAGTCGGCGGCCCTGATCGGCAGGGGAGGGGAACCGTGGCGCAGCAGCAGCCCAGATCCTTTCTGCAACGGTGGCGAATCCGATTGCTGGCGGTGCCGACCGGATTTCGCCGCTGGGCGTGCGCCATCCATATGGCGCTGATCGCCGTGCTTTCCCTCCTTCCGGCATGGCGGTTCCCCCCGTCCCTGGCCCAGATTCCCGGGGCGGACAAGTGGGCGCATGTGGCGATGTACGGGGTTCTGGGGGCCTTGTTCCGCTGGGCGGCCGAGCTGGAAGAGGCCAGATCGCCCCGCTGGCTTCTGCCGGCGGCGGCCATCGGCTATGGGCTGCTGATGGAAATCCTCCAGTTGACCCTCCGCGGCGGGGTCCGGACGTTCAGCTGGGCCGATGCGGTCGCCAACGGGGTCGGGGCCGTCGGGTTCTGGTGGGGGATGGGGCGGTTTCTCCAAAACCGGGAAATCCCCCCCCGCTGATATTTCCCTGTTGTTTTCGGGGGAGAGGGGGACGTATAATCCTCGGTTGTTCGGAAGCGGCGACTCCGGAGTTCGGGTAAAAGTGGTTTTCCCTATGCTTCAGCAATTCAAAAACCGAAATTTCTACGTGATTCTGGGCGCGGATCTGGCGTTTTTCGCCGCCTCGCTGATCTTGGCCTACTCCATCCGCTTTTCCTTGGACATTCCGGCGGTGGAGTGGCGGCGAATCCTCTTCCTCCTTCCGTGGCTCTTGCCGGTGAAGGCGCTGGTTTTCCTCGCGGCAGGGGTTTACCGCGGCATGTGGCGGTATACAAGCATTCCCGACGCCCTGCGGTTGGCCAAGGCCTCGGCGCTGGCCACGTTGACCCTGATGACCGGCTTGACCATCCTCCAGCAGTTCAAGGGATATCCGCGGTCCGTCTTTCTGGCGGACTGCATCTTCACGCTGTTTTTCTGCGGGGGATTCCGGATCGGCATCCGGATGCTGTGCACGAAGCAGGGGTCCTTGCTGAAGTTCTGGAACCGCGACGACGACGACAGCCTGCCGGTCCGGCAAGTCCGCCTGCTGATCCTCGGGGCGGGGGATGCGGCGGCCAGCATCATCCGGGAAATCCAGGGGAATCCGCGTTCGCGCTACGACGTGGTGGCGTGCGTGGACGACGATGTCCGCAAGCATGGGCAGACGCTGCTGGAAGTGCCGGTGCGCGCGCCGATCAGCCGGTTGCTGTTTTTCGTGAGCCGCTTCCAGGCCGATGAAATCCTGATCGCCATGCCCTCGGTGGTGGGCAACGACATGCGGCAGGTCGTCAGCGCCTGCAAGGCGTCGGGGCTGCCGTTCAAGACGCTGCCGTCGCTGGGCTCCCTGGTCGATGGCAAGGTCACGGTCAGCGATGTCCGGGAAGTGAAGTACGAAGACATCCTGGGCCGGTCTCCGGTGCAACTGGACTATGCGGGGATTGGGCGCTGCCTGACCGGCAAGACGGTGGCGGTGACGGGCGCGGGCGGCTCCATCGGTTCGGAGCTGTGCCGGCAGATTTTGCGATTCAATCCGGGGGCCCTCGTCTTGATCGAGGCCAACGAATTCAACCTGTATCAGATTGAAATGGAGCTGCGGACCGAGAACCGGTTCGAAGCCTTGCATCCCGTCCTGGGCCGGGTCCAGGACCGGGCATTGATGGAGAACATCTTCGACCGGTTTCGTCCGCACGTGCTGTTCCATGCCGCGGCCTGCAAGCATGTGCCGATGGTCGAATTGAATCCGTGGGAGGCCGTGCTCAACAACGTGACCGGCAGCCGGGTGATGATGGAGGTGGCGGAGGCCTTCGGGGTCGAGCGCTTCGTGCAGGTGTCGACGGACAAGGCCGTCCGGCCGACCAGCGTGATGGGCGCCAGCAAGCGGGTGGCGGAAATCCTCCTGCAGGCGCGCGCGCCCGGCAAAACCCGGTTCATGGCCGTGCGTTTCGGGAACGTGCTGGGATCCTCCGGGTCGGTGATCCCCCTGTTCCAGCAGCAGATCCAGGATGGCGGACCGGTGACGGTGACGCATCCGGAGATGACGCGCTATTTCATGATGATCCCCGAAGCCTGCCAGCTGATCCTGCAGGCGGGCGCAATGGGCGAGGGCGGTGAAATCTTCATCTTGGAAATGGGCACGCCGGTGCGGATCGCGGACATGGCCCGGGACATGATCCGGCTGTCCGGCAAGGTTCCCGACCAGGACATCCAGGTCGTGTATTCCGGCCTGCGGCCGGGCGAGAAGCTCTACGAGGAGCTCATCACCCATGGCGAAGGCATCGTGGAAACGGCGCACGAGAAGATCATGGTGCTCAAGCGCACCCGCGATGCGGAAGCCGCCGAATTCGACCGGCGCATCCGCGGCCAAGTGGACCGGCTGGTGGCGGAGGCCAGCACGTTCGACGCGGCGCGGATCAAGGCTTCCCTGAAGGAAATCGCGCCGGAATACACGCCGGCCCCGTCCGCCCCGCCGGCATGAGTCCTCCGGAACCCACGGCTTTTTGGTTCCGGAAGCCGCAGATTTCCGTCTGCCGGGAGGGGGACAACGCCATTCTCTTCGATCCGGACACGGGCCGGGAGAAGGTGATCAACGCCTCGGGGCGGATGCTCTGGGACGCCATGGACGGAAGGGCGCGGACGGAGGACCTGGCCGCCGCGCTGGCCCGCCGGTTTGAAATTCCCGTGACGGATGAAATCCGGGCGGATGCCGCCTCGTTCGCGGACGAGCTGAAGCGCGGCGGCTATGCCGCCGCCGCCGGCGCCCCAAGTCCGAAGCCGCTTCCGCCGGAAGAACATTCATGGCTCCACGAGGCGCCGCGGAGCTTGGACCTTTCCCTGACCGGCCGGTGCAATCTGGGGTGCGCCTATTGCTACTACGCCGATGAGATGGCGGGGCGGCGGGATCTCCCCGCCGAGACATGGCTGGCCTTTTTCGCCGAGTTGAAAACCCTGGCCGTGCGGAGCCTGACGCTCAGCGGCGGCGAACTCTTCATGCGGGACGACGTGTGGCGACTGATCGACGGCCTCGTGGCGGCCCGCATGCGCTACGGCATCCTGTCGAACGGCACGCGGATCACGGAGGAGACGCTGGACCGGTTCAGGGAGCGGGGGCGCCACCGGCGGATGGACTCGATCCAGATCTCGATCGATGGTTCCTGCGCGGCGGTCCACGACGCTTCCCGGGGAAAAGGCAGTTTCGAGAAGGCGATCCGCGGGTTGCGGCTGCTGAAGGCGGCGGGTTTTCCGGCGACGGCCCGCGTGACGGTCAACCGGCACAACGTGGACGATCTGGACAACACGGTCCGGCTGCTGCTCGACGAAATCGGGCTGGCGCGGATCGGCACCAACGATGCGATGGCCATGGGGACGGGATGCTCGAATCAGGACCGCATCGGGCTGACTCCGGAACAGCGGCCGGTCGCGATGAAGACGCTGGCGCGGCTGGAGAAGACCTATCCGGGGCGCATCCAGGCCACGGCCGGATCGTTGGCCCTGTGGCACATGTTCCGGGAGATGGAGGAGGCCAAGGCCACCGGGCAACCCTGCCGCCGCTGGAAGATGGGATGCCTTTCCTCCTGCGGATGCATGTTCGCCAAGCTGGCGGTCCACCACGACGGCATGATCGTTCCCTGCAACATGCTGGCGGCCGCCTCGCTGGGAAGGATCGGCGAGACGCCCGTCCGCGCCATCTGGCAGGATCATCCGCTGCTGAAGGAAATGCGCGGGCGCGGGCGCATCCCGATGGACCGGGTGCCGGGTTGCGCGGGCTGCGAATGGATTCCGTACTGCAGCGGGGGGTGCCCGGCCGTCGAATACACCCGCACCGGCGATTTGTACGTGGCCAATCCGGATTGCTGTTATCGGCGGTTCCTCCAGGAAACAGGAGACCGGGGACAGGAGGCAGTCAGGAAACAGGCGACCGGGGACGGGGAACAGGGGGGGCGGGACAGGAAATCGGAGACAGGCGACCGCCATGGCTGTGCAGACCATTAAAGATCTTACCGTTTACCAGAAGGCATATGATTTGGCGATGCGGGTATTCGAATGCTCCAAACGGTTTCCTGCAGAAGCGAGATTCGCGCTGACCAGCCAGATTCGCCGATCTTCCCGCTCAGTTTGTCTGAACCTCCGCGAGGCTTGGGCTAAGGGTAGATATGAGGCGCATTTTGTGTCCAAGCTGACCGATTGCGACGGCGAAAACAACGAAACGGATACCGCGCTCGATTTCACGCGGGACTGTGGCTGCTTGACTCCCGATGAGCATCGCGTTTTGATAGCGCTCAACCGTGAAGTTGGAAAAATGATAGGCTCCATGATTAAGGCGCCAACTCCTTTCCTGTGTGGCCATGACTGATTCTTCCTGTCCCCGGTCTCCTGACCCCTGTCACCTGCGCTTCAGGCTTCGGGACGACACCGCGATCGAAGACTTCGGGGACCGGTCGCTGGTGTTGCTCTGCGACTCCCTTCACTTGCGCGAAGTCAACGGACGGTCGAAACAATTGCTGGAGCTCCTTGACGGGGAGCGGACGGTGCAGGATATTGCCTGGGCGGTCGCCGCCGGATGCGGGGTTCCGGCGCGCGAGATGCTGGCGCCGATCGCCGAGGCGCTGCGGGAAATGGAGCGCCACGGCATCGTCCGGCGGGTGGTGGATTTGAAAATGGAAAGGCCGGAGCCGATGAATGCAGCGAAATTCCTGGTGAATCCCGATGTCTCCTTCCGCCAGGAGGACGACGACGGGGGGATCTTGTTCAATCCGGACACGGATTCGATCGAGGTCATCAATCCCGTCGCGGTGGCCATCTGGACGTTTTTGGCGGCGCCCCGCACGCAGGCCGAGGTGGTGGCGCACCTGTGCGAAGTCTGCGAGGGAACGGCTCGCGCCCAAGTGGAGAAGGACGTGGATGAATTCATCGGATCCCTCTTGAAAAAGGGGTTCATCGGCGTGGTGGAGACCTCCGCGTGACGGATGTCCTCGACACCTGCGACGGGCTGGCCGAAAGTTCCCCGTCTTCCCCCGGGGTGGAGATGCCGCCGGACGTGCCGGCCTTGCGCATGTTCTACTTGTACCTGTCCGCGGGGTGCAATTTGCACTGCCGGCATTGCTGGATCACGCCCACCTTCGTCCATGGCAAGCCCGTGCCGGGGGAATGCCTCGATTTCAAGCTGCTGCGGGGCGCGGTGGCGGAGGCCAAGCCGATGGGGTTGACGGCCGCCAAGCTCACGGGCGGGGAGCCGGTGCTGCATCCGGAGTTTCGGCGGATCGCCGATTTTCTCACGGCGGAAGGCCTCGATCTGTCCATGGAGACCAATGCCACGCTGATCGACCGGGACTTGGCCATCCATCTGAAGGAGAAGACGAGCCTCGCGCGCATCGCGGTGAGCCTCGACAGCGCGGACGAGGGCTGGCACGACCGGTTCCGGGGCGTGCGCGGCGCCTACGCCGGCGCCGTGCGCGGCATCGGCCATCTGGTTGCCGCCGGAATCCGGCCGCAGATCATCATGTCCGTCTGCCGGGAGAACGTGGGCGGGATCGAAGCCCTGATCGAGCTGGCCCTGCGCCTGGACGCCAGCTCGGTGAAGTTCAATCCGGTCACGCCCTCGGGCCGCGGCGCGGAGATCCACCAGCAAGGGCAGGGGCTTTCCTTCGACGAGTTGCTGGCGTTGACGCACCGCATCCGCGGGCCCTTGCAGGACCGCTATCCGATCCATCTCGGCGGGATGGTGCCGCCGGCGCTGGCGACGGTCAAGGAACTGCTGCGCTATGGCGGCGAGGGAGCCGGATGCCATGTGCGGCACATCCTGGGCATTCTGGGAACCGGCGAGATGGCGCTGTGCGGCATCGGGCGCAACCTCCCGGAGCTGTGTTTCGGGAAGCTGGGAAAGGACAGCCTGCGGGAAGTCTGGATGACGCATCCGGTCTTGCGCCAGATGCGGGCGGATCTGGCGGGCCCCTTTCCGGGAGTTTGCGGGGACTGCCTCCATGCGGGCCGGTGCATGACGCATTGCCTGGCCCAGAACTACGAGGCCACGGGCAAGCTGGTGAACGTGTCGCCGCTCTGCGCGGAAGCGGAGCGACGGGGCGTTTTTCCGCCGACGAGGCGAATTTCGTGGGGGCGAGGAGAAATCGCCCCATGATCGCCGCTGCGGCAGGAGGATTGTTTCTGCACGCCTCCGCGGTGGTCGTCGACGGAGGCGCGCTTCTGTTTCTGGGCCATTCGACGGCGGGGAAGAGCACGATCGCGCGGATGCTGGGAAAGACCCATCCGGTCTTGGCCGATGATTCGGTGTATGTCGCACGGGGCCCGGATGGAAATTGGCGGGGGGTGGATGGGAGTTTCCGGTTTGAAAGGGACGAATGGCTTGGCTGGCTGGAGGAAGTCCGTCGTCGCGCCGAGGGGGGGGGGGCGGTGCCGTTGCGGGGGTGTTTTCGGATCCACAAGGCGGCCGCCGCGAGGGTGGAGCCGCTCGCCCCCTTGGAACTCGCCCGGTGCCTGATGGATGCGGCGATGGAAATCGACTTGCAGCGCAAGTTCGGCCGGCCGCAAGAGGGGCGGGGGACGGCGGCGGGCAACATGTCCTCCGTTCGGCAGATGCGGCGGCAGTGGTTCCGATGGGTCGCGGAAATCGCGCGCGTCTGCCCGGGCGGGAGTCTATGGTTTTCGAAGGAATCCGGCGGGGTTGAGTTGGAGTTGGAGAACCGTCTCTCCTCGTTTTTGGAGGGGAACGCAGGACCGGCCTGATTTCCATGGTTGAGAGCTTCCGCCGCCCCAATGAAAGCGGCTTGGAGAATGAATTGCGGAACCACTTGATTTTCAATTGGTTCCGCATTTTTTCATCAAATTTTCCGTTTGCATCATCAATCAAAAAATCGATAAATTTGTAAAAAACAGTGAAAAATGGAAAAAAACCGCAAAAAGAAGTGAAAATGGGATAAAAAGCCTAAAAACAGATATCGATGGTTTCCAGCGTTAAGGTCTGAAGAAACATTAGGACATCATTAAAGCCGGTGGGCGCGCACCTCGCTGCGCGAGTGAAAGATGTGGATAAAGATCTAACAATTTCGAAACTATTCTTTAACCATAATTTAATCGTATAAACTTTGCCATTATAGCGCTTTATCCATATTATTTGAACAGGCGGAAAGTTCTTCTCGGGGTTCTTCCGCCGGTCAATGAGAGCGACAATCCAGAAAAGTCGGGTGCATGGATGCGGGGCGCTTCTGCTTGTCTGGCTGGCATGGGGCGGGGCCTTCGCGCAGGCGCAGGTGCAGGGGATTTCGAGCGCGACGGTGACGTACCAGACCTACACGGACACGAACGACAACTATTCCGCCACGGGCGGCGGCAGCGCGGGGTTCCCCACGGGAACGGTCTACAACATCCGGTTCAACGAGGGCGTTTCGAACCAGATGTTCCTGGGGGATGTCACGGTCGGCGGACGCGTGTTTGACGGCATCGCCTTGGCGGGGCGGATCAACATCGCCCGGACGACCAACGCGACGATCAAAGGGGAGCATCACATCGTGCTCTACGAGCAGTCGTCGTATTCAGGGACGAACATCTTCCTGAAGTCGCGCTACGCGGCCACGATGGAAGAATCCCTGCGCAGTCCGCTGATCAACCATGGCGCGGACAACGTGTTCTCCGACCAAGGCGACGGCAACGGGAACAACAACAACATCCAGCGCATCGACTACCTGTTTCCGGATGGGCTGCCGGTGCACAGCCACATCGAACAGCGCGGATTCCTGGTGATGGACCGCGGCGGCAACGACCGGTTCAAGATCGCCGCGATCACGGCGCTGGACGGCAACCAGAAGCCCTCGGCGTTCGGAACGCCGATCAGCGTGCTGGAAACGCACTGGGGCGCCTCCGGCATCTCGCTCGACACGATCGTGATGCGCGGCTACACGGGAAGCGGCGATTCCCAGCATCCGTCGGCCGACGTGAGCCCGCAGCCGCTGTCCGGCGTGTTCCTGAACTGGCAGACGCTGGGACTGCGGACCAACGATCTCTTCTACGGCTATGCGTTGGCGGCGAACGACACGACGACGAACGGGGCCTATTGGACGTTGGTCAACAACGCCGTCTATTTTCCGACGAACACGTCGCCGGAATCGACCTTTGGCGGCCTCGACCTGATCAGCGGCGGCTTGATGTTCTACGACGAGGCTTTGAACGTGACCTTGGGCGACCGGGCGTGGGAGGATCTGAATGCGAACGGGGTGCAGGAGGCCGGCGAACCGGGTCTTTCCAACGTGCTGGTGCATGTGTGCGACGGCAGCGCCAATCTGGCGGCGGTGGTCCGCACGGACACCAACGGATCTTGGAAATCCCCGGGCCACGGGCCGGGGACGTATTTCGCGAAGTATTTCTTGCCGGATGGCTATGAATTCACGGCGCGCTACGCTGGAACCGACCCGGCGATCGACAGCGACGCCGACCTCGCCACGGGCCTGACGGCGTTGTTTGCGATGGGCACCGGCCAGACCAATCTCACGCTGGATGCGGGCCTGTACCGGCGGGCGACGCTCGGCGATTGGACGTGGGAAGACACCAACGGCAACGGACAGCAGGACCCCGGCGAACCGGCGCTCTCCAACGTTGAGGTGCGGCTGTACAATGCGGCGTCGAACGTGATCGGGACGACGACGTCGTCGGCGGCCGGCGCCTATGCGTTCACGAATCTGCTGCCGGGCGCCAGCTACTTCGTGGATTTCACGCCGCCGGCGGGCTACTTGTTCACGACCGCAAACGTCGGGGCCGACGCGACGGACAGCGATCCGCTGCCGGGCACGAACCGCACGGCGCTGATCCCGCTGGTCAGCGGGCAAACCAACGGGACGGTGGATGCGGGTTTCTACCGGCCAGCCGCCCTCGGCGATTTCACGTGGGAGGACGCGAACGGCAACGGGCAGCAGGACGGCGGGGAACCGGCGCTGCCGAACGTGGGCGTGCGACTGTACAAAGCGAACTCCAACCTGCTCGCGGCGACGACTTCGTCGGTGGCCGGGGCCTATGCGTTCGCGAATCTAGCGCCGGGTTCCTATTTCGTCGGGTTTGCACCGCCGGCGGGCTACCTGTTCACGACGTCCAACGCCGGCGCGGACGCGACGGACAGTGATCCGCTGCCGGGCACGAACCGCACGGCGCTGGTCACCCTCGTCAGCGGTCAGGCGGAGGCCACGGTGGACGCGGGCTTCGTCCGTCCGGCCTCGCTCGGCGATTGCACGTGGGGGGACGCGAACGGCAACGGGCAGCAGGACGGCGGAGAGCCGGGGCGCTCGAACGTGGTGGTGCGGCTGTACAACGCGGCTTCCAATCTCCTCGCCACGACGACGTCGTCCGTGGCGGGGGCGTATGCGTTCACGAACTTGTTTCCGGGTTCCTACTTCGTGGGGTTCACGCGCCCGGCGGGTTATGTGTTCACCTTGGCCAACACGGGCGACGACGCGACGGACAGCGATGCGGATGCCGGCACGGGCTTCACGGCGCCGATCGCGCTGACCAGCGGCCAAGCGGAGACGACGGTGGACGCGGGGTTTGTCCAGCCCGCGGCGATTGGCAACTTCACGTGGGTGGATGCGAATTTCAACGGGCGGCAGGACGGCGGGGAGCCGGGGTTGGCGGGCGTGGTGGTGCGGTTGTACGATGCGGCGTTGAACGGGGTCGGGACGACGACCTCCACCGTGGCGGGCGCCTATGCCTTCACCAACCTGTCCGCCGGCACCTATTTCGTGGGGTTCACGCCGCCGGCGGGCTATTCCTTCACGACGGCGAACGCGGGCGCGGACGCGACGGACAGCGATGCCGATCCGGCCACGGGCATCACGGCTCCGATCATCCTGTCGGGCGGCCAGGTGGACGACACGGTGGACGCGGGCTTCTACAATCCGGCGACCGTGAGCCTGAAACTGTTCAAATCGAGCCGCCTGACCGGCAATTGGAATCTGGGAGAGACCAACGATTACTACCTCACGCTCCAGAACACCGGCACGGTGGCCTTGGCCGGGGTGGCGCTGACCGACGCGTTGCCGCCGGGGGTCTCCTTCGTATCCGGCAGCGCACAGATCGTCCAGTTGCTGGCGACGACAACCAATTCCTTCGTGGAAACGGTTTCGGATGGATTCGGGACGGTGTCCTATGCGAACAACGATGGCACGGCCAACTGGGTCGGGGGCTGGAACGAGCAGGGCGACAACGGCTCCGCCGCCAGCGGCAGCGTGCTGGTGCGCGTGGCCGGCGGCACCAACGCGCTGGTATTCGAGGAAACCAGCGCGGACAACGACCATGTCACGCGCACCAATGCCTTGGCGGCGGCGGCGGGCCGGGTCTACACCAGCGTCACCCTGAGCTTCGCCTATCGCCGCCAGAACTGGGATTCGGGGGATTCCTTCACCTTTTTACGTTTCCACGAACGGATTCGCCGGGCAGTCGAACCTGGTGTTCGCCGTGCCGACCACGGCCGGAACGGACGCGAGCTATGTCCAGGTCACCACCAACCTGACTTCCCGCATGGGCGCCAACCTGGCTTTGCGGCTGCGGGCGGGCGGGTCGTTCGGAAACGGCGACCGGATCAGCATCGACTACGTCACCTTCACCAATTCGGGGCATGTGGTGTCATTGGTCCCGGTGGCGGTCTATCAACCCGGCGTGACGGTGAACGTGGTGTCGAACTTGGCGGGGGCGACGCCGGCGAGCCTGCTGTCGAACTACGCGGTGCCGGCGGGCTCGAGCGTGACGGTGCGAATCCGCACGACGCTGGACGTGCCGTTGGTCGCGACCCAGTTCGTGAACACCGCGGCGGCGACGAATCCGGCGACGCCGCCGCTGACGGCGTCGGTCACGAACGTTTCGGTGGCGAACTCCGTGGGCGATCGGGCGTGGTTCGACGTGGACGGCGACGGCATCCAAGACGGGGGCGAGCCCGGGCTGACGGGCGTGACGGTGCGGATCTACGCCGCCGGGTCGAACTGGGTGGCGACGACGACCAGCGGCGTCGCCGGGGCCTATGGCTTCGCCCACCTGCCTTCCGGAACCTATTTCTTGGAATTCGACGCGCCTGAGGATCATTTGCCCGCGTTGCAGGACCAAGGCGGCAACGACGCGCTGGACAGCGACATCGCTCCCGCCACGGGCCGCACGGCGGCATTCGCGCTGTCCGGGGGGATGAGCGACATGACCCGGGACGCGGGCTTCCACCAGCCGCCCGCCTCGATCGGCGACTTCGTCTGGCGGGAGGTGGACGTCGACGGGCTCCAAGGCGGCGGCAGCGAAACCGGGATGCCCGGCGTGGCGGTCCAGCTGTACGATGCCGCCACGAACCTCGTGGCCACCACGAACACCACGGCTGCGGGATTCTACAGCTTCCCCAACCTGCCGCCGGCGACGTATTTCCTGGAATTCACGGCGCCGCCGGGGTTCATGTTCACCTTGCAGAACCAAGGGGGCGACGACGCGGCCGACAGCGATGTTTCGCGGACCACCGGAAGAACGGCGCCGTTTTTCCTGCCGGTGGGCACCCACGACACCCGGTGGGATGCCGGGCTGGTGGAGATCGTGCATGGGCTGCACTTGACCAAGACCTCCGCCGCCGGGTCCTGCCTGTCGCCGGGCGATGCGATCACCTACACCCTGACCGTCGTGAACACCGGCAACGTGACGCAAACCGGCGTCGCGGTGGAGGACCTCTTGCCGGCGGGCCTGACCTACGTTCCGAATTCGGCCTTTGCCGTGGTCTCCAACGCGACGGTCAGCACCGTCCGCGATGAATTCAATGCCGTGTCTTATTCCGGCCAGGACGGCACGCGGAACTGGGCGGTGGATTGGCAGGAGGACGACCCGGCGGGGACGGCTGGCCCAGTTGGAAATTACGTGGGTGTGACGAATGGCCGGATGACGCTGCATTATCTTTATGTCGGCGACGAGGCCGCTTGGCGGTGGGCCGACCTGAGCGCGGAAACGAATGCCACGCTGTCGTTCGATTGGCAGACGGTCGGGCTGGACGCCAATGAATATCTGGCCGTGCGGGTGGCGACGAGTCCCGGCGGTCCGTTCACGCAACTCGAGCAATTTGGCGGCACCGCCAGCGGCACCGCCAGCTACGACCTCACCGCCTACATCTCCACGGGAACCACGGTCCGGTTCGAGGCCGCGCCGGGGACCGAGAACTGGGAGAGCGGCGAGTACGCCTATCTGGACAACATCGAGATTTCGAGCCTCCGGTCCGGCGTGGCGACGAATCCCGCTTTCGCGCCGCCGGGGCTGGTCTCCGGCCAAGATCTGACGCCGGGAGGGAGGCTGGTGGTCACGTTCCAAGCGACGGTGGATGCGCCTTCGCTGGTGACGCAACTGGTCAACACCGCGTCGGTCTCCAGCCCCCTGCAGCCGCCGCTGCAAGCGTCGACGACCAACTGCGTCGTCTTCGCGGACGTGGGCGTTCGGAAGTTTGTCGCCGAGGCCACGCCAGACATGCTGGAGACCATCCCGTACATCCTGGTCGCATCGAACAACGGGCCCGACACGGCCACGGGAGTGGTCATCACGGACGTGTTGCCGCCGCAGGTGCAGTACGTCGGCCATTCCAACGGCGCCTACAGCGCGGGTTCCGGGGCCTGGACCATCGGGACGCTGGCGGTGAACGCCTCCACGACGCTCCATGTCCACGTGACCGTGCGTGAAAACACCGCGGATTTGAACATCACCAACACCGCCACCGTGACCGGCCGCGACTTGTTCGATCCCGTTGCCGACAACGACAGCAGTTCGGTCGTCATCGTGCCGAAGGGGTGGGCGACCGTGGGCGACCGGGCCTGGCTCGACGCCGATGGCGATGGCATCCAGGGTGTCGGCGAGGCCGGCTTGGCAGACGTGACGGTGCGGCTCTACGGCGCCGGGTCGAACCTGCTGGCGGAAACAACGACCGGCGCGGACGGCTCGTACCACTTCACGAACCTGCCGGCCGGATCCTATTTCCTCGAGTTCGCGCCGCCGCCGGACTATTTTGCCGCGGCGCAGGATCAGGGCGGCGACGACGCGCTGGACAGCGACATCGCCGCCGGCACGGGGCGCACGGCGGTCTTCTCGCTGAGCGGCGGCGCGGACGACACCAGCTGGGACGCGGGCTTCTACCGGCTGGGCGCCATCGGCGACTGGACCTGGGAAGATGTGAACTGGAACGGGCAGCAGGAATCCGGCGACCGGGGATTGCCCAACGTCGTGGTGCGCTTGTACAATGCCGCGTCCAACGTGGTGGGCGTGGAAACAACCACCCTGGATGGCGCCTATGCGTTCACGGATCTGGTTCCGGGCGCCTATCTCATCGGTTTCACGCCTCCGCCGGGCTATTTGACCACGGTGGCGGACGTCGGCGACGACGCCACGGACAGCGATCCGGCGCCGGACACGGGCTTGACCGCGACCGTGACGCTGCGCAGCGGTCAAACCAACTTCACGGTGGATGCGGGCTTTTTCCAGGTGGTTTCAATCGGCGACCGCGTCTGGTTCGACGCCAACCGGGATGGCATCCAGAATCCCGGCGAGACCAACGGGTTCGCCGATGTGCCGGTCGCGCTGCTGAACACCAACGGGATCATCGTGGCCGAGACCACCACGGACGCGGACGGGTACTATCTGTTCTCAGACAAGCGGGCCGGAACCTATGTGATTCGCTTCGATCTCTCCGGCATCAGCACGAACGACGTCGTCACCGCCTCCAAGGCGGGCGGCGACGACGCGGTCGACAGCGACGCGATCTCCGGCACGACCGGCGATTACGCCTGGACCGGGGCGTTTACCGTCGGCGGCCGGCCGCCCGCCTCGGGCGAGGAAGAGATCCATCTGGCCGTCGACTTGGGGATCAGCACAAGGGACTCCACCCGCGCCGAGGTGGCCGAGGTTTGGGGCGAATGGACGAAAGACGGCGGGCGCGTGGCGTGGCGGACGGGTTCCGAATTCGGGACGGCGGGTTTCTTCGTCCATCGCGTCGATCCGGAGACCGGGAAGGAAACCCGGATGAGCGACATCCTGGTGCCGTCGGCGTTCAACGAGGCGGGTTCCGTCTATGGGCTGGTCGATCCCGAAGCCCGCGAAGGCGATGAAGGGACATACCGCCTGGAAGAAATCGAGCTTTCCGGCGAGGCCCGGGGTCTCGGCACCCATGCCGTTCGGTTCGCGGTTCCGCCGCCGGCGGCCAAGGCCGTCCGGACGAAGAAAGCCGCGGCGGCCAAGGCGCTCGCGCCTGCGCCGCGCACCGCGCCGGTTCCCGCGGAACCGTCCTCCCGGCTGAAAGTCCTGGTGAAAAAAGAAGGCATCCATGGCGTGGCGTTGACTTCGATCGCCGCCGGCATGGGCCTCGCCCTCGAAGACGTGCGGGCGCAGGCCGCAGCGGGGGAGTTGAAGATCGCCGAGCAGGGGCTTCCGGTGCCGGTGCTCTTCGACGCGGAGCGCGGCCGCTTGGTGTTCCACGCCCGGCCGCCGGTGCGCGATTGGTATTCGCATGAGGCGGCCTATCTGATTTCGGCGGGCAAGGGCCTCGCCATGCCCCGCCGCGAGCCGGGGGCTTCCTCCGGCGGGACGGTCTTCCCCGTGCGGCTCCACTTCGAAGAAGACCGGTTCCTGTTCAGCATGACGCAAATGCCGGAGGACTTCTACTTCTGGGCGGGCGTCGTCAGCCAGACCAACGATCTGTTGGCGCCCCGCTTCCCGCTGGATCTGACCGGCTTCGCGGGCGGCGACCTGAACCTGAAGGTCCGCCTCATGGGCTGGTCCGCCACGACCAACCATCCGGACCACTTGGCGGAAATCAGTTTCAACGGCGCCGTGGCGGGTTCGATCGCCTTCGACGGCCAGGAGACGGCCGAAGCCGAGCTGACGATCCCCGGCGCGGCGGTCGTGAACGGCGTCAACACGGTCATGGTGAACGGCGTGATGAAGCCGGGCCAGAGCCACAGCTTCTTCGTGGTGGACTGGATCGAGGCGTCGTTCGATCGCGACCTGACGCCTTCCGCCCCCGTCGCGCCCTTCCGCGCGGGCCAGGCGCCGGCGTTTTCGGCGGGCGCCTATTCCGATCCGCTGGCGCTGGCGTTGGACGAAGCGGGGAATCCCACATGGATCGCCGACGCGAAGGGCGAACTTTCCGCCAAGGCTTGGGCGGTGGCCGCCGAAAACGAGCGCTTCGCCGTGATCGAATCGTCCGCGGTTCCGATGTTGGTGCCGGAGCCGGCGGCGGCGGACGCCTGGTTCTTGTCGGAGACGAACCGGATCGACTATCTGGTGATCGCTTCGCGCGCGCTGGCCCCGGCCGCGCAGGAGTTGGCCGACTACCGCGCGGGCCAAGGGCTGCGCGTCGGCGTGGCGGTGTTTGAAGACCTCTGCGACCTGATGACCGGGGGCCTGCGCACGCCCCAGGCGATTCCGGCGCTGTTGCGCCATGCCGCGGCGACCTGGGCGCAAGCGCCGAAGATGGTGGTGCTGGCGGGCGGGGGACACTATGACTATCTGGGCGCCACGTTTGACGAAGTGAATCCGCTGCCGCCGTTGCTGGTCCAAACCCCCGACGGGGTCTGCGCATCGGACGGATTGCTGGCGGACACCGGCGGCGATGACCGGCCGGATGTCGCCATCGGCCGCCTGCCGGCGCTGACGGCGGCAGATCTGGCGGCGATGATCGCGAAGATCAAGGTCTACGAGGCCGGATTCGGTTCGGCGTGGCAGAACCAGCTGGTGCTGGTGGCCGATCAAGGCAATTCGGCGGGGAATTTCTCGGATTCAAACACCAAGCTGGCGGAGTGGGCGACGGCGCCGTATTCGGTGGCCAGCCGCATCGATCTGGACCAGATGGCCATCGGCCCGGCGCGCGCGAGTCTGATGGACGCCTTCCATGCCGGCGCGGGGTTCATCCATTACACGGGCCATGGCGGGCTCTTCAACCTCAGCGGGAAGGGGCTGTTGACGGCGGCCGACGTCGCGAAGATGGACAACGCCACCCGGCCGCCGATCACGGTGGCGCTGAGCTGCCTGTTGGGGCGTTATGAATTGCCCGCGACGGACAGCCTCGGCGAGCTGTTGATGAGGCGTCCGCAAGGCGGGGCGGTCGCGCTCTTGGCTCCCTCGGGGCTCTCGTTCAACGCTCCCGCGATGGAACTGGGCGAGGCGTTCTATCGCGCCGTCCTCCAGGACGGCGTGGGTACGCTGGGCTTGGCGTTCTTGCGGGCGCGCCGGTCGCTGCGGAGCGATCTGTCCAGCCGCGATACCTTCGCGGTCTACAATCTGCTCGGCGACCCGGCCTTGCGCATCGCCGGCAACGAGATGACGAACGGCGCGCCGGCTTCCGCGGAGATTTTCCTGCAGGATCTCGAGCAGGGCTACGACGGCCAGCCGCGCGTCGCGACGGCCCGAACGGAACCGGCCGGATTGGCCGTCCGCTTCACCTACGATGGAAGCGCCGCCGCGCCGACGGAGGCCGGGAGCTATGCCGTGGTCGGCGTCGTGGCCGATGACATCTTCGTGGGATCGGCCACCGGCACGCTGGTGGTGGCCAAGGCCGAGGCGGTGATCTTGCTGGGCGCGCTGGAGCCGGTGTACGATGGCACGCCGAAGAACGCGACGGCGACGACGGTTCCCGCCGGCTTGGCGGTCGAATTCCGCTACGACGGCGGGACGGCGGTCCCGACGGAAGCCGGGAGCTATGCCGTGGTCGCCACCGTGGTCGATGGAAATCACCAGGCTTCAACCACCGGCACGTGGGTGGTGGCCAAGGCGGTCGCGACGGTCGCGCTGGCAGGCTTGGAGCAGACCTACGATGGAACGCCCCGGCGCGTGACGGCGGCGACGGTTCCCGCCGGCTTGGCGGTCGCGATCACCTACGGGAGCGGGGACGCGCCGCCGGTTCTTGCGGGCCGCTACGCGGTTTCCGCCGAGATCGAGGATCCGAATTTCGCGGGAGGTTCGGCCGGCGCCTTGGTCGTGGCCAAGGCCGCCCAGACGATTGAATTCCCGGGCATCGACGATCCCCTTGCGCCCGACGGGGTCGGTTTGTCCGCGATTTCATCGAGCAGCCTGCCGGTGGGCTTCGCGGTGGTTGACGGACCGGGCAGGATTTTGGACGGTCCGCATCTTTCGTTTACGGGCGCCGGCGCGGTTTCGGTCATGGCCTTCCAAGCCGGCGACGGCAATTGGGAGCCGGCGCCGGACGTGGTCCGCACGTTCCATGTCTCGCCGATCCTGCTCAGCGCGACCGATGTCAATGTGCGGGAGGGCGGCGAGGGCC
The DNA here is from genome assembly GCA_009928955.1 of Opitutia bacterium. GTDB lineage: Bacteria > Verrucomicrobiota > Kiritimatiellia > CAIQIC01 > Lenti-01 > Lenti-01. The sequence continues at coordinate 47,269 of SABN01000001.1, read as the reverse complement.
GTTTCTACGTGCGGTTGGCCTATGCTCCGGCCGCCGCCACGGCCGTGACGGTCGCGCGGAGCGGAGGAGCATCCGTCCTTTCGGTGAAGAGCGGCGCGGGCCTGCTGTTCAGTCCGGCGAACTGGAATGTCTGGCAGGCGGTGACGCTGGCGGCCGCGGCGGACGGGAACGGCGACAATGAAACGGCGATGTTCCGGGTTTCAGCTTCCGGCGTGGCGGACCAGTTCGTGGAGGCGACGGCGCTGGACATCGACATCGGCCCGAACCTGGCGCTGGCTTCGAACGGAAGCCGGATCACGGGAACGCAGGCGACCAAGCCGGAATGGTTGATCGACGGGGTGCACGGCGCCAGCGCCAACTACGGATACACCATCTGGACGAACCGAGCCTCGCCGGGGACGATGACGCTGGATCTGCAGGAGGCGATGCGGGTGTCGAGGATCCGCCTGCTGAATTGGGATTGGGGCCTTCGGGCCCATCAATACCGGATCGAATCCTCGCTGGATGGAACGACCTGGTCGCCGCTGGTGGATGCGAGCGAGGGGGAACACCGCGGCTGGGAAGATTGGGCGGTGGAGGATCTGTCGATCCGCTATTTGCGCTTCACGGGCCTTTCCAACTCGGCGAACCAATACGTGTGCCTCGCCGAGTGGGAGGTCTATGGCCCTTCCAGCCAGTTCCAATTGCCCCGGCCGGAGCTCTCCTCCGCGGCCGTCAATGTCCGCGAAGCCGGCGAAGGACGCTTCCATGTGCGCTTGGACCGCGCCCCGGAGGCGAACGTCGCGGTGGCCGTGAGCCGGGCCTCCGGGGACGAACGCCTTTCCGTGCAGAGCGGGGCGGCGCTGGTGTTCACGCCCGCGAACTGGGCCGCGTGGCAGGTGGTGACGCTGGCGGCGGGCGAAGACGAGAACGGCGCCAACGAGACGGCGACGTTCCGGATCTCGGCGCCCGGCGTGGCGGACCGGGTCATGAAGGCGACCGCGCTGGACATCGACATCGGCGAGAACCGCGCGCGGGCCTCGCTCGGCAGCACGATCACGGGGACGCAGGCGTATGCGCCGGAGCGGGCGATCGACGGCGTGCACGCCTCCAGCGTCAACTATGGCTATCCGGTCTGGACGAATCCGGCGTCGCCCGGGACGCTGACGCTGGACCTGAAGGTCGCGACGACCGTGTCGCGCATCCGGCTGCTGAACTGGGACTGGGGCTATCGCTCCCATCGCTACCGCATCGAGTCTTCGCTGGACGGCGCGAACTGGTCGGCCCTGATCGACGCGAGCACGGGTGAACATCGCGGGTGGGAGGATTGGGCGGTGGCGGCCCGGACGGCCCGGTATTTGCGGTTTACCGCCCTCTCCAACTCGGCCAACCGCTACGTCTGCATCGCCGAGTGGGAGGTGTATGCCGCGCCCGTCGAACCCCGGCAGATCGAGTGTTTGGCGACCGCCGTCAATGTCCGCGAGGGCGGAGAAGGACGTTTCCATGTGCGTCTGGACAGCGCTCCCGCAGGGAGCGTCTCGGTCGGCGTGAGCCGCAGCGCGGGGGACGCGAACCTCTTCGTGAAGAGCGGGGCGAACCTGACGTTCACGCCGGCGAACTGGAACGCGTGGCAAACGGTGACGCTGGCGGCGAGCGAGGACGCCAACGGCGAAAACGAAACGGCGACCTTCCGGATCGCGGTTCCGGGCGGGGCCGACCGGTTGGTGGAGGCGACGGCGCTGGACGACGACATCGGCGTGAATTGGGCGCGGGCGTCGAACGGGAGCACGATCTCGGGGATGCAGGCGACCAAGCCGGAGTACTTGACTGACGCCGTGCATATGTCCAGCGCCAACTACGGCTACACGTTCTGGACGAACGAACCGCCCGGGACGATCACGCTGGACCTGAAGGCGGCGACTTCGGTGTCGCGCATCCGGCTGTTGAATTGGGACTGGAGCTACCGGGTCCACCAGTACCGCATCGAATCGTCGCTGGACGGCGCGAGTTGGTCGCCGCTGGTGGAGGCGAGCGCGGGCGAGCACCGCGGCTGGGAGGATTGGGCGCTGGACGGGCGGTCGGCGCGGTATCTGCGGCTGACGGGCCTTTCCAACTCGGCCAACCGTTTCGTGTGCATCGCCGAGTGGGAGGTGTATGGCGAGCGGACGCCGGAGCCGAAGCCCCGCGCGGTTGCGAAGGCCGCGTCGCCCGCCGAATTCACGGATGCCGGGAGTTTTCCGATGACGGTGGTGACCAGCGACGACGGGCCGGAACACACCAACGGCTGGGCGGCGGTGGATGGCGACCCGAACACCCAGTGGACCGGCAAGTCGGGAGCGGGGGGGTATATCGCCATCGGCTATGACGTTCCGATGTGGGTGACCAATCTGGTCGTGGATTTGGCGGAAGGGTCGTCGATCCCCGGCCAAATCCTCTACAGCCCAGATGCCCGGGAATGGCGGACCCTGCCGGAGGATTTGGCTCGCAACCCCGTGGAGATCACCTACCTCTGGCTGCTTTTCCCGGAGGACGCCTTCGCCGCATCCGAGCCGCGAGTGATTGAAATCCGGCCGCAACCCTGAGGGATCCGGAATGTCTGGATATGGCAGAGGGGCCAAAGGATCAGTTGCCGTCCGCCGATGGAATGTGGTAGAAAACGCAAGTTGAAGGAGAGTTCCAGATGTCCGAAAAACCGCGCCTCAAATACGAAAAACCCGTCAGCATCGACATGGGGCGGGTGGCGCCGATCTTGGGCGACACCTGCAGCGTCGGGGATGGCGCGGCGGATTGCCCGGCCGGGATGAACAATGCATCGATTCCCATCTGCGAGCCCAATGGGGCGAGCGCGGCCAACGACTGCCGGACGGGATCGAGCGCGGGCACGTTTTGCTGGCCCGCCGGAAGCAGCGCCAAGGTGTACTGTCTGTCGGGTTCGGGCTTCGGCGTTGCGGCCGCCTCCGGGACGGAGGATGGCGGGTATGAAACCTCTTCGTATCCGGAGCCGTCCGGATATGAATATCCGGCCCCGCCGGAACCGGCGGGATACGGCGAGCCGCCGGAACCGGCGGGATACGACGAGCCGCCGGAGCCGATCGAATAGATGGCGCTTGTTTCCGAGGCCGGCCTTTCCCGCAGGCCATGAGGCCGGGGATGCCGCTGCGGAGCGCCAAAACGCCCAAGGCCGGGTTTGCCGGCCATCGGAGCGGAGGGCGTTTGCTCCCGAGGTCGCGTTGAATCCGTCTCGCCATTTCGCCGTCGGCATCTGTCGCTTGCAGAAGGGGCGGCGCCATGCGTATGCTTGAACCCCATATGGATGCTTCCCGCCCATCGCATTCGCAGTTGCTCCGGCTTTCCTATCGCGGAGAAAGCATGCGGGGGACTTTCGTGGACGGGGATTGCCTATGGGTTTCTCCAGTTTCCTTCGCCGCGCTGCGCCCGGGGGATGTCGTGGCCTTCCATTCCTCCGGCAAGGCCGTCGCGCACCGGATCGCGAAGAGGGCGGGCGACGGATTCCTGACCTGGGGCGACGGGAATCTCCATCGCGATGCTGCGCCGCTCACCCGTGCCTTCCTGATCGGCAAGGTGGTGGAACGCGAGCGCGGGGGCGTTCGCGCCGCGGTGGCGGGCGGTCCTGCGGGCCGCCGCCGGGCCGGGTTGGGCCATGGGGCGCGCCGCCTGCGGATCCTGTTGCTGTTTCCTTGGGCTCCGGTCTATCGGCTGTTCCGCGCCAGCCGGCTGATGCGCTTGCTCTGGCGGCCGCGGATCTTGGCGGCGCGCTTTGCCGGCGCCGCCGGGGATTTCACCAAGTTCATCCATCGGGGAGAAACGGTCGCCTGCTGGATTCCGCGGGAGCAGCGCTGGACTTGCCGCAAGCCGTACGACCTGATCTTGGATCCGCCAACCCGATGAGAACGGCGCTGACCATGCCGCGCGTTCCAAGCGCCGAGATGGAGTGGCTCTGCGCTTGCGCCCGCCCGGCTCGTTCCGGCTCCTTGGCCGATGGATGGCTCCACGGCCGACCGGTCGATGGATCTCGGCTCCGGACCTTGGCCATGAACCACCATGTGGTTCCCTTGGCCTATCAGGCGTTGAAGACGGCGGCGAAGAGGAAGGCCGAGGTCGTCCCGGCCGAATTCCTGGCCTGTTTCCATCGGGATTACATGGCCATCGCCGCGCACAACCTCCGGGCGACGGCCACCCTGCACCGGCTGCAACGCCTCATGGAGGCGAACGGGATCCGGCTGGTGCCGATCAAGGGTCCCGCGCTGGCCCTGCTGGCCTATGGCAGCCCCTCGATGCGGCAGTTCGAGGATCTGGACCTCGTCGTGCGGCGGGAGGATTTGCTGCGCGCGGTCGGCCTGCTGGAACAGGAAGGATATGTGCCCCGCGAGATTCCGTCCACGGCCAGCCGGGCGCGCTATCTGGCGTCGCTGCAGGATTGGTCGCTGCGCAAGCCGGGGGAGGCGCTCCATTTGGATCTCAAGCCCGTTTTGATTTCGCACGCGCTTTCCGGGCCGCGCACCGCCGAATTCCTGGCGCAGGCTTGCCGGCCGCTGGCGATGGACGGGGGCCGGAGTCTTTTGGCGCCCGGCCCGGAGGCGATGCTGCTGGCCGTCTGTCTGGATGGCGCCAACGAAATGTGGGCCAAGCTTTCCTCGGTGGCCGATGCGGCCATGTTGTTGTCGGCGTTTCCCGGCGCGGACTGGGCCGGCCTGTTGCGGGAGGCTTCTCGCTTCGGGCAGAAGCGGAGCCTGTGGGTGGGCGCGCAACTGGCGGAGATTCTGCTGGCGTGTCCGTTGCCCGAAGCCTTCCGGCCGGAATCGCGCCTGGATGCGGCGGCGCGCCGCTTGGCCGAGATGGCGGCGGCCCGGTTGCTGGCGGAAACTTCTCTTCAAACAGGCATTGTCCGGCAGAGCCGCTTCGCGCTCCAGACCCGGGAGCGGATGCGGGATCGCTGGCGCTTCCTGTCCCGCCTGCTGTTCGTGCCGGGCGCGGTGGAACTGAACCAAATGGCCTTGCCGGGCGCCCTCTATCCGCTGTACGCCTGCCTCCGTCCCTTCCGTTTGGCGGGGGATGCGTTGCGCGGCCGTTCCCGGCGCATTTCCCTGGCGGAAGCCCCCCCCGGACCATGAAGAAGCATCGCGACAGATTGCGGCATTTGCGCCAAGCGGTCCGCCTGGTGTGGGATAGCGCGCGGGGGTGGACGCTGCTTCAGGCGCTGGTGATCGGGGTGCAAGGATTGCTGCCGGTGGCCGCGCTGGTTTTGACGCGCCACGTGGTGGATGCGGCGGGCCGATTCTTGGCGCAAACGGAAGGGACCCGCGACGTCCATGGCCTTCTGGTCTTGGCGCCGGGGGTGGGGGCCGTGGTCTTGGCCGGATGGATTTGCCGCGCCCTTTCGTCCATCGTCGCCGACGCCCAGTCGGCGGCGGTGTCGGACCACGTGCAGGACGCGATGCAGGAAAAATCCATCGAGCTGGATTTGGCGTACTACGAGACTTCTGCCTATCACGACCAGATGCGCATGGCGCAGTCCGAGGCGATGTCGCGCCCCACGAGCATCGTGCGGAACCTGGTGCAGTTGGGGGGCGGCGCGATCGCGCTGGGTTCGGTGGCGGGCGTGTTGTGGGTGTCGCAGGGGCTGCTGCTGCCGGTCTTGATCGTCGCTGCCTTGCCGGGCGCGCTGGCGCGGATCTGGAATTCCCGGCGCTGGCATCGCTGGCGGATTTCCCAGAGCGCGGCCGAGCGCTATGCAGGCTATCTCCATCTGTTGCTGACCGCGCTGCCGTTTGCCAAGGAAATCCGCTTGAGCGGGAATGGGAACGAGCTGCGCCGGCAGCACCGGGAGTTGCGCGGGCGGTTGCGCCGGAGCCGGCTGGCGCTGACGCGGCATCGCGCCGGCGCCGAATTCGTTGCGGAGGCCTTGTCGATGCTGGCCATGGTCGCGGGCTTGGGAATCGTCTATCTGCGGATGCGGGGCAACGCCATGACCTTGGGCGATCTGGCGCTGCTCTATGGCGGATTCCAACGGGGAAAATCCGCTTTTTCCGGGGTGCTGGGCAGTCTGGCCTCGCTCTATGAGGATTCGCTGTTCATTTCCCATTTCTACCGCTTCCTCGGGCTGCCGCTCCGCGTCCGTTCGCCGGAGCATCCGAAACCGATGCCGTCCCGGATCGCGCAGGGAATCCGGCTGGAGCATGTCCGCTTCCGCTATCCCGGAATGGACCGGGATGTGTTGCGCGACCTCGACCTGACCATCCGGGCGGGGGAGCACGTGGCGCTGGTCGGCGAAAACGGTTCGGGCAAGACGACGCTGGTGAAGCTCCTGTGCCGGCTGTACGATCCGACCGGGGGCCGGATCCTGATCGATGGAACGGACATCCGGGAGTTCGACCTGGAGGCGTTGCGGGCCTCGTTCAGCGCCTTGTTCCAGGATTTCGTCCGGTATCAGATGACGGCCGGCGAAAATGTGCGGATGGGCGATGTCGCGATTCCGCCCGGGGATCCTCGGATTGCGGAGGCGGCGCGCCGGGGGGGGGCGGCCGGCCTGATCGAGCAGCTTCCGGCGGGATATGACACTCCATTGGGGCGGCTGTTTGGGGGAGGATCGGAACTCAGCGAGGGGCAGTGGCAACGGGTGGCGCTGGCGCGGGCCTTTGTGAGAGATGCGCCTTTCGTGATGCTCGACGAGCCGACGAGCTCGCTGGATGCAAAGGCGGAACGCCAATTGCTGGAATCGGTTGTGAAAATATTCGCCGGCAAGACCTCCATCGTGGTCAGCCACCGCTTTTCAACCGTTCAAGTCGCAGACCGAATTCTCGTCCTCTCGGAGGGTCGGATCGTGGAATCCGGTGCGCATGAACAGCTTGTGCAAGCAAACGGCGTCTATGCCGGACTGTTCGCCCTGCGCGCCCGGGCCTGAAAACAGCCCGTCTTGGGCGGATAGAGCGCTTTTTATTCCTTTTTAATCTAGTGTTTGTTGACAACGAATCCGCGAAAGTGCCAAATGATGGGATGCACACGTGTGTACATCGCGCGCGCAAGCTGGGTGTATTTCTGCTCCTGAGCCTGTCGATCGACGCCTTTGCCGGTCCCGGCAATGGCGTGGGCCTCTTTTCGTGGGTCTTCAGTCCTTATCTGGATTTGAACATCACCTACGATTCAAATGTCTACAAGGATCGCTTCGATGAGGTCGAAGACACCTTTTTCGAGCCGGAGCTGGGATTGAAATTCAGCTCCTCGTCGGAAACCAATTGTTTTTCCATCCAAGGGAACTTGTTCTATTCGGAGCGGGAATACACCACCGAGAAGAACCGGAATCTCAACACTTTTGGGGACAGCCTCATCTTGCGGTACGGCAACGGGCGGCGCTCCCTGCTCGAACTCATCCAAAGCTATCGATCCCTCGACGACCTCGACCGGCATTCCTCCGACATCGAATCCTCCAACTTGGCGGGGGAAATGGTGGAAGACAGCAACACGCTGGATCTCCAGCGCGAGGTCAACCAATTGGGCGCTTCCCTTTCGCGACGCGTATCGGACAAGCTGGAACTGGCGCTGTCCTACCGCTATTCCGGCGTCCATTACGACAACGAGACGCACGACCGGCTCGATCCGAAGGATCTGGGGGTCCCGCCCGGACTGGATTTGGATGGACACATCTGGCAATTCGACGGCTCGCTGGGGCTTACGGACAAGACCGACGCATTCCTGACGCTTCGCCAAGGTCTCCAATACCAGGAAGGCACCGATGGGGCGGCCGAACTGACCACGCTGCGGCTGGGGCTCAAGGCCCAAGGCACGGACAAGGTGGTCTACAGCGTCGGGGGGGGGCTGGAATACTATGCGCGCCCGTTCCAGGCCCGCTTCGAAGACGCGGACATCGGCGAGGAGGACGTCCAGATCGATGAAACCGGCGTCCGCATCGACCACGACCAGATCTCGTTCAACTTCAATGCGTCGGCGGATTGGTTCATGACGGAGAAGCTCACCTTCCGCTGCGGCGGCTTCAACGGGACGCAATGGTCGTCCTTCTACCAGGGCAACGGGATGGAATACATCAGCGGCTGGGCGGGGCTCGGCTACCGATGGAAGCCCAGCACCACCTTCTATGTGCGCGGCGTCTACCGGGAGGACGACTATCTGGACCTCGTGACGCATGAAGGCGTGACCAAGGATCGGCGGGACCAGCGCATGGAAGGGCATGCGCGCGTCGATTACATCGCGCCGGGCAAGTTCCTCCGCATCTATCTGGAGGCCACCTACGACGAAGTGGCCTCCAACTTCGATTTCGTGGAGTATGTGGACAAGCGCCTGATCCTGGGCGTGAACATTCGCTATTAGGAGGCGGAACGATGAATGCGAAAATCAAGCGGGTGACCCTGCTGGCGTGTCTGGCGGCCGGAAGCGCATACGGAGTGTTCGTGGAGCCGACCCGGGACCAGCTCCGGGAGGCGGCGGAAAACCCCGCGAAGGTGGTGGTCTTGTTGCGGGATGCCTCGATTCCGCAGGCCGCCATCGTGGGCAAGGATGTCATCATCCAGATCTTGGGGCTGGACCTGAAGCCCAAGGATCGCGACGTGCGCATCGCCGCCCTCGTGACCTATGCGTTCCAGACCATGCCGCAGGACGACTGGGCGGCGCTGGCCATCGAACTGGCCAAGGCGGTGGCCGCCAGTCCAACGGCCAGCATGAGCTCCGCCATCGTCTCGGCCATCCAGCGGGCCATCATCGAGCTTTCAGATGTGAAAGTCGGGAGCGCCTTTGGCAACGCCTTCAATCTGGCCATGCAGACGATCGCCGGCGCGCCGGGCGGCGGCAAGAACGTGCCGCCGCCGCCGCCGCCGCCGCCCGTGGCGTTGCCCTACGAGGGACAGCGGTTGCGCTAGCGCGTCCAGCGCGGGAGCCCGTGCCGGGCGGAGGGGGCGGGATGCCGTCCGGCGAACGTCCGCGCGGGGAGAATGCGCTGGATTTCGGGGCAGGGGGAGGGTAGGGTGGGCGCGTTTTTCAAGGCGAGGACCATCATGGAATTGAGTGCGCATGAAATCGAGTTCCGCAACCAGCGGCTGGCCCATCTGGAGGCGCTGAAGGCGGCGGGACACCGTCCCTACGGGCGGGCGTTTGAGCGGACCGGCCCCTTGGCCGAGATCCGCGCGGGCTTCGCCGAGGGCAAGGCCGTGCGGATCGCGGGGCGCCTGGTCGCCGTCCGCGAGATGGGCAAGAGCATTTTCGCGCACGCGCAGGACGGGACGGACAAGTTCCAGATCTACGTGCAGAAGAATGCGCTGGGCGACGAGTCCTTCGCGGCGTTCCGCGCGCTGGATCTCGGCGATTTCCTCGGGGTGGAAGGCGAGCTGTTCACCACGCGGACGGGCGAGCCGTCGGTGAAGGTGCTGCGCTGGGAGCTGCTGTCCAAGGCCCTGCATCCGTTGCCGGAGAAATGGCACGGGCTGCAGGACACGGAAGTGCGCTACCGCCAGCGCTACCTGGATTTGATCGCGAATCCGGACGTGCGCAAGGTGTTCAACGCCCGCAGCCGCATCCTGTCGTACATCCGCCGCTTCCTGGAGGCGCGCGGCTATTTCGAGGTGGAAACGCCCGTGCTGCAGGCCATGGCCGGCGGCGCGATCGCGAATCCCTTCAAGACGTTCTACAACGCGCTGGGACAGCCGATGTACATGCGCATCGCGCCGGAACTCTACCTGAAGCAGCTGCTCGTGGGCGGCTACGACAAGGTGTTCGAGCTGGGCAAGAACTACCGCAACGAAGGCTTGGACCGCTCGCACAATCCGGAGTTCACCGCGCTGGAGATCTACGAGGCCTATGGCGACGTGCGCACGATGATGCGCCTGGTGGAGGATCTCGTCAGCGGCGCCGCGCAGGAGATCTGCGGCGCGATGACGGTCGGGAAGGAAGGCCAGGAGCCCATCGATCTGGCGCCCCCGTGGCGCGTCGCGACCTATCACGGCCTGGTGCGCGAGAAGGCCGGCGCCGATTGGTTCGAACGTTCCGTTGCGTCCGCGCGCGAATGGGCCCGGGCGAAGGAGCTGGACATCCCGAACGAGATGACCCATGCGCAGATCACCCACGAGGTCTACGACAAGCTGGTCGAAAAGACCCTGATCCAGCCGACGTTCGTGACGCGGCTGCCGGCGGAGCTGGTGCCGCTGGCCAAGCGCTGCGAGGACGATCCGGCGCTGGTGGACGTGTTCGAGCTGGTGGTGCGCGGCCGCGAGCTGTGCCCGGGCTACACCGAGCTGAACGACCCGCTCGACCAACGCGCCCGCCTCGCGGAGCAGGCCGCCGGCGACGCCGCCAAGATCGACGAGGATTTCCTGCGCGCCCTCGAGCACGGCATGCCGCCGGCCGGCGGCATGGGCATCGGCATCGACCGCCTCGTCATGGTCCTGACCGGCGAGGAAAGCGTCCGCGACGTGATGCTCTTCCCGCAGATGAAGCTCCGCGAACCCAAGCCGGACGCGCCGCCGGCCCCCGCCGAATGACGCTCCCGTTCTCATTGTTCCTCGCGCTGAAGTACCTCAAGCCGAAGCGCACCTTCCTTTCCGTGGTGACGGTGCTGTCGGTGCTGGGCGTGCTGCTGGGCGTGGCCGTGCTGATCATCGTGCTGTCGGTCATGGCCGGCTTCGACGAGATGTGGCGCAACAAGATCCTGGACTTCAACGCCCACCTGACGGTCTCCGTCCGGAACGGACTGTCCGGCGAAGAGGACAGCCTGTGCGAGGCCATCGAGGCCGTGCCGGGCGTGAAGGGCGCCGCGCCGTTCCTGCAGAGCCTCGTTTTCATCCAGAAGCCCAACGGGCAGGTCGAGACGCCGATGATCCGCGGCGTCGATCCCGCGCGCGAGGCGCGCGTCAGCCGCATCCCGCAGAGCATGGTGGCCGGCGAGTTCTCGGTGGCCGACGGCGCGGTGGTGATCGGCAGCGACCTGGCCGAACGGCTCGGCGTGGGGGTGGGCGACGCCTTGACCGTCTATTCGCCGGCGACCTTCCTTTCGGAAGACGAGATCCGCCTGCCGTCGGAGATGACGGTCGCGGGCATCTTCGAGATCGGCATGTGGGAGTTCGACATGGGCTACGTGGTGGCCTCGCTGTGGGAGGCGCGCGATTTCTGCGCCGGCGCCGGCCTGGAAGCCATCCAGGTCATGACGGACAATCCCTACGCGGCGGAAACGGTGGCCGCCGAGCTGCGTTCCCGGCTGGGGCCGGACGCGCGGGTGAGCACCTGGATGGAGCAGAACCACCAGCTCTTCGCCGCCTTGCGCGTGGAGAAGAACATGATGTTCTTCCTGTTGATCTTCATCACCATCGTCGCGGCCTTCGGCATCACCAACACGCTGATCACCGTCACCGTGCAGAAGACCCGCGAGATCGGCCTGCTGCGGTCGCTGGGGTTCTCGTCGGGCTCGATCATGCGGGTGTTCTTCTGGCAGGGCTGGATCGAAGGGGTGCTGGGCACCACGCTGGGCATCGCCAGCGGCCTGCTCGTGCTGAAATACCGCAACGCGCTCTTGCGCGTGCTGAACGACCGCTTCGGGATGGAGCTGCTCCCCAAGGAGCTCTACCATCTGGCGGAGATTCCGTCGCGCACCACGCCCGGCGACGTGGCGCTGGTGGCCGCGTCGGTGCTGGTGATCTGCACGCTCGCGGCCGTGATCCCGGCGTGGCAGGCGGCGCGGCTCGATCCGGTGGGGGCGCTGCGCTATGAGTAGCCTGGTCGAAGCCCTCGACATCCGCCGCTCCTACGCCGTGGGCGCGCGCACGCTGGAGGTGCTGCGCGGCGTCTCGCTCGCCATCGACGAAGGCGGATCGACGGCCATCACGGGCATGAGCGGGGCGGGCAAGAGCACGCTGCTGTACATCCTCGCCGGGCTCGACCGGCCGACGTCGGGCCGCGTGCTCTACCGCGGGCGCGACCTCTATGCCGCCGGCGACCGCGAGCGGTCGGCCATCCGCGCGCAGAAGATCGGTTTCGTGTTCCAAGCCTATCATCTCCTGCCGGAGCTGACGGTGCTGGAGAACGTGCTGCTGCCGGGCCTGAGCTTGGCCGGCGCCTTCCTGCGCGGGGCCAAGCTGCGCGCGCGCGCCGAGGAGCTGCTCGGGCGGGTGGGGCTGGCGGAGCGCGCGCTGCACCGGCCCAACGAACTGTCCGGCGGCGAACAGCAGCGCGTGGCGCTGGCGCGCGCCCTCATGAACGGCCCCGAGCTGTTGCTCGCGGACGAGCCCACCGGCAACCTCGATTCCCAAACCGGCGAGGACATCCTGCGCTATCTCTTCGAGCTGGCCACGGAGAAACGCCTCACGCTGGTGATCGTGACGCACAACGAAGCCGTCGCCGCCCGCTGCCGCCGGCACGTCGCCCTCCGCGACGGCCTGCCCGTCGGCTGAACCGCCGGTTCCCCCGCCGGGGGGCGGAAACGTTTTCCACGGTGTGGAAAACCGCGGCGCGCCGGTGCGCTCTTCCGGCGCCCAGACCATGTGCCGCGCGATGAGGGGCGACGGACGCGCGGGCCGCCCGCCTGTGCGCGGACATCGCGGCGTCGCGCCAAGCCGGTTATTCCATCATTCCCGAAGCGGGATTGCGGAAGAACTTCAGGTCCTCCACGCGGCGCGCCGCGGAGCCGGAGGAGAGATCCTCGATGACGATGCCGCGTTTTTCGATTTCGGCGCGCCGTTCGAGGACGCCGGAGGCGGCATCGCGGTCGATCACGTAGAGCATCTCGCCGCCGCGTTTCGCATGGATTTGTCCGTGGGAAATGGGCACGGCGGCGGAGGGGTCTTCGGCGAGGGAGGTGGCGACGGGTTCGGCTTTCCGCTTGCCGGAGGCCAGGAGAACGACGCACCGGGCCTGGTAGACGAGTTCCGCGCCCATCGAGATCGCGTAGCGGGGGCTGTCTTCCTTGCGGGCGAAATGGCCGTCGGCCACGGCGTTCTCGACGGTGTTCTCGTCGAGCCGGACGAGGAGCATATGGTTGCCCTCGAAGGGGATTCCCGCTTCGTGGAAGGCGACATGGCCGCGCCCGCCGACGCCGACCAGATGGAGGTCGATGCCGCCGTGCGATTTGATCTTTCGCTCGTAGGCGTCCAGGATTTCCGCGCGCACCCAGCGCAAGTACTCCGATGGGGCCTTGGGATCGATGACGACGGCCTTGCCGTTGTCGGCACCTTGTTCATGCCAATCGCCGGGATTCGCCTTCAGTTCGCGCACGAGCTGGTCTTGGTCGACGAGGCACCCCCAAGGCACGTTGGTTTCGGAGAATTTCTTGCGCAGGAGGCCGAAGAATTCCTGGACCATGAAGAAGCTGTAGCTTTCAGGATGCAGGGCGCGGGCCTGGGGATTGTCGCCCGGCAGTCCGACGTATTCGTCGAGATTGAAGCTTCGGATCCGGGCGGCGTCGAGCTTCCCGCCGTTGGCGGCCTTGGCGAGGTGCTTGTAGACGCCGGTGGGGGACGTGCCGGTGGCCAGGCCGAGGACGAAGGATTTGCGTTCCGCCAGCACGCGGGCGATGCGTTCCTGGACGAAGCCGGCGGCCACTTCGCTCATGTGGTCGAAGTCGCGCGTGATGAGGACCTGGTGGGACATGGAGATTCCTTGTGGGTTGAGTGGTGGAAGTTCGAAAGGAAGGGTGCGCCCGGAAGGCCGGAAAATCAATGCGAAATTGTTTGGCGGTGGCGGCCAACCGACAAATCCGAAGGATGCGGTCAGTAGATTTCGTCGCCTTCTTCGCGGGTATAGAAGAGGTCGAGGGGGTTTTCCCCGGAGGCGGCGGTGGCAACGGGGTCCTGCAGGATGTGCTCCGCGTTGTCGCGGAAAGTTTCGGCTGCGGCTTGCAGGGCATCGAGCCGGGCGCGGACGCCGGAGGCCTCCACGAGCTTCATGATTTCGCCGAAGAGGAAGGGGGAGCCGTAGAGGAGCTGGCATTCGCAGAGGATCTTGCAGGCGACCATGTGTTCGAAGCGGTCGAAGGCGAGCTGCTGCCGGACTTTTTCCACGGGCTTGAGGACATAGTCGATCTCCTCCTGATGGTTGGGATGGGTCAGGAGATAGTGCTTCTGCCGGTAGATGGCGTCGTCGAGCGATTGCGCGGCGGACTCGGGGAGCGAATCGGCCGTGACGATGATGATGTCGAGGTCGGAACCGCGGACCATCTGCCCGGAGCTTTTCTCGGGCCGGGGCACGCGGTGGGCCATCCGGTAGGTGATGTCGCCGGCGATCATGAAAGCGACGTTCCGCAAGATGAGTGGCTCGTCGGGGAGGGAGGCGAGGGCCATGCAGACGCTTTCGCGGGCGAGGTCGAGTTTTTCGCGCGAGATGTCCGCGGCGTTCCGTTCGAGCTCGGCGGCGCGCCGGTCAAGGTCGGCTTCCTGGCCGGGGAGCCCCGCGAGGGTGTAGGTGAGGAATTCGCGCCGGATGGAGGGAGACAGGCGGGCATAGCCGTCGACCGCGGTGTCGAGGCGCATGTAGCGGCGCCCGGTGCGGCGGAGGACGAGGCCGGCCGCATGGCACGCGCGCCAGAGCGCCAAGATGTCCGTGAAGCCGCCGGCGGCGGCGAGCTCGGCCCCGGTGCGGGGGCCGGTCCGGGCCAGGATGTCGGCGAGGGCCTGCATGTTCGGGGGACAGTATGGGTCTTGCGCGCCGGAATGGGGAGATATTTTTCGCGCGGGGCGGATGCCCCTTGCCGCCCGCGTCGGCGAGCGGTACAAAGGACGCAGGGTTGGCGATGACACGCCGGAGGCCGGTTCGTGGAATGGTGGATCGAGGAGGAATTGCAGGGGGCGGCGGGCCGGATGCGGCCGCCGCGCCGCCGGGCGATGGTCGGGCTGGCCTTTCCGGTGATCGCGGGGACGGCGGCGGGAATTTGCGCGCCGATCTCGCCTATGTGGTTCTGGGGGGCGGGGGGGCTGCTGCTGTTGCCGCTGTTCTTGTGGGTCCGCAAGGGCTGGTCGGTCTGGCCGTTGATGGGGGTGGCGTTCTGCCTGATGGCGGCGCATGCGCGGCAGTCGACGGGCGGCCGCGCGGCGACTTCGCTGCCGGCGCTGCTGGAGCGTCCGATGGAATACGTGCAGTTCGTCGCGGTGGCGGCGGAAGATGCGGTTCTGCGGCCCGCGCGGCCGGGACAGGCCGCCGGGGCGGTGTTCCATGCGCGGGTCGAGGGGCTGAACCGGGATGGCGTTTGGCGCCGGGCGGACGACCGGATCCGCGTGGTGCTCCGCGGCGGGGAGGCCGGCGCCCGCCGGCCGCGCTATGGCGAGCGCTGGCGTCTGCGCGGGATCGTGCGGCCCGCCGTGCCGCGGCGCGCGGGCCTGTTCACGCTGCCGGAAAACCAAGCCGTGATCGATCCGGACCGGGCGGTTTTCCTCGATGGCGGGCGGGGCAATCCGTTCACGGCGTGGTGCATGGAGCGGCGCCGGGCGTGCCGCGCCATCCTGGGCCGGGGGCTGGAGGCTTTTCCGGAGGAGCGCGGATTGCTGCAGGCGCTGCTGCTGGGCTATCGCGAAGATCTGCCGGGCGCGCTGCGGCGGGATTTCGCGGCCACCGGCACGGTGCACATCTTCGCGATCTCGGGCGCGCATGTGGCCATGGTGACGCTGCTGTTCGCCGGGGTCCTGCGCGCGCTGGGCATTCCGCTGACGCGCTGGTTCCTGTTCCTGACGCCGCTGCTGGTGGGGTATACGGTCACCACGGGGGCGGCCACCAGCGCGATCCGCGCGTGCGTGATGGCGTCGCTGATGCTGGCGGCGCCGTTCCTGAAGCGGCGGCCGGATGCGATCTCGGCCTTGGCCGTGGCGGCCATCGTCATTCTGGTGGCCGCGCCCGCCCAGCTGGGGGATCTGGGATTCCTGCTTTCGTTCACGGCCGTGGCCGGCTTGCTGGCGGTCCAGCCCATGCTGGAAGCCGGGCTGCGCCGCGCCTCGAGCCGCGACGCTTGGCAACTGCCCGGCGAGGAGCTTTCCCGGGGACAGCGGTGGCGCGAATGCGCCCTGTCCGCGGTCCGGCATGGATCGGTGACGGTGTCGGCGTGGGTCAGCACCGCGCCGCTGACGGCTTACTTCTTCAACCTCTTTTCGCCGGTGGCGCTGGGGATGAACTTGCTGGTGATTCCGGCGGCCTTCGCCATCTTGATGGCGGGAGTGATGAGCCTGCTGTGCGCGCCGCTGGGCGGTTTCGGCTCGGAGGTGTTCAACCATGCCGCCCGCGCGGTGGCGTCCTGCCTGACGTTCTGCATCCAGCGGGCGGCCGATGTTCCCGGCGGACATTGGTTCATCCGCGCGCCGCCGGCCGCCGGGGTGATCGCCTGGTATGGGATTCTGGCGGCGGCGGCGGTGATGGCGCGGCGCGTGCGCGGCGCGCTGGCGGCGGGCCTCGGGCTGTTGGCGGTGCTGGCGCTGGCGTGGGGGGCGCACGATGCGCGCCGTTGCCGGGTGTCGGTGCTGGACGTGGGCGAGGGCCAGGCCGTGCTGGTGCAGGCGCGGAAGGCCCGCCTGCTGGTGGACTCGGGGCCGGAATTCCGCGCCGAGGACACGTTGCGGCTCTTGCGCGGCGAAGGGGTGAACCGGCTGGACGTGCTGATCTTGACGCATTCGGATGCGCAGCACATGGGCGCCGCGCGGTTCTTGATGCGCGAACTGCCCGTCGGCGAACTGTGGCTTCCCGCCGTTCTGTGGGCCTCGCCCCCGATGCGGGAAGTCTTGCGGAGGGCGGAGACCGCCGGCATTCCCGTCCGCCGGCTGCATTCGGGCGAATCCGGAAATTGGCCGGGGAATCTGTTTTGGGAGGTGTTTTGGCCGCCGGAAGCGTTGAAGATGTCGTGCGCGGATGATGCCTCGTTGGTGATGCGGGTGGCGCGCTTCGGCGCGTCGATCCTGCTTGCGGGCGATGCCGGCGGGGCGCAGGAGAAAGCGCTGGCGGCTTCTGGCCGCTCGCTGGCGGCCTCGGTGTTGCTGGCGGGGCGGCATGGGGATGCGGACGCGACTTCCGGCGGCTGGCTGGCGGCGGTTCGTCCGCGGGATGCGATCATCAGCGCCGGTCCGCATGCGGACGGGCGCCATCCGGACGGGGAGACCTTGGGGCGGCTGGCTGCGAAGGGCATTCGCGTCTGGAGGACGGATCAGCAGGGGACGATCCGCATCGACCTGGCGGGTTCGCCGGCGCGCTGGCCGGATCCCGGATATCGCATCCGGGCGAATCCGTGAGCGGCCTCAGCGGATCTTGGCTTCCGGCGTGGTGGCGCGCAGGGGTTGGACATCTTCCGTCGGGACCGGCGCGCTGAAGGCGGCCCGCGCCTTGCTGGCCAGGCGCGCGGCCAGGGCGTCCCCTTCGCCGGACAGGCGGATTTCGCGGAACGCAGGGGACTGGTAGGTTCGGACCACGGTCTGGATGGGATTCCCGTTCATGGCGGTTTCGAGATAGCGGATGGCGTTGCCGTTCTGGCCAAGTCGAACGGCCAGGACGGCGGCTTCCAGGAACAGCGGCTGGTCGGGAGGCTGGGTCTTGAGGAATTTTTCCAGCATGCGGAGGGCGTCGAGGGGACGGCCGGTCTGGGAAAAGAGCGTCGCCTGCAGGCGCAGGGCGGTGGTGTCGGTGGGGCGCTGGCCGAGGTATTGTCCCAACAGCTGGATGGCGAGGGCGGGGTTGCGGTCGGCAATGGCGCACAGGGCGAGGTTGAAGCGGGCGGGGGCGAAGCCGGGCCGGATCTGGTCGACGGACTGGAACTGGGCGGCGGCGTCCTTCATCCGCTTCTGCTGGAGATGGAGCACGCCCAGATCATTCAGGATCTCGGCGTCCTCCCCGTCGACGGCCATGGCCATGCGCAGGCAGGACATCCGGATCTCGGGATGGGGTCGGTCGGCCAGTCCGCGGGCGAGGATCCGCCACCAGTTGGAAATGAAACGGTCGGACGCCAATCGGCGCAGCTGTCGCGGAGTGGCCGAGGGCCGCAACTCGTAGGTCCATCCTTGCGGCCCTTGGGGGGGGGGCACCATTTCCTTCGCGGCATCGGTCTCGGGCGCCTGCGAAGTCCGGGCGCGCTGGTTTTTCCGGGTCCAGTCGCGCTGGGCATATTGAACGGCCAGCATCAGCAAGGCGAACATCACCGCGATTCCGATGGCGGAAGCGACGGCCAGGCGGATGGTATGGCCCTTGATGGTGGGCTGGGGGGCGGTGACGGCGCGTCGCGGCGGCCGATAGCGGCTGCGCGCCGGAATGTCATTGTCGGAAGGGGAATCCCGCCGGGCCGGACCCTCCGCGTTGTTTTTTTCCAGACGAGCCATAGTGGGCAAAGCATAGAAAGAAGGGGCGGAAAGCGCAAGCGTGGAGTGCGCCCGCACATTTTCGATGTCAAGCGGCGGGGAATGCGGCACAATGCCGCTCCAGATGTCCGGAGCATGGAAAAAACAGATGGCGCTGGTGTGGGCCTCGCAGTTCCTCTCGATCATGGGGTTCTCGTTTGCGCTGCCCTTCGCTCCGTTTTTCCTCCAGCAGGAGCTGGGGGTGGTGAGCCACGGCGAGCTGCAGATGTGGGTGGCGCTCTTTTCGTCCTCGACGGCCGTCACGATGGGCATTGCGGCGCCGCTCTGGGGGTTGTTGGCGGATCGGTTCGGCAAGCGGGTGATGCTGATCCGGGCGAATCTGGCGGGGGCGGTGGTGATGTCGCTGATGGGGGCGGTGCAGACGCCCCTGATGCTGATCGTGCTGCGCATGCTGCAAGGGGCGTTGACCGGCACCATGACGGCGGCGCAGGCGTTTCTCGCGGGGGAAATGCCGCGCGAGCGCCGCGGGTTGGCGATGGGCGGGCTGAGCGCCGCGGTCTATTCCGGAGGCCTGTCCGGGGCTTTCCTGGGCGGGTTCGTCGCCTACGGGCTGGGCTATCGCGCGGCGTTCTATCTTTCGGGGGTGTTGCTGCTGGCGGCGGGGTTGCTGGTGCTGCTGTGCACGCGTGAAACGGTGGCCCCCGCCGGGCGCCCTCCGGTTTCCGGGGAGGCCTTGACGAGCGCCCGGGTGCATTGGCGCGATCTGTCCACCACGTTCTACGGCGTGTTGGCGATGATCGGCGCCATCGCGCTGGTCCGGCAGTTCGACATGGCGTTCCTGCCGCTGCTGGTGCAGGACATCTACGGATCCTTGGAGGGGGTGTCGCTGTGGAGCGGCGGATTGTATGCGTGCAGCGGCGTGGCGGGGCTGCTGGCGGGGCTGGCGACGGGATGGCTGTCCGATCATTTCAACCCGCTGCGGCTGGTGGTCGGGGCGGCCGTCTTCGCGGCGATCTTGAGCGGCTGGCTCATGGTCATCCATTCTTTCGCGGTGTTGTTCCCGGTCCGGTTTTTCATGGTGTTCTTCGCGGGGACGCTGGAGCCGGCGTTGAATGTCTGGCTGGCCAAGCGCGTGCCGGAGGCGCGCCAAGGCGTCGCCTTCGGGTTGGCGAGCACGACGCGTTCCATCGGATGGGCGATCGGCCCGCTGCTGGCGGGGGCCGTGGCGGCGGTGAATCTGCGGGCCGTTTTCGGCGTGGCCTCCGCGGGCTATCTGGGGCTTTCGCTGTTGTTCGCCTTGGGATTGCGCGTCCGGCGGAAAAATGAGAGAAGGACGGCATGAGCGCAACCGACCCCCAGTGTCCGTTTCCCGAGACCGCCGACATCCACACGTCGTCGGACGAATACGCCGCGCGGTTTTCCGGCCCCGCCGGCGAATGGATGCTGGCGGTGCAGGAGAAGATCGCCCTGCGGATGATCCACCGGTTCGAGGATGCGTCCGTGCTGGATGTCGGCGGCGGCCACGGCCAGCTGACGTTGCCGCTTTGTCGCGCGGGGTGGCGCGTGACGGTGCTGGGCAGCGACGACTCGTGCCGCCACCGGATCCAGCCGGCCGTGGATTCGGGCCAGTGCCGGTTCCTGGTCGGCAACGTGGTCGAACTGCCGCTGCCGGACAACGTCTTCGACGTGGCGCTGTGCTTCCGTTTGCTGACGCATTGCGAGCGCTGGCCGGAGCTGGTGCGCGAACTGTGCCGCGTGGCGCGCCAAGGGGTCATCGTGGATTATCCCACGGGGCAGAGCCTGAACGCCATCGCGCCGGCCCTGTTCGGCGCGAAGAAGAAATTCGAGAAGAACACGCGCGCCTGGGCGCTGTTCCGGCACCGGCAGGTGATCGATGAATTCGCGAAGCACGGATTCGTTCCGGCGGAAACCCAGAAACAATTTTTCCTGCCGATGGTGCTGCACCGGATGCTGAACAGCCGTCGGCTGTCCGCCGCGCTGGAGGCGGTCTGCCGCGCGCTGGGGCTCACGCGCCTGTGGGGATCGCCGGTGATCGTCCGGATGGTGCCGAAAGCCTGAGTCAGCCCGCCAGCCAGGCATGCCAGGCGTCGAGCCCGGCGCCGGTCTTGGCCGAAACTTCGAGGATCTTCGCCTGGGGGGCCGTCTGCCGGATGTTCGCGAGGGCTTTTTCCCGGTCGAATCCGACGGCCTCGGCCAGATCGCACTTGGTGACGAGCACGAGATCGGCGTTGCGGAAGATCACGGGATACTTCAGGGGCTTGTCTTCGCCTTCGGTGACGGAGAGCAGGACGACGCGCTGGTCTTCGCCGAGGTCGTAGGAGGCGGGACAGACGAGATTGCCGACGTTTTCGATGAACAGGAACCGCAAGCCGTCGGAGGCGAGCTTCTCGAGGGCGTGGGCGACCATGTGCGCGTCGAGGTGGCAGGTCGCGCCGGTGGTGATCTGGATGGCCTGCGCGCCTGAGGCGCGCAGCCGCACCGCGTCGTTGTCGGTCTGCAGGTCGCCCACGATGGCGGCGGCTTGCGGGAGGTCGCGCAACGTGCGCTCGAGGAGCGCGGTCTTCCCGGAACCGGGGGAGGAGAGCAGGTTGAAGACGCGGAGCCCCTTGGCGCGGAACCAGCCGCGGTTCTGGTCGGCGTGGCGCTGGTTGAGGGCCAGCGCGGGCATTTGCACCTCGATGGTGCGGACGGGCGGGGGATGGCCGTGCGCGGAGGCGTGCGGATGCCCATGCGTGTGGCCATGGTCGTGGTCGTGGGAAGGATCGCGGGGATGGCCGCAGCCGCAGGTATCACACATGGTCCGGCACCTCGATGGAGACAAGTTCCAGTTCGTTGCCCCCGCGCAGTTCGCCGCCGGCGGAACCGCAGGAAGGGCAGTCGTAGGATCCGACGGGGGTGGCATAATCCGCGCCGCAGCGGGGGCAGTGGAAGAGGGGCGACGTTTCCTCGATGTCGAGCCGCGCGCCTTCGGCCGGCGTGCCGGGCGAGAGCGCCTCGAATGCGAAGCGCAGCGCGTCGACCACGACGCCCGAAAGCGGTCCCACGCGCACGCGCAGCGCGCAAACCGGCGACTCGCCGGCGGTGGCGGCGGCGGCGTCCAGCAGATTCGCCATGAGGCTGAGTTCATGCATATCGGAGAGAAGCCTATCACAAGCCGCCCCGGATAAGGGAGGGGCAAACGAAAAATTTCGCGGTCCCTCCCGGCGGGAAAGCGGACGCGAGGGCTCGGTCCGCGCGGGACGCGCAGCGGACATTTCACGGAAAACAGGCCGATTTCACGCGGAAAAACAAACGGCGCGGCGGCCGCGAAAATCGCCTGTGGACAAGTTGTGCACGGCGAGCCGGCAAACGGTGGGTGAATGTGTCGCAACCCGTTGCGCTGAAAAAGAATAAAAAATATTTAAAACCGATCCTTTTTTCTGTTGACGGTTGGTGGGTCAAAGTGGGATAAAGTGCATCAGAAGGTAAGCCAAATGGAGCGACGGGTCACAACGGAGATGGAGGAGCTGCTGAACGCCGGGGCGTTCGTCGGTTGCTACACGCATTCGCTGGATGGCAAGAAGCGGGTGACGATTCCGTCGGATTGGCGCGAGGCGGCGGGGAATCCGACGCTGTTCGTGCTTCCGGGCGTGAATGTGCGCTGCCTCTATGTGGTGACGGCCCGCGAGATGGCGCAGCGCCTGGAGAAGGTGCGCGCGGCGTCCGTCGCGAATGTGCAGGCGCAAAAATTCCTGCGCGATTTCTTTTCCCGCGCGGACCGCGTGGCGCTGGATGCGCAGGGGCGGATCCGCGTGAAGGATGCGTTGTTGGATCAAGCGGGAATCATCAATCAGATGGTGTTGGTCGGCGTCGGAAGCCGGTTTGAACTATGGAGCCCCGAGTCATGGAACGAGCAGAGTTCGCAACTGGATCAATCGAAGTTCGCGGAAGCGGCCCAATACATCGGGTTCTAAGCTTCCTCGGCGCGTTTTTCCTGGGCATCGGGCCCGCGGCGCAGCCGGAACGGGAGGAAGGAAACTGGTGGGACCGCGAAGATCCCGCGCCGCCGGACTCCCGGTCGACGCCGATGGTCCTGGGGCGCCAGGCGGAGTTGTTCGATGAGTCCGGGCATGCGGCGTGCGGTCCGGTCGCGCGCGCCGCGCTTCCGGTCTCGGATGTGTTTTCGCTGCCGGAGGCGGCGGCGCCGGTTCCGCAGACGATCGTGTCGGTCCATTCCAAATCCCGGACCACCGCGCGCGTGATCGCGACCACCCGCGTGATCGCGGCGACCCGCGTGATCGCGGCGACCCGCGTGGCCTCGGTTTCCAGGACGGCGCCCGCGGCCCGGGGCGCGGTGGCGCGCCAGCTCGTGCGGAGCCAATCCATTTCTAGCGGCAAGGAGGAAGCGCGTTGGTTCTCCGTTCCCCAACGCGTCCTCCTGCCGCGCTTCCAGTTGTTCGAAGGGGCCGATGCCGTGACCGAAGACGAGGGCGGCCTGCGGATCGGCTCGCCGTCCATGCGCACGCAACGCGGACGCGTCTGGTTCGTATGATCCGAATGAGGTGACCCATGGTCCATGTGCCGGTGCTGCTCGAGGAAACCGTCGCCCGGCTGGTGACGGAGCCCGGTGGCTGGTATGTGGACGGAACCGCGGGGGCGGGGGGACATGCCTCGGCGCTGCTGGCGGCCGCCGGCCTGGATGCGCGACTGCTGGCGCTGGATCGCGACGGGGAGGCGTTGGCGCTGGCGAAGGACGCGCTGGCGCCCTTTGGCGACCGCGCGATCCTGGAGCGGGCGAATTTCCTGGAGATGGCGGAGGTGGCCGGCCGCCACGGCCTCCGCGACATCCGCGGCGTCTTGCTGGACCTGGGCGTGTCATCCATGCAGCTCGACCGCCCGGAGCGCGGATTCAGTTTTCTGCGGGACAGCCCGCTGGACATGCGGATGGATGACCGGCAGGCGCTGACGGCGGCCGGGCTGCTGAAACGCCTGTCGCAGGCGGAATTGGCGGATCTGTTGCGGCGCTACGGCGAGGAGCCGATGTCGCGGCGCATCGCCAAGACGGTGGCGGAGGCCTTGGCGCGAGGCGAGCTGATCGAGACCACGGCGCAGCTGGCGGAACTGGTGTCGCGGGCGAAGGGCGGCCGGCGCGGCCGCACCCACCCGGCGACGCAGACCTTCCAGGCGCTGCGGATCGCGGTGAACGGCGAATTGGCCGCGCTCGCGGCGGTCCTGCCGCTGGCGCTGGGTTTGCTGGCGCCCGGCGGCCGGCTGGCGGTGATCAGCTTCCACAGCTTGGAAGACCGGATGGTGAAACAGTTCATGGCGGCCCACGAGGGCCGGATGGAAGCGCTGGCGAAAGGCGGATCGCGCTGGATCGGCCAACTGCCGCGGGCGCGCCGGGTGACGCGCAAGGCGGTGTCCGCCACGGAAGCAGAGATTGTGAGAAACCCGCGGGCGCGCACCGCGAAGCTGCGGGTGCTGGAAAGGATGGCGTGAGATGGCGAGAAGAAACCGCAAGAACGGGCACGAAGGCAACCGGATGATGTGCTGGGGCGTTTCGCTCAGCGCGCTGGTCGCGGCCCTGGCGATGGTCTATCTGAGCCTCTACAACACCTGCGAGAGCATTGGCCGGCAGATCAAGAAGATGGAGCACGAACAGGCCGAACTGCACAAGCGCGTGGTGAACGAGGAGCGCAACTGGGCCACCGCGCGCTCGATCCGCAACATGGAGCGGCTGATGGAGAGCCACGGCATCGCAATGTCGTGGCCGGCCGAGCAGAACATCATCCGGCTGCGCGCGGAGGAACCGGACGAGCCGGCCCGCTATGCGTACCAAGGCGGTTTGACGCGGCGTGATTGAAAGGGGCTACATGTGGCGGGTGGCGCTCATCGCCATCGCCCTGCTGGCGGTGTGGGGCGCTCTGGCGGCCCGCTTGGGGGTTCTGCATCTGGGATCGAATGAAGCCTTGGCGGAGCGCGTGCGGCGCATGCGCACCGTGAAAGAGGACATCCTGGTGGGGCGCGGGCGCATCCTGGACCGCAACGATCGCCTTCTGGCGCTGGACCTGCCGGTCCAGAACGTGTGCGTGGACCCCGTGGTCGTGCTGAGCAACGGCCAAGCCCGGGCGGTGAGCGTCCAACTCGCGCGGGTGCTCGGGCTTCCGCAGGCGCAGGTCTATGACCGGGTGAACCGTCCCGGCCGCCGCTACGAGCCGGTCGCGCGCCTGGTCCGCGAGGAGGTCGCCAACGAAGTGGAGCGCCTCAAGATGCCCGGCGTCTTCTTCGAGCCGCTGACCACCCGCTATTATCCGCATTCGGACATGGGCTGCCACGTCCTGGGATTCTCCAACAAGGAGGGCGTCGGCAGCGCCGGCATCGAACAGCGCTGGGACCCCTTGCTCAAGGGCCGCCCGGGCTTTCGCCAGAGCGAACGCGATGGCAACCGGCGGGAGATCTATACGCGCCGCTCGCTGGAGGTCGCCCCCCAGGAGGGCGCCGACATCTATCTGACGCTCGACCAGAACATCCAGCATTTCGTCGAAAAAGCCCTCGATGCCGCGATGACCAATTTCCACCCCGAGGCCGCCTGGGCCATCGTGGAGGAGGTGCGCACCGGCGCCATCCTCGCCATGGCCTCGCGTCCCGCCTACGACCTCAACGACTACAACAAGACCGAGGCCGACACGCGCCTGAACCGCGCCGTGGGCGTGAATTTCGAGCCTGGATCGGTCTTCAAGGTCGGCGTCGTCGCCGCGGCGCTCAACGAGGGCCTGATCTCGACCAACGATCTTTTCGACTGCGAGAACGGCATGTGGTTCTACGCCAACCGCCCCCTGCGGGACTTCCACCCCTATGGAACGCTGGACGTGACCGGCATCCTCCGCAAGTCCAGCAACATCGGCGCCGCCAAGATCGCGGTGATGCTCGGCGAGGATCGCCTCCACCGCTACCTGACCGCCTATGGCCTCGGCAAGCCCACCGGCCTGGAGGTGCCCGGAGAGGAATCCGGCCTGCTGCATCCGCGATCGAAATGGACCAAGGTGGACATCACCCGCGTGGCGATGGGGCACACGGTCGCCGTCACCGCCCTGCAGATGCTCAATGTGATGTGCTGCATCGGCAACGACGGCTTTTTGATGAAGTCCCACCTCGTCCGGAAAGTCGTCGACAAGAACGGCGGGGTGTTGCAGGAGAACAAGCCCGAGGCGCTGGCCCGGCCCATCACCGAGCGCACCGCCGCGCTGATGCGCCGCATGCTGACGGAAGTCACGCGCGAAGGCGGCACCGGCACCCGCGGCGCCGTGCCCGGCTACAACGTGGCCGGCAAGACCGGCACCGCCGAGAAAATCGTGGATGGCCGCTATGTGAAGAACGAGAACGTCTCCTCGTTCATGGGCCTGCTGCCCGCCGAGCGGCCGGAAATCGGCATCATCGTGGTGCTCGACAATCCGCAGCCCCTCCGCACAGGCGGCGTCACCGCCGCGCCGGTGTTCGCGCAGATCGCCGCGCCCGTCGCGCGCTACCTCGACATCCGCCCCGTGGACGCGAACGAGCTGGTTTACTATCGGCAGATTTTGGCGGGGGCGCCATGAACCAGGAGGCGCGCGACAAGCCGGTCCGTTCGGTGAAGCTCGGCCGCCTGCTCAAGGGGGTGCCCGCCCCCGTGCCGGACGGAGCGGCGGCGACGGAGATCACGTCCTTGGCCTGCGATTCGCGCGCGGTCCGGCCGGGCAGCTTGTTTTTCGCGCTGCCCGGCGAGAAAACCGACGGGGGGCTGTTCATCGAAGACGCGGCGCGGCGCGGCGCGGCCGCCGTATTGCACGAAAAAGGCATGCGTCCGCCGCGCGATCGGCCGAGCGTCTGCGTGGAGTGCGCGCGGACGGCGATGGCCGACGTGGCCGCTGAATTCCATGGCCACCCGTCGAAGAAGCTCCAGGTGGTGGGGGTCACGGGCACCAACGGCAAGACCACCACCGTGTTCATGGTTCGCGACATCCTGCGCGCGGCCGGCATCCCGTGCGGGATCATCGGCACGATCCAATATGAATTCGGCGAGCGGCTCATCTCCGCCACGCGCACCACGCCCGAGTCGCTTGATCTCCAGCGCATCTTTTCCGAGGCGCTCCAGGCCGGCGACCAGGCCGTGGCGATGGAGGTTTCTTCGCAAGGCCTCGCCGCCGAGCGCCTGCGCGGCACCCGCTTCGCCGCCGCCGTCTTCACCAACCTGACCGTCGACCATCTGGATTTCCACAAGACGATGGAGGCCTATTTCGACGCCAAGAAGCGCCTGTTCGAGGCGCTGGCGGCGGACTCGCCCGGCGCTCCCGCCGCCGTGAACATCGACGACCCCTATGGCCGCCGGCTCGCCGCCGAACCGTTCCTCGCCGGGCATCGGCTCACCTTCGGCTGCCATCCGGACGCCCAAGTGCGCGCCGAAGACATTCACCTCTCGGAAAAAGACTCCGGCTTCCGGGCCGTCACCCCGTGGGGCGAGATCCGCGTGGATCTGGGGCTCGCCGGGCGCTTCAACGTCTCGAACGCGCTCGGCGCGATGTCCGTTTGCGGCGCCCTCGGCGTTCCGCTCGACGCCATGGCCTCCGCGCTTTCGAAGATGTCCTCCGTGCCCGGGCGCCTCGAACGCATCGCGGATCCGCGCGGAACCCGCCATGTCTTCGTGGACTACGCCCACAGCGAGGACGCCCTCCGCAACGTGCTGCAGACCCTGCGCGAAACCGCGTCCGGCCGCTTGATCTGCGTCTTCGGCTGCGGCGGAAACCGCGACCGGTCCAAGCGGCCGCGCATGGGCGCCGCCGTTTCGGAGTTCGCAGATTTCGCCATCGTCAGCAGCGACAACCCCCGCAACGAGGATCCCCTGGCCATCCTCGCGGAAATCCTGCCGGGGATGGATCGGAACAAGCCGCATCACGTCGAGCCCGACCGCGCCAAGGCCATCCGCGCCGCGCTCCAGACCTCCCGCGCGGGCGACACCGTCCTCGTCGCGGGCAAGGGCCACGAGACCTACCAGGAAATCGCCGGCCGCATGACGCACTTCGACGACCGCGAAGTCATCCGCGCCGCCCTCGCCGAAGGCCTGTAGGCGGGTCATTCCCCCCGCGTTGCTTGCGGGTCGATTCCGGGCGGGCGCCTTTCCCGCCGAGGAAAATCCCGTTATCAACACTTTATAAAGTGTGGATAATCGACGGGAACGGGAATGGGAGCGGGAAGCGCCGATGGGGACTCCCGTTTCACCGGGATTGAGCTGTCGCCAACTGCCGGGCGACCACCTGATCCCCGGGGGCAAGCTTGCTGATCGGGATTTGCACGGTCGTCCCGTCGGACTGGGTTAGAATGACCCGGTCTTGTTGAAGCTGGGCGAACCGGCCTTCGAGCGTTTTTCCGCTGACGCTGGTCCAGGTCCTCATGGCCGGAGAAGCCCCTGCCGTCGTGGCAACCGGCGGTGTTCCGGGTGCGGGTCCGCTGGCCGGTTGTCCCCCTGACGGGTCCACTCCGGCCTTCCGCAGCATCGCGGCGTCCTTTTCCTTCAGGGCGGCGAACGATTTTTCAGCCGCATCCAGGGTGGCCTGCAACTGGTTCACCGCTTGCTGGGCCCGGAGGGTGCTGTCCGAAGGGGGCGAAGGCTTCCCGGTTCTGCTGGGGCGCTTCCGGTCTTGGTCTTCGTATTTGGCGAGCGAAGCCTTGAGTTCCCCCATCTTGACCTCGATCTTGCCTTTCGCGACCAAGGCCGCCTCCATTTCGTCCATGAGTTTGAGCGTGGAGGAGCAGAGCGTGTCGACATCCCTCAGTCCGCCCTTCACCAGCACGTCCTTCATGCCGAGGGAGAGGGACCGGGAGTCGATGCGCGTTTTGGCCAGGACGTGCGCCACCTTTCCCTTCGCGTCCACGATCAACACCACGGGGGCGTTCAGCTCCGAGATGTCGGGATGCGTGCCGCCGGGAACCTTGGTGACGTCGACCCGCGTGGACTGGAAGAACCGCAGCAGGATCCGCAGGGGGACTTCCTGGACGTTGTCGAACACGCGTTGATAGACGGCCAGCGAGCATTTGGCCGCCGCCGTCAGTTCTTCCTTGGCCGGCTTGGCGGGATCGGGGTTGAAGATGGCGCGCACCCCCACTTGGGGCTTCTCCTTTGCCTCCGAAAAAACGAAGAGCACGGAAGGCATCTTCTTGGCGACCGCACTCCGGACGCACTCAAAGCCATCCACGGCCATTTGAAGCCGTTCCGCCGGGCTCGCGCCCGGGGGGGGCTTCTTCATCTCGCCGGGTTTGGAATCGCACCATTTGACGGTCAGGTAAGAGCTCACGGCTCTTTCAGCCGCATCCCGCCGAAGTTTCGTGTCGGTGGGCGGACAGCTGATCAAGCCTCCTCAAGCAAACCCGGACTGGGCCACGACGAACAGGCCCAGCAGCGAGGCGGTCAGAATGACCAACCGGAGTGGATTCATGGGGGTATTGTCCTTGTCTCGTTCCGGGTGTCAAGTGGATTGCAGGACGAGGAAAGGCTTCGGACTCCGAGTCCCGAGGCGGGGCATCAGCCCGCGGCGGACCGGGGGCGGCGGGCGAGGAGCAGGTAGGCCGCCGAGGCGGCCAGCAGGGTGTTGAGCGGCGCGATGCCGGGGAGGAATTTCGCCGCGCAGAACCCGCAGGCCCAGGCGGCAATGGCGGCCCAGTGGACGGGGCGCGCATCGATTGCGTCCGGGGCGCGGCGGCGGATCACGAAATGGTCCAGGATCAGGATCGCGCCGATGGAGGGGAGCATCAGGTTCAGGAGGTTCAGCCAGGGGACGAAGTGGTTGTAGGCGGCGGTGGCGAAGACCGTGCCGAGGAAGCCGTTGATCAGCACGAATTGCCGCTTGGGGCGGTTGGCGAGCGTGGCGAAGCCGAGGCTGGCGGCGTAAAGCGCGTTGTCGTTCGTGGTCCAGATGTTCAGGCCCAGCACCAGCACGGCGATGCCGATCATGCCTTGCTTCATCAGGGCTTCCGAGATGTCGTTGGTCTGGTAGAACGCGGAGGCGACCGCGCCGAAGAGGAACATGAGCGAATTGCCGAGCAGGAAGGCGATGACGGTCGAGGAGACCGCGATGCGCGGAGTCCGCGCATAGCGCGTGAAGTCGGGCGTGAGCGTCCCGCCGGAGATGAACGAACCCACGCACATGCCGATGGCCGCGGTGAGGGGCAGGGCGTTGGCCGGTTCCATGGCGAACCAGGCGGCGATGCCGCCGAAATCTTGGAAGGCCTTGGCCATGGACGTGGTGCCGAGGATGGCGATGGCCGGCACGGCGATGACCGACAGGACCGTGAGGGATTTGATTCCGTAGTAGGCCGTCCCGGTCATGCAGGCGCCGGAAACGGCGATGAGGGCGATGCGGGGAACCGCCGGAAACAGTTGCGCGACGGGCAGGGCGAACATGGCCACGCCCACGCCGAACCAGCCCACCTGCGTCACGCCCAGCAGCATCGACGGCAGGATCGCCCCCGTTTGCCCGAAGGCGCGGCGGGCCAGCAGATGCGTGGAAAGCCCTGTTTGGGCCGCGATATGCGCCAGCAAGCCCGTATAGGTTCCCAGCAGGAGATTCCCCGCGAGGACGGCGAGCAGAAAAGTCGACGCGGGCAGGCCATTGCCCAGCGTGGCCCCCGCCCACATGCTGGCGGAAAAGAAGGTGAACCCCAGCATGATGACCAGCAGGGCGCCGAATCCACGGCGGTCGGCGGGGGCGACGGAACTGAATTCATATTCGGAGTGCATCGGGGCGGGAATTTGACGGTTCTGGGCGGGATTATCAATTCCCTTTTGCATGCGAGAAGGCAGGGAAGCCGTCCATGCGCGAGCCGTTCGCGGGGAACCGGCTTCGGGCTGGCGCGGACGGAGGTCCCCTGCTAGATTCAGGCGATTCGAATCCGCAATGGCATGCTGAGGGAAGGTGATCGATGAAAAACGATTGGAGAAGTCTGCGCGACGAGGTCGTGGCGTTTCGCGATGCGCGGGACTGGAAGCAATTCCACACGCCCAAGAACCTGGTGGCCGGCCTCGCCATCGAGGCCGCCGAACTGCAGGAGCAATTCCTGTGGTGCACGGATGCGGAATGCGAGGCCCGCATCCATGACAAAGCCCGGCGCAAGGCCATCGCGGAAGAGCTGGCCGACGTCGTCAATTATGCGCTCCTGCTGGCCGATCGCATGGATCTGGACCTGCCGGTGGAGATCCGCAAGAAGATCCGGGTCAATGCCCGCAAGTACCCGGTTCGCAAGTCCAAGGGGTCCGCCAAGAAGTACACGGAACTGTAGCCGGGGCAGCTCCGGAGAGGGGGCCTAGAACAATTCGAAGGTCTCGCCGCGTTTCACGGTCCGGACCGGCCCTTGGCCTTCCGTCGGGAGGGGGTGGTCCTGCTCATATTCGGCGTCGACGAGCAGGTCCGCTCCTTTCGCGGCGGCCACCGCCAGCGCGTCGCAGCGGTTGTTTTCCGGATGGTCGCCGTGGCCCTTGACCCAGCGGAACCGGAAATCGTGCCGGGCCAACTCGGCGTCGAGTTGCATCCAGAGGTCGATGTTTTGCACGGCCTGTTTCGAAGCCGTCCGCCAGCCGTTCGCCTTCCAGCGCCGGATCCAGCCTTCCTGGAAGGCGTTCATCACGTAGGTCGAATCGGTGGTGATCTCCACGGCGCAGCGGTCTTTCAGCTCCCGCAGCGCGAGGATCGCGCCCGACAATTCCATCCGGTTGTTGGTCGTCCGCCGGTAGCCCCGCGAGAGTTCCTGGCGCTGGTCGCCGCACCGGATCACCGCCGCGCAGCCTCCCGGCCCGGGATTTCCCGAGCAGGCTCCGTCCGTGAAGATCGCGACTGTTTTCATCCGGAATCAGCTCCGGACCGGTTTCGCCAGGCAGTCGAAGCAGGCCGGCGGGGTTTCGGCGTCGATGGATTTCAGCGTCTGGAAACGGACGCCCTTGCAGACCGGACAGGGAGAATCGGCTTTGGCCAGGAGGGCGAAGGTGGCGCCCGCCGGACCGGCGCGGGCCGCGAGATCGAATCCCGGAAGCGCCGGGCGCCGATGGCAGAACAGCTCGGTCTGTCCATCGTCTTCCCGCAAAGCGGTGATGCCCGTCTTGGCGCGGAACGTGCGCTCCACGACGTGCCAGCGGCTCGCCCCGTGCCGAAGGGTCTGGAATTTGACCCGGCCTTCTTTGAGCCGCTTCAGGAGGATCTGCGCCGGTTCGGCGCCCGGCCATCGAACGCCGAACAGCAATGATCCCTCCCGGACATCCGGGAAAGCCGTTTTTTCCATGAGGTTGCTTTTCGCAGGGATTCGCGTTCCGCGCGGAAACTCGGCGGACGCCAGGACCAGGCCGGCCGCGCCGGGCGGACGCAGCAACCGGGGACTTCCGAGATAGGCGGCGACTCCGTCTGGCCATTCCGCGAACCCATTCCGGAAATAGGTTCTTGCGATGACATGGTCCGGATGACGCGCTTGTTCCGGCCGGACCCGGGCCCAGAAAAAGAACCGTTCCGGTTCGCCGGGCGGGACGTTTGGCGAGGGCCCCGGCCGAAGCGGAGCCGCAAGGCTGGCGGAATCCGTCTCCGGAGCCGCCGACAGTTCCTGGAGCGCCTTTCGATAGGACCGCCAAAGCGTTGCGGGATCGGCCGAGGCGCGGATGTCGCTCCACGGAAAGACGGATTCGCCATTCTTTTCCCCGGCTTCGGCCGGCAAGGCGCCCGTCAGTTCCCGGATCAGGCCGGGATTCGGTTTTTGAGGATAGCGCAGGCCCCGCTGGATGGAGAAATGGACCAGCGCGGGGGTGGCGGCCCGGCCCGTCCGGCACAGGCGGTTCATCAGCGCGATTTCATCGGGGTGTGCGCTCCAGCGGAATTCCGCGCCGGCATGCCGGAACAAGGAGGACAAGGCGCGTTCCATCTCCCCGGACAAGGCGCGGACGGGGGCGAACTGCAGGGGCGTGAACGGCGCATGGAACAGCGGCATGAAACTGGCGATGATCCGGCAGGCGGGAACCTTGGCGTGGAGGTTTTTCAGGAGAAGCTCCAGTTCCTCCAGATCGCGCTCTTCTTCAAGGCCGGTGACGATGAAGAACAGTTTCAATTGGCGCAAGCCGCCGTCGGCCAGGCTCCCCGCGATTTGGATCAGGTCGCGGGCCGTGGCCGGTTTCCCGAGGTAGGCCCGGAGTCGCGCGCTGACGCCCTCCACGCCGAAGGTGAATTCATGCTTGGCGAGTTTCCGCAGCAGGCGGAAGGATTCTGGCCGGCGGACCAGGCTGGAAACGGACAGGCTCTTGACGGAGACCTGGCGGAACAGCGGACAGAGGGAATCCAAGATATTCTCGAGGCCGGCCACGCTGCAGGCGTCCGACGCCAGAAGGTTCAGGTCGGAATTGACCATGGCGGCCTTGAACCGGACGGCGGCGCCCACCAAGGAATCCCGCGCGGCGGCGGAGAATTCGCCCCGCATCCATCCGGTTTGGCAGAACCGGCACCGGTAGGCGCATCCCGCCGAAAGCGGAAGCGTCTCCTCGGTTTCTTCTTCCGAAAACGGAATGAACGCGCCGTCGTACTCCTTCAGCCAGACCTCCATCGGGTCTTGGCGGAATACGACCGGCAGAGGGAGGCCGGGGAAGAGGGGCTCGATGGAAACCAGCTGGTTGTCCCGGACCGAATGCCGGTAGAGCGCGGGCACGTAGGTGCCAGGCAACTCCCGCGCCAAGGAAGCCAGAAACTCTTGCTTGGGGCGTCCGGCCATCTTTTCCGCGATCAAGCGCCGGAGGAATTCCTGGAGCCACGTGACGCCGTCGCCCAGGCAAACGGCGTCGACGAGTCCGCCCGTGCCGGGACCACCGGCGTCGCCATGCGCGAACGGCACCGAAGCGGCCCCATGGCCGCCGAGGATGACCCAGGGATGCCGAGCCTCCGCCATGCGCCCGGCGAAATCCAGCCGCAAGCCGGATTCCTGCAAGGCCGCCGGAAGGTTGAGGGCCTCCTGCTGGACGGACAGGCTGATCGCCACCACGTCGAACTCGGCCGGCGCCCGTTTCGAGCCGGTGGCCAGCCAGAACGGGACGCCGTCCTTTCGCATGAGCGCGGCATCCGCTTCGGCGGGGAAGAAGGCGAGATCCGCATAGACCCCCGGCACGGCCTGCGCCGCAGCCAGCAGGACGCGATGGGTGATGGACGCCAGCACGTCGTCGTAGGGCGACAGCCGGCAGATCAGGATCCGGAGCCGGGCCTTTTCAAATCCGGCGGGGTCCGGGCGGCCGGGTTCGCCGCCGTCCAGTCCAAGCCCTCCGCGGGACAGGGCGGTCCGCCGCGCCTCCAGCCATTCCGGATAGGATTTGAATCGGGGATTCATGGAGCGCCACCGCTTTCGCTTCCCGCGGATCAGCTGCCAAGAGAGGTTGGACGCAGGAAACGCCTTACAGGCCGAAGAAGCTCAGCGCCAGCCATTGATCCATGGTGTCTTCATAGGGCGTCAGGAGCGCGCGGTTATGCTTCAGCATCTGGGGATCCAGTTCGGTCGGCACCGCGAGGACGGTTGACCGCTTCGAGGGATCGCCCGCCAAGGTCTCCAAGTTGAAGCCGGCCAGGCCCTGACCCAGCGCGATGAGGGTTTGCTGGCGGATCCACTGGTACTCGTCGTAGGAGAGGCCCGAAGCGTTCAAGGCGTCCACCTGCGCGCGCTTGGCCTCCATCAGCACGGCCAGCAGATCGTTCATCGCCCCCAGCGATTCGCCCAGGTTCGCTTCGCGGCCCTTCTGTTCGAGATCGCGCGAGAGCTGGCCATACTTTTCGTTCAGCTGCTTGAACCGTTCGCCCAGCCGGTCGTGCATCCCGCGCTGCACGGCCATGTAGCGCTCGATCTGCCGGGCCTGCATGCGGCCATCTTCCGGCGGTGCAAACGCGGACCGGTTGTGGATCTGTTCATTCAAGGCGGGGATTTCCGCCAACTGGGCATACCCGCCCACGAATTGCTTGGCCTTGGAAAATAGAAAACAAGAGCCCAACCCGATCGCCAGCGTCAACAGCATCGCCACGATTCCACAGCCGATCGCCAACTTCTTCATCATCCGCTCCTTTGGTTTTGCTTCGCCGCGCCGGACTTCCCGCCCGTGCGACATCCCGGGGCGCAATATGGGGAAAAGCGGCCGGCGAGGCAATCCGGAATCGCCGGACCCGGGGGAAGGGCGGGGGTCAGCGGCACAGCACCACGCGATAATGGGCTTGGCCGCTGCGCAACCGCGCCAGCGCCGCGTTGACGTCCGCGAACCGGAATTTCTCGATCACCGGCTGGAGGTGGTGGCGCTGGGTGAATTCCAGCATCTTCGCGATGGTGGCCGGGCTGCCGACCGGCGAGGCGGACACCGAATGCTGCCCCGTCATCAGGGAAAACACGCCGATGTCCAGAGGGGCCAGCGTGGCGCCGACGAAATGCAGGCGTCCCCGGGGCTTCAAGGTGGCCAGATAGAGGTTCCAATCCAGCTTCACGTTCACCGTGGAGAGGATGAAATCGAAGCGCCCGGCCGCCGCCTGGATCTCCTTCGCGTCGCGGGAATTCAAGGTATGGTCCGCCCCCAGGCCCAGCGCTTCCTTCCGCTTGGCCTCGCTGGAGGTGAACGCCGTCGTTTCGCAGCCCCAGGCATGGAGGAACATCAGCGCCATGTGGCCCAGCCCCCCGATGCCGATCACCGCCACCTGGTCGGTGGGCTTGACGCCGAACTGGACCAGCGGATTGAAGACGGTGACGCCGCCGCAGAACAGAGGTCCGGCCGACTCCAGATCCACGCCCGCCGGAATGGGCACCACGCTGTTGGCCGCCGCGCGCACCTGGTCGGCGAATCCGCCATGGTGCCCGACGATGGTGCCTTGCCCCGCGGGGCAGAAGTTGTGGTCGCCCGCGCGGCAAGAAACACAGTCGTTGCAGAACCGGGAGTTCCAGCCCAGCCCGACGGTCTGGCCGACCGCCAGATGCTTCACCGCCGCGCCCGCGTGGCCGACCCGGCCCACCACTTCGTGGCCGGGAACGAGCGGATACCGGGACATGCCCCATTCGTTGTCGATCATGCTCAGATCGCTGTGGCAGATGCCGCAGAACTGCACGTCGATCTCCACCTCGTCGGCCTGCAGCGGGCCGGGATCGTATTCAAACGGGCGGAGGTCGCCCTTCGGTGCCATGGCGGCATAAGCCTTGATCATGATCCAACTCCTTCTTTCGGTTGCGCGGTTGCCCCTTGAATATAACCGGTTTCGCTCCCGGCGCCGGAAAAAAACGCGGAACCGCAGGTTGACGCGTCGATTCCGGGCGGGCTATCGGTCCATCGGTTCGCCGACCGGTCCGGTCGCCAGCCCGATGGTGACGTGGCTGTTCCGGATTTCGCCCTCGATGCGCCGGCGCAAGCTGGCGGCCACGGCCTGGATTTCCCCAGCCTTTTTCTCCGGATCGAATTCCAGGAGGATGTCGATGTAGGCTTCGGTGCCCGACCGCCGCGACCGGATGCCGTGCAGGAACTCGTAGTCGTGGAAATGCCGCGCCAGCTCGCGCAGGATCAGGAGTTGGTCCGACTCCTCGAGCGTCCGGTCGAGCAGATCGCCGACCGAGGTGGAGAAGATGCCCAGCGCGGCCATCAGGATGGATCCGGCGATCATGAGCGATGCGGCCGGATCGATGTAGCGCGACCACCCGAAGCGCGCCAAGGCGAGGCTCAGTCCCAGCGAGAGGAGGATGAAGACGTTGGCCGCCGCGCGCGTGAGATGCAGGCGGGC
This sequence comes from Opitutia bacterium, assembly GCA_009928955.1. Taxonomy (GTDB): domain Bacteria; phylum Verrucomicrobiota; class Kiritimatiellia; order CAIQIC01; family Lenti-01; genus Lenti-01. The sequence goes on along the minus strand of SABN01000001.1, from coordinate 11,247 downwards.
CTGCGCCTCCAGCAGCGGCGAGTTCTCCCGTTTGGCCGCAAGCCGGCTCCGGCGGGCCACGACGCCGTTGATCCCGGCATAGACCAGCTGGGCCGCCAGGCTGATCTGGACGCCGATGCCCGCGATGTGGGCCGGGTGCAGGATGTTGCGGAGGGCGTTTCCGGTGATGATCAGCAGGCAGGCGGCCATGAGCACGCCCACGGTCAGGCTCGTCAAGTGTTCCATCTTGCCCAGGCCGTAGTCGAAGCCTCCGCCCGTCCCGCGCGCCATCCGCCGGATCGCCCACCAGGAGAGGAAGACCGCCGCGAATTCGAGGAAGGTTTTGCAGAAATCGGCCAAGATCACCGTTGAGCGAGCCGCAGCCATGGCGCCAAACGTGACCAAGACATCCGCAAATCCCAAGGTCAAGGCCTGGCGGGCCACCCGTTCGCGGGAGGAACCTTCTGCGCTGGAGCCGTGGCAACTCATATTTCGATGAAAGAATAGAGAATAGCGCTCCGGGATCGGCGTGCCAAGCGGCAAGTGCGGCAGTGACCGGGCCGTCTCCGCCAAGATCCCCCGCGCATGGCTCTGCGCAAGGCGTCCGTGCCGAACCCCCATGGGCACATTGGTTTCCTGAAACCCTTCCGTTTTCATTTTCGACGTCGTCCGCCCCGTGTTCTTCGGCCAGGCGGTTTGCCGCATCTCCATCGGCGCATCGGGGGGGGGGGGCGAAACGGGGCGGAATGAAATTCAAACAATAGCCAAATGATATTTTAATCGTATAGGGATTGACGGTAAGCGCAGAAGGTTCACTATCTATAGTCCCCTATCAGGCCTATTGATGAGGAGGGGGGCCGGTCGGCAAAGGACGGCGGGATGAGGGCGCCACGCGGGTGGTCGCGTCCCCGATTTAGAAAACAAAAGAGGGTGAACACATGAAGACAATCGGATCAAGTCTGTGGAAATGGTGCGCGGGTCTTTCGCTGGCGCTGGGGTTGTGCATCGCGGCGCCGCAGATGGCCGCAGGGGCGTATTCCGGGGAGGGCACCTTCACCAAGATCACGTCTCTGGCGGATTTGACGGAGGGCTATTACGTGATCGCCCGCAGCAACGGCACCCCGGCCATGAAAAACGTGAATGCCGGGACTTTTTTCGTGACGAACACGATCAGTCCGGTGGCCGACACCCTGACCGATCCGGACGCCTCGATCGTGTGGCTCATTGAAACGAACGCCACGTATGGCGGGCTCACGCTCTTCAACGAGGCGAGCAACAAGTATGTTTCCTACTCGGGGACCGCGAATGCCGCCTATGCCGTGGACGCGGTGAACGGAACCACCGGAGTATGGAAGTTTTCCTATGCGTCGGGCGTGTTCGCCGCCGCCAACGTCGCGGCGTCCGCGCGCGTCCTGCAATACAACGTGAGCACGCCCCGATTTGCCGTTTACAGCTCTTCCCAAGCCAAGTTCGCTTTGTACAAGATGGAGGAAAACGGCGCCTCGGCGCCGGCGGTGACCACGGTGGCGGCCAGCGGCATCGGCGCGATGGCGGCGACGGCGAACGGCGACGTGACGGATGACGGCGGCGACACGGTGACGGAACGCGGCGTATGCTACAAGACCAGCGCGGGCGTGGCGATCACGGACAATCCGACCGCGGCGGCCGCCGGCGGAACGGGCGCGTTCTCCGTCGATCTTTCCTCGCTCTCCGTCAACCAGATCTATTACTTCAAGGCCTATGCCATCAACGGCGTGGACACGACGCTGGCCGCCAACGAACTGAATTTCACCACGCTGGCGAACGTGCCCGCCGCTCCGACGGTGGACAATCCCACGGCTTCCACGCTGGACATTGCGATCAATGAGAATGGCAATCCCGCCGCGACGGAATTCGCGATCCAGCGCACCAGCGACGACCAGTATCTGCAGGCGGACGGATCCTTCGGGGCGTCAGCGGTCTGGCAGACGGCGGCGGTGTGGGGCACCAAGACGGCGACGGGGCTTTCGGCTGCGACCGAATATTTCTTCCAGGTCAAGGCCCGCAACGGCGCGAGCGTGGAAACGGCCTTCGGTTCGACGGCCAGCGGCACGACGGCGGCGGCGCCGACCGGGATTTGGATCAACCCGCTGAGCGCGGGGGCCCCGATGGGTTCCTACTATCTGGGCGACACCTTGGGCGACTGGTACGTGAATTTCGAGATCGGGCAGGCCTCGTGGGACTACGCGCAGATCGGCCTCGGCACCAGCGCGGCGGGAACGGACTACAACTGGGGCGTGGCGAACTGGTACGAGGATGGCGAAGGCTCCAACAAGCGCGTGCGGCGCAATTTGAGCGGCACCCAATTCACCGCCACCGGGAGCCATTACGTCATTTGCCAGGCCCGGGAAAATTCCGAAGACGCCTTCACCTCGAAGTCGGGCAACGGCTGGGGCAATTCCGCGGCCTATCCGCCGGTGGATCTCTCCTCGGCCTATTTCACGGTCAATGAGCTGACGGCGGCCTCCGACGTGACGGTCGCCCGGGACGGGACCTATCCGGCCACGCGGGTGGATCTGGGGTGGACGCGGTGGAACGACCGGAACGTCCTGATCACGGTGGCGACCGCCACGCCGTCGGGCAGCCCGGTGAACGGGACGACCTACAGCGCCAACGACACGTTCGGCAACCAGACCGTGGTGTCGGGCAGCCAGGCCGGCACCGCCCTCGAAGTGACCGGGCTGATCCCCGGGCAGACCTACTACTTCACCTTCTACTCTGAAAACTACTCCTATTATTCCGCCGGCGAAACCGCCGCGTCCGTCGCCACGGCGCTGCCGCAGGCGCGCAACACGAGCGGCGGCTCGCCGGAAGCGCCGGCCACGCTCTTCTTGGGCGACACGGGCCAGACGTTTGGTTTTGATTCGTGGGGCACCGTCGGGGCGAATTATGGCGCGGCGCGCCTGTGGGTCCGCCACAACAACGCCGACCTGACCGGCGGCACGGCGAGCGATTGGTCCGAGTTCGTCAACGACGAGCACAAGACCCGGACCTTCGGTTTGTTCAACCAGACCGGCACCTGGTATTGGGGCCTGCAGATGGATTACGGGGCGGAATACGGGACCGCCTTCTGGTACAAGGCCGGCAGCGCGGACTGGGCCGACCTTTCGGCGAACGGCGCCGGCGCGAGCTTGACGGTGACGGTCAGCGCGATCAACGATGCGGCCGATCCCTCCGCCGTCCTGGATGCGGCCGAAATCGACCTGAGCTGGTCGAAGAACGCGCAAGGGAACAACGTGCTGGTGGTGCGCAAGACCTCCGCCCAGTCCTGGACGGAGCCGACGCCGGGGACGTCCTATTCCGCCGGCAACAGCCTTGGAGCGGGCGTGGTGGTTTACAACGGGTCCGACACTTCCGCCAGTTCCGCCAGCTTGGCGGCGGGCACGACCTACGACTTCAAGTTCTACTCGGTCAACAACGACTACTATGCCGCCGGCGTCACCTCGGCCCCGGTGAGCACCTTGGCCTGCGAGCCGGACGCCCCCACGGGCCTCTACGCCAGCGCGACCAATGCCTCCAGCTTCACCGCGGCTTGGGACGCGACCGACCGCGCCACCGGCTACCGCCTCGATGTCAGCGAGAGCGCGACGTTCAGCGGCGAGGAGACCGCCGAACCGATCTTCACCGAGACGATGGGCACGGTGGTTTCGACCACCACGCTTTTGGCGCACGAGACGGCCAACGGCTTCGACAACGATGCCTACACGATGTCGAACGCCGGCGTGGCGTCCACGGGCGATGTCCGGGTCACCAGCGCATCCGCCGGCTACACCGGCGCATCTGGGGCGGCGAACATCTGGTTCCCCAGCACGGCGGGTTCCTATGGCTTTGGCATCGCGGGAATCGATGCGTCCGGATACGACTCCCTGCAGTTGAGCTTCGGATATCGCAAGGAATCCGGAAGCGCGAACGCCACGTTCGCGGTGGAATGGTCAACGGATGGGTCGGCGTGGACCCCGGTCACCGTGTCCGGCCTGCCGGCGGAAGGCGCCGCAACGGGCTGGTACTTGATTTCCAGCCTGGAACTGCCGTCGGGCGCCGTTAGCGCGGCTTTGCAGTTGCGCTGGGTCAAGTCCGGCAGCGTGGCCATGCGCCTCGACGATGTGAAGTTGGAGGGCGTCACGGCGGCGGCCGTCTTCGTCGATGGCTACGAAAACCTCGCGGTGGCGGGCACGAGCCAACTGGTCGAGGGGCTGTCGCAGAACACGGCCTATTACTTCCGCGTCCGGGCGGAAGGCGAGGGCGGCTGCCCGAGCGCGAATTCGGCGACGGCGGAGGTGACCACGCCCATGGGCATCCAGGACCAGACGATCGACTTTCCGGCGATCGGCGACAAGGTCATCAGCGACGTGGTGGAACTGTCGGCGACGGCCTCCAGCGGCCTGCCGGTGAGCTTCGCGGTGTTGAGCGGCCCGGCCGAGATCGACGAAGAAGACGGCGTCACCCTGACCTTCTCCGGCTTGGGCGAAGTGAGCATCGTGGCGTCCCAGGCGGGCAACGGCAGCTACAATCCGGCCCCGAGCGTGACCAACACGTTCACCGTGACGAAGGCCATCGCCACCGTGACCCTGAACAGCTTGGCGCAAGCCTACGACGGCACCGCGCGCATCGTGACCGCCACGACGGATCCCGAAGGCTTGACGGTGGACATCACCTATGACGGCTCGGCGACGGCTCCCGTCGATCCGGGCAGCTACGAAGTGGTCGGCACGGTCGTGGACGGCACGTATCAGGGATCGGACACGGGCACCTTGGAGGTGTCGGTGGCGGATCCGGCCTCCTTCTCAGCGACCGCGGCCGGCGTCTCCGCCATCGATCTGGCCTTCGCGGCGAACGCCGCCGGCAATGACGTGGTGATCGTGGCCAACGGCACCGGCAGCTTCAGCGCGCCGTCCGGCGCGCCCGTATTGGGCGGCTCCTTGGGCGGCGGCACCGTGGTCTATATCGGGACCAGCTCGCCTCAGACGCTCTCGAGCCTGAGCTCCTGCACCCCTTACTTCTACAAGGCGTGGTCGCAGATCGACGGCTTCTATTCCGTCGGCCTGACGGATGACGCCGCCACGGCGGCGCCGGCGGCGCCGACGGGGCTGGACGCCGTCGCGGACTATACGAGCTTCACCGCGAGCTGGGAAGCCGCGGCCGGCGCGAGCGGCTACCGCCTCGACGTCAGCACGAGCGAGACCTTCAGCACGGGCGGCGGCGCGGACAGCGTCTACGCGGTGGACTTCGAAGACGGCACCAAGAACAGTTATGCCGTAGGCAATGTCACGCTCAACGGCATTTCCTGGAACTTCAACGAAGCCATGATCGGCGATCTGGCCAACGACCGCAAGAACGGTCTGAAGTCGGCGCGCCTTCGGTCCAACGAGACCGTCAACGCCAGCGGCATCATCTCCATGAACGAGGATCTCTCCACCGGCCTCAGCTCAATCACGCTCCTGTACGCCAAGTATGGGGCGGATGCCGATATGACAGGCCGGGTGGACTACAGCACCAACGGCGGCGCCGATTGGACCAGCGCGGGGACCTTCACCGCCAACTCGACTACGCTGACCCAGTTCGAGGCGACCAACCTCAACGTGACCGGTACCGTCCGCGTCCGCGTGGTCAAGACCTCCGGAACGGGATCGAGCTCCCGCCTCAACATCGACGACATCAATCTCCATCCGTATGATTCGTCGACATCGTCCTTCCTCCCTGGCTACGAAAACCTCGCGGTCGAGGGAACGAGCCAGCTGGTGGAAGGGCTGGAAGAAGGATCCCCGTATTATTTCCGCGTCCGGGCAGAAGGCGATGGCGGTTGCGCGAGCGACATCTCGCTCACGGCCAGCGCGACCACGCGGCTGCATCTCCGGGCCGTCCTCGGCCAAACGGCCGTCAACGTCCGCGAGGCGGGCGAGGGCCGCTTCTTCGTGCGCCTGAACCAGGCGCCGGAAGCGGACGTCGCGGTGAACGTGAGCCGCAGCGCGGGGGACGCGGGCCTGACGGTGCAGAGCGGCGCGAGCCTCACCTTCAGCGCGGCGAACTGGAGCGCGTGGCAGGCGGTGACGCTGGCGGCGGCGGCGGATGGAAACGCCGACAACGAGGAGGCGACGTTTGCCGTCTCGGTGGCGGGCGTGGAGGATCAACTCGTGACGGCGACGGCGCTGGATGATGACATCGGCGATAACCTGGCGCTGGCGTCGGGCGGGAGCTTGGTTTCGGGAACGCGAGCCACCAAGCCGGAATGGTTGATCGACGGCGAGCATCTGTCCAACGTCAACTATGGCTACACGGTCTGGACGAACCTGTCGTCGCCCGGCACGATCACGCTGGATCTGCGGGCCGCGGCGGTGGTGTCGCGCATCCGGCTCTTGAACTGGGATTGGGGCTACCGGACCCATCAGTACCGCATCGAGTCGTCGTTGAACGGCGTGGATTGGTCGGGCTTGGTGGACGCGAGCGCGGGCGAGCACCGCGGCTGGGAGGATTGGGACGCCGCCGACCGGACGGCCCGCTACCTGCGCTTCACGGGCCTGTCCAGTTCCGCGAACCAATACGTCGCCCTCGCCGAGTTGGAGGTGTACGGCACGCGCGACCTGTCGGGCCTGCCGCAACTGCAGGTTTCGCGGTCGACCGTCAACGTCCGCGAGGCGGGCGAGGGCCGCTTCTATGTGCGGTTGGACCGCGCGCCGGAAGTGAACATTCCGGTCAGCGTGGCCCGCAGTTCGGGCGATGAAAGCCTGACGGTTCAGAGCGGAGCGGCCCTGACGTTTGGGCCGACGACCTGGGCCACGTGGCAGCTGGTGACGCTGGCGGCGGCGGAAGACGGCAATGCCGTCGGCGAGACCGCCACGATCCGGGTCTCGGCGCCGGGCGCGTTGGACCAGTCCGTGACGGCGACGGCGCTGGACGACGACATCGGAGACAATCTGGCGCTGGCCTCTGCCGGCAGCACGATCTCCGGGACGCGGAATGCCTCGACCAAGCCGGAATACTTGATCGACGGGGTGCACGCCTCCAGCGCCAACTATGGCTACACGCACTGGACGAACATCCCGTCCGGCGCGATCACGCTGGACCTGAAGGCGGCAACGACGGTGTCGCGCATCCGGCTGCTGAACTGGGATTGGACCTACCGGACGCACCAGTACCGCATCGAAGCGTCGCTGAACGGTTCGAGCTGGACGACCGTGGTGGACGCCGACGCGAGCGAGCAGCGCGGCTGGGAGGAGTGGACGGTGGACAACGAGCCGGCCCGCTATCTGCGGTTCACGGGCGTGACCAACTCGGCCAATCCCTACGTGTGCGTCGCCGAACTGGAAGTGTACGGCGCGGCCGTTCCGCTGCCGCAGGCCGAGGTTTCGACGGACAACGTCAACGTGCGGGAAGCCGGCGAAGGGCGCTTTTATGTGCGCTTGGACCGCGAGCCGCTGGGGAACGTCACGGTGGGCGTGAGTTTCTTCTCGGGCGATGCGGGCCTCTCGGTGAAGAGCGGGGCGACCCGGACGTTCACGCCGGCGAACTGGAGCACGTGGCAGGTGGTGACGCTGCAGGCGGGCGCGGACGCGAACGCCGACAACGAGACAGCCACCTTCCGGCTGGCGGGGACCGGCCTGCAGACCGGATATCTGGACGCGACCGCGCTGGACGACGACATCGGGACGAACTGGGCGCTGGCCTCGAACGGCGCCACGATCGCCGGGACGAAGAATACCACGACCAAGCCGGAGTGGTTGATCGACGGCGCGCATCTGTCGAGCGCCAACTACGGCTACACGTTCTGGACGAACGATCCGCCTGGAGCGATGACGCTGGACCTGCAGGAGGCGACGACGGTGTCGCGCATCCGGCTGCTGAACTGGGACTGGGGCTACCGGACCCACCAGTACCGCATCGAGTCGTCGCTGGACGGCGCGGAGTGGACGACCGTGGTGGACGCCGGCACGAGCAAGCAGCGCGGCTGGGAAGACTGGGCGGTGGCCGGCGAGTCGATCCGCTATCTGCGGTTCACCGGCGTGTCCAACTCGGCCAACCGGTTCGTGTGCATCGCCGAGTGGGAGGTGTACGGCGAGCGGACGGCGGGGCGGCGGAGCCTCGCGCCCGCGAAGGGCGGTTCCGCGGCCGTGGAAAGCGAGCCGACGACGGTGGTGACCAGCGACGACGTCGCGCCGGACTACGAAAGCGGCTGGGCGGCGGTGGACGGCGATCCGGAGACGGCGTGGGTCGGCCAGAAAGTCGGCGGCGGGTACATCCTCGTCGGCTATGAGCCCACCCTGCGGCTCAAGACGCTGGAAGTGGACCTGGCGGAAGGCTCCCTGACCGGCATCCAGTGCCTCTACAGCTTGGACGCCCAGGACTGGCAGCCGCTGCCGGAAGATCTGGAGGCCAATCCCGTCTCCCTGAACTTCCTGTGGCTGATCTTCCCCGACGACGGCACGGAGGCCGTGCCCGAGGTGTTCGAGATCCGTCCGAATCTGTAAACGAAAATCGGAATTTCCGATCACCGTCAGGCGGCGCCTTGCGCCGCCTGACTTTTTTCGCGGGGAGGGGGCGGAACTCGGCGGAAATCCTTCCCGGTTTCACGCGGGTTCCTCATGGCCGGCATGAGATGTGCGGATGGGAATCCTCGGGCCCATGCCATTCGGATGAATGGCGAATCCTGAAAGATGCCTCACGGGATGCTCGGCGGCGGGAGGGCGCGGGGCTCCTGTTTGTTCGTTTTTGGTTATGCATTCCATGCCGATTCGGGAAGGCCGCGCGGCGAAAGCCAGAGGTCGAGATCCTTTATCCTTCTCCATAACAGATGGATAGGGCGATTTATTTTCAAAGCGAAAGCGGAGATTTCACCTTTTCGCAACCGGATTCGAATGACGCGCTTTTCTTTAACGATACCTAAATTTAACAGAGAGCTAATCGCGGGTTAATCGCCATATGAGAGCTTCATCACGTCACGACAGAGAATTCGTGTGACCGATCGAGACGCCAGATGAAAACGCGGAATCAAATGGGATTTTTGAAGCTGAAAAGCGCGAAAGGGTTCGCGATGTTTTGCGTCGGTCTGTGCGGGGTGGTCTCGGTGGGTTTGGGGCAAACGCCGAGCTGGATGAAGCCGGATTTCGTGGTGACCGCTGTCGAACTCGATCCGGCATCGCCTGCTTCCGGCGGCGCCTTCACCGCCACGGTGACCGTGTTGAACCAAGGGGACATTCCCGGGGATGCCGGCCTGGTGCGGATGTGGGTGTCGAAGGCCGGCAATGCCAAGGTCGGCGACGCGGGCGACGCCGAGCAGGCGGCGGGGATTCTCGAGGTCGGCGAGTCCGCCGTGTTGACTTTCGCGTTGACCGCCGAGACGAAGACCGGCACGCACCATGCGCGGGCGTTCGTGGATGCCGATGGGCTCACGGCGGAAAAGAGCGAAGGCAACAACCAGAAGAGCGTGACGTACACCTTGCACGCGCCGCCCACCTGGATGAAGCCCGATTTCGTGGTGGATTCGCTGGTGCTGGCTCCGGCCGTTCCGGCCGCAGGCGGTCCTTTCACGGCAACGGTGGCCGTGCGCAACCAGGGCGACGTTCCCGGCGATGCGGGCATGGTGCGGATGTGGGTGTCGAAGGCCGGCAACGCCCAGGCGGGCGACGCGGGCGACGCCGAGCAGGCGGCCGGAACGCTGGCCGTTGGCGAGTCCCGCACGCTGGTGTTCGCGCTGACGGCGGCGACGAAGAAGGGCACGCACCATGCGCGCGCGTTCGTGGATGCCGACGACCTCACGGACGAAAAGAGCGAAGGCAACAACCAGAAGAGCGCGGTCTATACGCTGCATCGCGACGCCCCGGCTCCGGCGGCGATCGAACTGCGCGATCTGGAGCAGATCTATGACGGCACGCCCAAGAGCGTGACCGTGGTCACCGACCCGGACAGCGTTCCGGTGCGCGTGGTCTACGCCCCGGGCCATGGCAAAAAGACGGCCGCCGTTGCGGAGGAATCCGAGGAGCCCCCTGTCGCGGCCGGTTCCTACGCGGTGACCGCCACGGTGGCGGATCCGGAGTACGCCGGATCGGTCTCCGGCACGCTGGTGGTGGCGCCGGTGGAGGCGAAGGTGACGCTGGGCGATCTCGAGCAGATCTACGATGGCCAGCCCAAGCCCGTTTCCGTCACCACCGATCCCGAGGGCCTGGCCGTCCGCGTGGTTTACCAGACCGTCGAGCCGCCGGCCTACCCCGGCGGACTGTCTTATATCCATGAGTCCGAAGAACCGCCGGTCAAGCCGGGCGCCTATCCCGTCTATGCCCACGTGGAGGATCCCAACTACTACGGCAAGGCCAGCGGCACGCTGGCGATCGCGGAGAAGTCCCCGGCGACGGTCAAGCTGTACGATCTGGACCAGACCTACGACGGCGGACCGAAGGCCGTGGCGGTCAAGACCGATCCGCCCGAGCTGAAAGTCGCGGTGACGTATGACGGCGGCGAGAAGCCTCCGGTGGACGCGGGGACGTTCAAGGTGGTGGCGACGGTGGTCGATCCGAAATATTTCGGCGAAGCCTCCGAGCCGCTGGTGGTCTCGAAGGCGTTGGCTTCGGTGACGCTGGGCGGCCTGTCGCAGACCTACGACGGCGCGCCGAAGAGCGCGACGGTCTCCACGGATCCCGCCGGGCTGGCGGTGGTGATCGCCTACGACGGGTTGGCCGAAGCGCCAGTCAACGCGGGCAGCTACGCGGTGGCGGCCGCCGTGGTCGATGCGAACTACGAAGGCTCGGCCAATGGAACGCTGGCGGTTGAAAAGGCCAACCAGTCGATCGCGTTTGCGGCCATCGGCAACCAGATGATGACGAATGCGGTGGCGCTGTCGGCGACGGCTTCGAGCGGACTTCCGGTGGCGTTCACGGTGGTGTCCGGCCCGGCGGCGATTTCGGGCGGCGCAACCCTGACCTTCACCGGCGCGGGCACGGTGAGCGTCGCGGCCTCGCAGGCGGGCGATGGCAACTGGAACGCGGCGGCGGAAGAGCTCCGCACGTTCGATGTGGAAGGCCCGAAGCCGAACCCGGAGATCAGCGCGGCGGCCGTCAACGTGCGGGAAGCGGGCGAGGGGCGGTTCTACGTGCGCCTGGACCGGGCGCCGACGGGGAACGTCGCGGTGGCCGTGAGCCGCAGCGCGGGCGACCCGAACCTGTGGGTGAAGAACGGGGCGACGCGGACGTTCACGCCGGCGAACTGGAGCGCGTGGCAGGTGGTGACGCTGGCGGCGAACGC